>WRAX01000053.1 GCA_009779935.1 Defluviitaleaceae bacterium | reverse complement strand
TTTATCCGATTTACTGCGTCCCAAGAACCCGCACATACCTCTGGGTATGCACGGAACCTCGCTCCTTGCAATCGAATAAAAATCCTGCGTTTTCTGATACTGTTTTGGGATTGTTTGAGTATATATCTCTGTGCCGACTGACAAGACATCGACAAAAAATTAGGAGCAACCTTCTAAGTATAACACAGGCCGACCGTTAAAGTCACGAACAATATTTCGCTTGCATTCATTTATCGTGGTTGACAAGTGATACTTACGTCATTTAGTTAAAAAGTTGTTGACAAACCGCCACAGAGGCCACACTTAGTAGTTTTGCATTGCGAAACCCGCACTTTGGGCGGCCCGCCTTCAAGGTTGCAGGTAGGTGTAGAGCAATCCAAAATAGTTAAGAGAGTTAAGCCTAACGAAGAAGCTGACGCAATCATTGCCCTTTCGTAAGCATGCCTTTAACACATTCTTCTTTGTATCGCTGTTTTCAACGCCACAATATAAGCCACCTGCCGGAGATGGAAGGTGATAAACAGCCAATAAAAAAGTTTAATTTTTCTAAGTTCCATTATGCTAACATGGCAAAAAACACAGGGCAGTAGCTTTCTGCCCTGTGTTTTTTATAACATTTTCCCCCAATCAATAAATATAAGCTGTCCGCCGCCTACTGCATCCCAACATTCACGGGTATGGTTTGCAAAGGGGTTGTTGGCATCAGGCGTGGTGTTTTGGCCGATGAGAGAGAAGAAGATTGGGTTAATATCCAGCCGGTCCATGGGCACAGCGAAGGTTTTGCCGCTGTATTTTATGATGGCTACGGCATTTTGATTATCTGCCGGGGGCGTTAAGTTAAATTGCTTATACAGGTTGATAATTGGCAGCTGCTGCCCCCTAAGGGTTAAGTTTTTACCTGAGGTGTCCATTTTTGGGCTATATAGCACCTCTTGCACATTTCGGCAATCTTCTGCCACGGCAATGCCGCTTAGGGTAAACCTTACAGCTTCCGCCCTGGCTCGGATGGATTTAATGGGATTTGCAACTTCCGCCATAACGCTGTGTTTTTGCCAAATTTCTTTACCTGCAATATCCGCCAAAGCAAAGGCTATCTCCTGTAATTCGTTTACAACAACCATCATGGCTTTGTTGTTGCTCATGGTATTATCAGTGTTAACAATGCGCAAAATTTCCAGCTCACCATTAACAGCTAAGTAGCCAAGCTCCAAGGCAAAGCCTTCTATGGCTGCAAAAAGTTCCTCGTCAGCACCGTCAAAGCGGGCTTTTGCAATACAGTCCAAAAGCTTTTCTGCCACAAACCTTGCTTCGTGGGCAACCACGGCATAGCCCTTGCCAAAATCACCCGCCCTTGCCGCCTCCTGCCCAAGCCCCATAACTGCGCTCCATAACCTATTGGCCTGTTGCTCGCACAAGTAAATTCTTTTTTCGTTAATCATAATAATCCGCTCCTTTACTGTAATCAAAGTATTTGGTAAACACAGGGCGCATCCGCTCCAAAGCCCTACGGTGGTGGGAAAGTACCGTGTTTAGCTTAATACCTGTCCGTTCCGCAATTTCTTTGAAGGTGAAATCGCCGTAATACCGCTCTTCCACAATTACCCTTTCGATGTCCTTTAATACACACAGGGATTGGATGATGAAAGCTGTATCCTCTGCCTGCTCAATTTCTGCTACAAAGCACCGCTCGTCCACCAGGGGCTCGGTTTGCTCGTATCCCACCATTTGCGCCCCTTCCCTATCACCCTTGTGGAAGGCCTTATATGCAGCACGTATACAGGCCGTGGACATGTAGCCGAAATTATAATGTTCGGGCACAAAACCTGCCGCCCTACCCACATCCAAAAATGCTTGGTTGACAATATCATCCACCATTTGCAAAATATTTGGGCGGGTGTAAAACTTTTTGCGGATATAGGCTATCAGCTCGTCCCGTAAGGCTTCCATGGTTGCCTCCTCCCTTCATTTTCGCCCTTTGATACCAATTCCATGATTGAGAATGGAATTGGTATGATATATAAAGGCATGTTATGCCGCATTTTATTGCAAAAAAATTAACAGCCACAAAAATTTTTAAGTGGCTGTTGAAATGGGTTGTTATTTTTTAATAAGCACGCCCCCAAACAACCATATCTGTTGCGGGTTTGCCGCATACAAGGCAGGTTTTGCTTAACTGCTCCTGGGCAAAGGGGATAAGGCGGCTGGTGGCCGTGGCTTGCTCTTTTACTGCGTTTTCGCAAGCAACATCACCGCACCACATGGCCTTTATAAAGCCGGGCTTTTGGTCAAGGGCATTTTTTAATTCATCCACAGTGGATACTTGCGATGTGCGGTTTTCCCGGTTTTGCAGGGCGGATTGGTAAAGGGCTTTTTGCAGACCTTCCAGAGCCTGCGCCACTTCCTGCTCCAAATTATCCAGCGAAATTATGGTTTTTTCACGGTTATCACGGCGCACAAGCACGGCTTGGTTTGCTTCAATGTCCTTGGGTCCAATTTCCAGGCGCAGGGGTATGCCCTTCATCTCATATTCGGCATATTTCCAGCCGGGGCTGCGGTCACTGTCATCCAATTTTACACGGAAGTTATCGGACAGGCGGTTTTTTAGCTCATTCGCCTTATCCAGCACCCCTTCCTTTTGCATGGCAACGGGGATTATCACCAGCTGGATTGGGGCAATGCGTGGCGGTATTATCAAACCATTATCATCCCCGTGGGTCATAATCAACCCGCCTATCATGCGGGTTGTAACGCCCCAACTGCTTTGGTGCACATGCTCCAATTTATTTTCTTTGTTGGTGTATTGTATGCCAAAAGCCTTGGCAAAACCATCCCCAAAATTGTGGGTTGTACCGGACTGTAATGCTTGCCCATCGTGCATAAGGGCTTCCAAGGTATATGTTTCCTTTGCCCCTGCAAACTTCTCCTTATCCGTTTTGCGCCCTTTTAACACGGGCATGGCAAGTAAGTTTTCAAAAATATCGGCATAAATTTCCAAAACATCCAGGGCTTCTTGCTTGGCTTCTTCTGCGGTTGCGTGGGCTGTGTGCCCTTCCTGCCACAAAAATTCTGTTGTGCGCAAAAACGGGCGTGTGGTCTTCTCCCAACGCACTACGCTGCACCACTGGTTGTATTTCTTAGGCAAATCCCTGTGGGATTGGATAGCGTTTGCAAAATATTCACAAAACAGCACCTCGGAGGTTGGGCGAATGCAAAGCCTCTCCGCCAGCTCGTTTTCCCCGCCGTGGGTAACCCAAGCCACCTCCGGCGCAAAGCCTTCCACATGGTCCTTTTCCTTTTGCAGCAGGCTTTCCGGTATAAACATGGGGAAGTAGACATTTTCATGCCCCGTTGCTTTTAATTGCCTGTCCAGCTCACTCTTAATCTGCTCCCAAATGGCGTAGCCATAGGGCAAAATCATCATACAGCCTTTTACGGCACTATATTCAATAAGCCCTGCCTTTTTTACCACATCGGTATACCACCTGGCAAAATCCACATCACGGTTGGTAATGGCTTCCACAACACCTTGTTTATCTTTTGACATAATTTTCTCCCTCAACTTTTTCTTGGTATTATACCACAGCTGCCACACCTTTGCAAGCATATGGTGGGACAACACAGGCGATAGCCAATGCCCCCGCCCTGCATCCTTACTGCCATTATATCACAGCTATTGCAAGTTAGCAAGCGGGTTATACTACCACAAAAAGCAAGGGGTGCGGGGATGAAAAAGTTATTTGCAGGGCTGGTTAGCGGGATTTTTAATGGGCTTTTGGGTTCCGGCGGGGGTGTGGTGGCGGTGCTTGCCCTGCGCAAGTTTTTTGGGCTTAATGCCCACAAAACCCATGCCACGGCAGTTGCGGTAATGTTGCCGATGACGGTGGTATCGGTGGCGGTTTATGCCTGCATGTACAGTGGCTTCGACTGGAAAGTGGCCTTATGGGTTAGTTTGGGGGGTGCCATTGGCGGGGTTTTGGGTGCAAAGTTGCTTAAAAAGATTTCGGCGGGGTGGCTGCACAAAATATTTGGGGCTTTGATGGTTTTTGCGGCAATTAGGGTGGTGGTGGGTTGATGGAGTGGTTGTGGCTGGTTTTGCTTGGCATATGCGCCGGTGCCCTTGGCGGCATGGGCATTGGTGGCGGGGCGGTTTTAATACCCTTGCTTACAGGGGTTTTTGGGCTTAGCCAGCATGGTGCCCAGGGGGTTAATTTGCTATACTTTATCCCAACAGGGGTTTTTGCGGTGTTTGTGCATGCAAAAGGCGGGCGGATAGAAGGCAAGTTGTTGCCATGGATGATTGTTGGCGGTATATTTGGGGCTTTGGCGGGTTCGTTAATCGCCTTAACATTGGATGCCAATGTGCTTAAATACATTTTTGCAGGCTTTTTGCTAATAATGGGCGTATCAGAATTTTTCAAAAAACCTATCGTGTAGGGCGGGGCAATGCAGGCGACTATCCGACTGCCCCCACCCTGATGAACGCCGAAATGATTGAAGAAGGCCATGATAGATGGTAGCAATAACAGGCGCAAAACCACCGCTACTCGGCCTTGTCAAACTGTATGCCAAACAGGTGGTATACCTATTTCCCGCCGGGCAAAAAGGCAAGTTTATTGTTTCAATGGAGTGGGGGTCAGCCAGCTGTCGCCTTCGCCGCCCCCCTCTGCCGCAACCTCCTCTCCCACTCCGCCGCCGCACCATACAGCTTTGCGCCCTTTTTTATATCCGCCCGCACAAAACCTATGTCCAAGCCCTTTTCAATGGCATCCTGCACCTGTG
>WRAX01000052.1 GCA_009779935.1 Defluviitaleaceae bacterium | reverse complement strand
GACCCGCAAGGGCTGGCAACGAGAGCGGAAGTTGCCACTGTGTTTAGCCACTTTTTAAGGATTATTGAGAACCAATAATTAAAAACAAAACCCCTGACAAATGCTTGTCGGGGGTTTTTTAATGGGCGCAGGGCTTGCGCAAAATAATGTAGAATTATATTTTGAAATAACCTACCAACTCCCGTAGCATGGAGGCTTGCTGGTTAAGCTCCTCCGATGCGGCGGCGGTTTCTTCTGATGCGGCAGAATTTGTTTGGGTTACATTGCTTATCATACTTATACCATCCACCAGCTGCTCCATGGCGGCGGCTTGTTGCTGGCTGGCTTCGGAAATGCTTTGTATCACTTCCAAAACCCCGGAAACCGATTGCACAATGGCATCCAGCGAATTGGCGGTGGTTTCTGCTATGCTTCCGCCGGTTTCCACCCTATCTATGCTGGTTTGGATTAATGTGGTGGTTTCGGTGGCGGCGGTTTGGCTTCTGCCTGCCAGTGTACGCACCTCGTCCGCTACAACTGCAAAGCCTTTGCCGTGTTCGCCTGCACGTGCTGCTTCCACGCTGGCGTTTAGGGCAAGCAGGTTGGTTTGGAAGGCAATATCTTGTATGGTTTGCACAATTTTGCTGATGGATGCGGAACTGTCCTTTATCTGTTCCATGGCACCCACCATTTCCGCCATTGCTGCATTACCTGCCATGGCATTTTGCGTAGACTTGTCCGAAAGGTCGTTGGCAAGCTGGGCAGAGTGGGCATTTTGGGATGTTTGCTCGTTTATCATGCTTATGGTGCTGTTAAGCTGTTGTATTGCCCCTGCCTGCTCCAAGGCACCTGCTGCAAGGTTGGCTGCCGCATCGGTAATTTGGTTGCTGCCAAGCAGCACATGCTCGCTGGAATTGCTGATTTTGTTCATGGTATCCCTAAGGCTGGTTGCAATATTGTTAATACTGTCCTTTATGCTGGCAAAATCCCCAACAAAGTCCTTTCGGATTTGGGTGCGAAGGTCCCCCGAAGCCATTTGGGACAAAACCCCGTTGATTTCCTCAATATACTCCTTAATAAAGGCGATGCTTGTTTCCACGGCACTGCCGATTTTTGCAAAAGCGGCTGCGGCGGCTTGGGTATCGCTATCAGGGGCTTCCAGATGAAAATCAAAACTAAGCAGGCCTTTGGCAAGGCTGTTTTCCAGTGCTTTTGCCATTTCATCCGCTTCCATGGCTTGGTAGGCGGATACCTTATCGGCACGTTTGCGTTGTACGGTGGCTTCTGTAACATCAAAGGCAAAGTTCATAATATTAACAATTTCACCTTGGCTGTTTTTAATGGGCACCATTGCTTGCACTTCATGGCTAAACCCGCCGTTTGGATGGGTAACATCCATATTATAGGAAATAACCTTACTTTGCGCAATAGCATCCCCAATTTTTTTGTGTACAAGGTAGGCTTCTTCCGCTGTCATCCCTTCAGATACATTTTTGCCGATAAGGTTTTCGGGGTCAAAGCCCTGTTCCACTGTCCACTGGTTGATAAATTGGAAATTACCTTCTGCATCAAAAAGCATGATGCCTGCGGGCATTTGGTCTAAATACTGGGACACGCCCATGGCGATACCTTCCACTTCATCCATAACCTTTTGAAAATCCCCCTTGGCACGCCATGCGGATTTTTTGGAAAGTTTACCCCCAGCTATGTCTATGGCACGGGCTCTAATTGCGGCGGTTATTTGGTTTTGCACAAGGCGCACTTGTTTGAAAGAGCGGGCAACATCTCCAATTTCATCCTTACGGTCGGTATCCAGTTGTATATCAAAATTACCTTGGGAAAATTGGGTGGCGGTTTGTGCTAATTGCTTTATGGGTTTTGTGATGCGTGTGCCGATGATATAAACCACCACAAGGCTGACGATAAGGGCTATGGCACCGATTACGATGGTTATAAATAACTGGTCCCTGCTGGCGGCAATGGCTTGTGCTTGGCATATGCCTACAAAAAGTATGCCTGATGGGTTGTTATCAAAGCCCAAAAGGGGTATGTAGTGAGCTATGTAGGGCATGATGCCCATTATTGACAGCTCCAATGTTATGGGGCGGCCTTCGCCAAGTACCGGGTCTGCAACAATAGGGGCGGCTGGGGTGCCTGTTAGCCTTTCGTTGTTAGCGGGGTTGCGCAGGGTGCTGGCAACGCTGTATCTGCCTGCAAACACTGTAAAGTCGGTATTAAAAATATCGTATAGGCTGTCCAAAAACTCATTTGTACCCAAATCAAGGTTGATAACAAGCCCGCCTACAAGATTACCTGCTTCATCATAAATAGGGGTGGTGGCGGACATAACATAGGGCACGGTGGGGGTTTGCACATAGCGCACAATGGTTTGGCCGCCCAAAGCGGCTGCCATGGATGGCACTGCCCCAATATTATCCCCATAAAAATCCGGCACATGGGAGCGGGCAAGGGTGTACCCTTGTGGGCTTGCCAAAATTATGGCATCCACCTCAAAAAAGGCCTGCATTTCTTCCACATAACTTTGCACATCTGCCCTGTTGCCGCCAAGAATGTGCTGTACCAGCTCACGGCTATCACCCATAACGGTGGCGGTGGTGGTTACACGATGCTCGAAGCTGGCAAGATAGGCTTCTACGGCGGACACGGCGGAGTATAACCTATCCTGTGCGTATCGGTTTGCCATGGCTTGTGTGGATATTGCCACATAAATAACAATACCTACCAAGGTAATGGAGATGGCAATTGCGATAGGTAGGATGATTTTCATTTTTAGGCTTTTGAACATATTTTGAAACCTCCTGTGGGGTTTGGATTTTTCGGGGGTGGTTTGGACTTGGTGTGTTAGGGGGTTGCTTCTGCTTCTTCATGCACTAAATATTCCGCATATTTAATGGCGGGCTGTTGAAATGGCAGCCGGGTATTTCTAAAATGCGGCCATAGAAATACTTACCGCTTTCATCATCCATGGCTTGTATTGCCATGGTGTAAGGTAGATTAATATAGTAGTCAAGATTTTTCATAAATACGTGTTCGACGATTTTTTCAGCACTTGCCACTATTTCACCTCCTCGAAGGTCAATTATATCACGTTGACGCTGTTTTGTCAAGTTTGAACATTTATTTCCTGTTTATTTTTTGCGGGGTTTGCGAAAATTATGTTACCGGCAATGTAGCAAATTAATTCGGAATTTGCCTGGCTATAAAGAGAGGTGCTTGGTGTGATAAGGCGTTTTGGGGTTATAATATGGGGCTTGGCGGCTGTGGGGCTTGGCGGCTGTGGGGCTGCGGCTTCTATTTTGGATGTGGGGGAAGAGATTGTGCTGGCACAGGCGCAGGATGCGGGGGCATGGGTGGAGATTGCCGGGGGGCGCTATACCACCGAATTTGATGAGGGGATGAAGGAGCGCAGCCATAATTTGCGGCTGGCTTGCGAGGTTGTTGACGGGGTAATATTAAAGGTGGGGGAGGAGTTTTCCTTTAACAAGCATGTGGGGCTTGCCACGGCGGAAAAGGGGTATTTGCCTGCCAAAATTTTTATAAACGGCAAGGAGGCTATGGGGCTTGGCGGGGGGATTTGCCAGCTTTCCAGCACCTTGTATAATGCGGCCGAAGGGGCGGGGATGACCGTTTTGGAAAGGCATGCCCATAGCCGCAGGGTTTATTATGTGCCTGTTGGGCGGGATGCGGCAACGGCATATGGCGGGGTGGATTTGCGGTTTAGAAATGATTTGCCTTATGTGGTGCGGTTGCGGGCAAGTGCGGTGGATGGGAAGAATGTTGTTTGGTTGGAGCGGATGTGACGGGGCAATGTAGGGTGGGTGCTTGCCCCCACCCTTGTTCGCAAGACGTACAAAACGCCCCCGCCCTACTACTACTACTACTTACTACGTGGCTATGTGGCGGCTATTTTTGCAATGCGTTCGCTTTCCAACTTGTTAAGTTTTTCGTAATCATGGCAATGTAGGGTGGGTGCTTGCCCCCACCCTTGTTCGCAAGACGTACAAAACGCCCCCGCCCTACTACTACTACTTACTACGTGGCTATGTGGCGGCTATTTTTGCAATGCGTTCGCTTTCCAACTTGTTAAGTTTTTCGTAATCCCATTTACGGCCTTGGTAGTTATGGAATTTTGTTGGCTTGGCAGTATTTTGAGGGGTTTGGGGGTTTTGGCGGGTTTGCTCGTTATATTTTTGCAGCACCCAGCTGACTATGGCGTGATAGTCCGAATTATAGGTTTTGCCTGATGCGCCTTTGTAGTTGTTTAGCATATCGATAAGCTGGTCGGTTTTGGCTTTGCCGTGTTTATCCAGCAGCTGTTTGTGCTGGGCGGGGGTAAGGGTTACAAAGTCCCCGTAGGGGGTTTTGTCCTTATCCTTATCTGTATCAATAACAGTTTCTGTACCTGTTTCTTTATCCGTTTCCATATCGGCAGCATTTGGCGGCTTTTGCTTGCTTTTAGCAGCTTTTGCTAAGCCACCTTTTTTTGCCACTTCTTTGCGGGTTTGGCATACCTTTGCGTATTTTTCCCTATCGGCATCCAAATTGCGTTTTATGAATGAAAAAGCCATTTTAACGGTGCGTTCCTCAAACACGGGGATGGTGCCGTTTTTTTCGTAGTTAAGCAGGGCACGGGTAAGCTGGCCAAGCTCGGTATCAGTTAGCTCTTCAAAATGGGTTTCGTAATCATAGTAAATTAAAAAAGATTTTTTCATATGCGTACCCCCGTTTATTAATTATACTGATATTTTATCATAGGGGGTGGGGTTTGTCAAGGAGGAAATTAGATTTTCTAAACAACGCAGTAATTATTGATGCCAATTCCATTCTCGATCATGGAAAAGCACATTTTGAAAACGCACTGAAACCTGCGATTTTCAAAATATCCTTTTCCATGTTTCGAATTGGAATTGGTATGAAACGTTCCAATTCAATAATTACGCAGTGGTTTTTTGCCAAGGGCAAAAAAGTTTTCCTCACAACGAAGTGATTATTGAAACGTTTCAATTCAATAATTACGCAGTGGTTTTTTGCCAAGGGCAAAAAAGT
>WRAX01000051.1 GCA_009779935.1 Defluviitaleaceae bacterium | reverse complement strand
GGATTTTTCTAAATAAATTTCTATAGTCTGTATAATACATATGTTCTAAAAACAGGCGGGAGCATTTCGCTCCCGCCTGTTTTTGTTTTATGTTAGAAATCCAGTTACAATCAACATGATGCCGAGAAACGCACCAGTAGATACAGCGATGGTCTTGAAAGTCAAATCCATATCGCCGATCTTTTTAAGCACCTTGCTGCGGCTAACCACAAATTTGTAAATAACAAAGCCAACAAGTGCAGAGCCTGCAAATATGGCCACTTTAATATAATATGCACCGGATGCAAACAGGTTGGTGGTGATGCCCGTGTTAAAGAAATAATCCATAACCTGCACGCCGAATAGTCCGCCGCCAAGGCATAACAAAGCCAAGATAACCGAGGGGGCAACACGCCATTTATCCGGCGTAAACTGTTCGCCTTTCATGCTGGGGTCATCTTTGCCAAACAGCATCCAGCCGTATTTGATGAAGGAAATTATTGTACCCACACTTACCACGATGATGGAATATTCCACCCAGGGCGGCGCACCGTAAGGGTTGCCTGCTGTTAGGAAATATTTGGATATACTGCCGATGAAAAAGGGTGCACCCGTAATGCTAAGTATAGCGAATGCAGATGCAATGCCCACAATGGGCATGCGTTTCATCACACCCCGTATTTTGTACACATTAGCAGTGCCATAGGATTTGCGGATGATGCCCGCCGTCAAAAACAGTGCGGATTTGAATATGCCATGGGCAACCATATGGTACAATGCGCCGTAAAAGCTGTAATAATAAGCATCGCCTGCATTTAAGCCAATCATTATAAGGCCTACTTGCGATACGGTGTGGTATGCCAAAATCATCTTAATATCGGTTTGTGCCATGGCCAAAATAACACCCGTTGCGGCAGTAATAATGCCCACCACCAAGAAAAATTCCTGCTGGGCAATGCCGCCAAACATATCTTGGAAGCGGATGAAAAGATACACCGCCGCCTTAACCTGTATGCCCGACAAAAGTGCCGCCACAGCGGACGGTGCACCGGGATACAGCCTTGCCTTGGGTATAACGCTTATTAGCGGTATAATGCCCGCTTTGAAGGCGATACCCGTCATTATCATGGCATAAGGCAGGATAAGGTTACTTTGGTCCATGCCTGCAAACACGGCTTGCAGGTGGGGTATGTCAAAACCGCCGCCTATCATGTAAATATAGGCAAGCCCAAACAAATACAGTTGCATTGCGATGATATTAACCATCAAATACACCATACCCGTAAACATATTGCGGCGGGTGCGGTAATACATCATCAAAATAATAACAACAACCGTGGAAACTTCTATCATAACAAAGATATTAAACAAATCACGGGTAAGGAAAAGGCCTACCAAGGCGGCTTCCAGCAAAAATAGCAAGCACCAAAACCTGCGCTGGTCACTTTCATGGAAGCTGTATATGGATATGCCTAAAAACAGCACCGCCGTCAACAAAATGAAAATTGCCGCTATGCTGTCTGCATACAGCAAAATGCCCAAAATACCGTCATAATTACCAACGGCGGTAAGTAAACTTTGGTCCCTTGTTTGTATCACCAAAAACGCCACAAAGCCCGTAAACAAAGCTTGGAAGATGATGGCGATAACCCTTGCCGCCTGGTTTTTGGTAAACACGAACAAAAACACGGCAATAAGCACAGGTATAATTACAAAGTAGGACAGATAATCAACACTTAAAATATTTTCCATTGATTAATTCTCCCCTTCCTTGGTTTCTTCTTCAAAAACAATATCGCTTAGCACCTTGCCGCTGCCAACGGTTTCCGCCCGCATCATATCGTAAAGGCTTTTCCAGTCCGATGTTTTGTAACGCCTAAATAGCGTGTTCATCATAATTATGTTAATGGCCGTTACCGAAAAGCCAATAACAATAGCCGTTATCATAAGTGCTTGCGGCACGGGGTCGCTCATCTCCGCTATGCGGTAGATATGGTCCGGGGTTTCCATTATGGGGGGCAGGGTGCCTTCCCTTGCGCCTATGGCAATCCAAAATGTGATAACAGAAGCGTTTAGTATGGTCATAAACACAATGGATTTTATTGCATTATTGCTTGTTACCAGCCCAAATATTGCCACAAAAAACAGGGCTATCGCAAACAATTCTATCGTTGCCATGCCAAACATGGGCATTCACATCCTTTCGTCAGTTCTTGCATTAGTTGGTATCTGCTTTAACTTCCTCTGCTTGCCGTTTTTCTCTTACGGCATCCCTAATCCTCTTACCGTCACTTTTCTCGCCAATGGGTATCATGTATATCACGGCCATCAGAAAGTTAGCAGGCGCACCCGCCATCAGAACCAGGTAAACCAGAAAAGGTGGCCCAAAAACACCGCCGGTAGGCACCATCACAAGAAAATGCATAAGTAGGAAGCCTGTAATAAACGGCACGACACAAAGCAAATTTATTAATGGACCACCTAAGTGAATCCAGATTTGGTGGCGCAGGTTTTCGGGATTTTCTCCCACCCTCTTTTTAACCAAGTTGTGCCCTGCTTGGTGGATGCGTTTAGAAATTGCCCAAACAATACCAAATGCGATTAAAAAGGCGAGGGCACCTACAATAAACTGCATGGTCTACCTCCTATTTTTCCGTTCGCTCGATGGTGATGTAACGGTAGAAGAGAATGAAGAAACCGCAAGCCACCTTAATACCAACAAGGCTGTTAGCAGCAATAAGTTGGAAGTTTTGGAAAAGCACTGTGTGCTGATAGGGCACCCATTCGCTGCCGATAAAGATTGTTAAAACGGCCACAACAACCAGTGCCATAAACACAATTTCTTCCATTTTCAATACCTTTTTAACAGGCATGTCGTAAATATTGTGTATCATATAACGGCAGATGAAGAAACACGCCACCGCCAAACCGCCTTGGAAGCCGCCGCCGGCAGAAATGTGCCCATTTGCAATAAGGTAGATACCAAACATTAAAATAAGTGGGCTGATAATGCGGATGGAGTAAAATGCAACCTTATCCTTTTGGATATCACTTTTGCGCCCGTCCGTCACATAATCTTTACCAAGCCAGGACAGGTGGCTTACCGCCATAACGGCAATAACCAGCAGAAGTGCCTCAAACAGCGTATCATACAACCTGTACGCCATAAGTATTGCACCAATCACATTTTGGCCGCCTACCTGCTCGCCGGATAGCAACAAATAATCGGTGCGCAAATCCAAATTAGCCTCTATGCCTGTTGGGACAAAATGTAAAAACAATGCCGCCAAACCACCAACAAAAACAAACCCCAGAAGTATCTGCGGCAAGCTTGCCCCTTTTTTGGGGATGGTAACAGGCGCAACCTTGTTGCCTTTTGCATCAATGCGGTCACGTTTGTAATATTTTTCTGCCACAACGATAAGGAAAATTATGGCATATGCGCCAATTGCCGCTTCTGCCATGGCAACGTCGGGGCTGCCCAAAACCAGATAAATACCTGAAATAATAAGGGAAAATATAGCAGTGTAAATTATGATGCGGTACACCCTGCGCTCCAACATTATAAAAAGCAGGCCGATGGCCGTTAATGCCATTAATGCGTATAAAATATAGTCCATCATAGCTTAATTGCCCCCCTTCGCATCAAATGGGCGGGAATAATCCTCAGCTTCATCCTCACAAGATGTGTCCCGCTCTCCATCCCCTGTAATTTCGCCTTTAAGGTCATAACCGGAAAGATAAGCCGAGCGCACCATAATATGCGCCACCAGCGGGTTAAGGATGATGATGATAACCATCATAAGTACCAACTTGGCAGTGAAGAATGTGAAGCCATGGCGCACGGCAAGCCCTAATAAAAGGGTTGTCATGCCTACCGTATCAATTTTTGATGCCATTAAGATGCGTGGATAAAAATCCCTAAAACGGAACAGGCCAATAACACCAAAAACCATAAAGATAAGCCCGATAACAAGAAGGATATTGCTTATTAAAATTTGCCAGTCCATTAAGCCTTGCCCCCCTTCTTATTGCTGCGCACCTTGCCCAATTTGTGGCGGGACAAAAACAAGGCAATAAAAATTGTACCGATGAAGCCGAACAAGCCATAAAGTATGGCCAAATCCAACAGAAAAGTTATATCTGTAATAGAAGCAAAAACTATAATTATCATAATAATTTTGGCAGCAATAAGGTTAAGGCCCAACAGCCTATCCCAAATGCTGGGGCCCCTTACAGTGTGCACCAAATAAAACACCACAATAACCATTTTTGCCCACAAAACATAGGTGAGAAAATTTTCCAAAAAATAGTCCATCCGCTTTCCCCCTAACCGTCATTACGGGGCTGTCCCGCAATCTCATGCGCTTCCACATCGGCACGGGCAAGCTTTTTTTCCAAGCCGCCTTTTGCCAGCTCGCTAACCTTGTCGGGGCCAAGTTTTTCCAAATCCGTGCCTTTGTCAAAAATCCAAAGGGATGTGATGATACCATCATTTAAGTCCACGGAAACGGAACCCGGCACAAATGTCATGGAATCCATCAGCATAACCCGCAAAGCCTCTGCTTTTAGCGTGGTTTTAACAGGTACCATCTGATAGTCCGCACCTTTGATGATAAATTTTATCATGGTAAGCCCGGCTAAATAAACCTGGCCAATGATGTAAATGGGGTAAAAAATCAACTTAGAAAATTTAACCCTGCCGCCATCCACCGGCGGCAAAAACCTGTCGGAAAAAAAGATGCAAAACGCACCCACCAAAAGACCAATTGCCAAGGATGACCAGTCCGCTGTTTCTGTAAGCACAATCCAAATCAAGGCCATGGCAATGATAATGACAAATGAATATTTGCCCACAAAATTCCCCCTTATATGATATATTTCAATATTATTTCACAAACATAATTATAAATCATATGTATATTTTTGTCAAGCAGATATTGAACACGGGTTCTGATGTTTATAAAAAGGGGCAACCAACCGGTTGCCCCTAAATCATATGTTATATCTTAAAGAAAGATACCAGTTGGCGAAGCACATCTGCTTGGCTGTTAAGCTCCTGGCTGGCAGCAGCGGTTTCCTCAGATACGGCGGAATTGTTTTGCACAACCTTGGAAATTTGTGCAAGCCCGTCACTTACCTGGCCAATTGCCTCTGCCTGCTCTTCGCTGGCGATGGAGATGTTGCTGATAATCGCCAAAACTTCGCTGGCACTGGCAACAATAGCATCCAAAGATTCGGCGGTGGACTGGGCAATGTCTGTACCCGCCCCAACACGACTAATACTATCCTGTATAAGCGCAGTTGTTTCTGTGGCAGCTGCTTGGCTTCTGCCTGCAAGTGTTCTTACTTCATCTGCTACTACTGCAAAGCCTTTACCGTGTTCACCTGCCCTT
>WRAX01000050.1 GCA_009779935.1 Defluviitaleaceae bacterium | reverse complement strand
TGTAATTAAGGAATTTATCCGTTAACATAATCAGATCCAATAACTTTGGTCTTTTAATTATTCGGTTTTCAAGGAGCGATGTGCAACTTAATTCTAATCGGCTTCGGCAACCATTCGCCGAAGCAACGAAACATAGTATACCACCCCCACAAACAAATGTCAAGGGTTTTTTTGAAAAAAGTTGAAGTTTTTTTGAAAAAAGCTTCCTGTAAGCCACAAGCCTTGTGGGTGCAGGGTTTTTAGGGTTGTGGTTTGGGTGTTTTGATGAGGAGTTTGAGTAAAAACCGTATGGTTAGAGTTGCTAATAGAACCATGCCGCTGGTGCTAACAGCTCCAAGCCCCATCAAAAGCATTGACCAAAAGCTTCCTGTATGAAAAGTTACTTGCAAAACCATCGGCAAAAACATTATGGCAATATACGCCGCAAAGAAAGTTACACTGCCAACCCAATTTGCCTTACGGCTAATATTTTCTGCTCCCAACTTTAATGCCCAGTGGAAAAATAGAGATGCAAAAATACCATCCAAAACCATTCTGATTATGATAAGGATCTGAAATTGTAAAACGGTTACTTCGATTTGTGTGTAAAAAAACTCACTATCCATTTATTGTCATCACCTTTGTAAAACTTAGTTGTAATCATGTCTTTGTTTTTGCTAAGCAAAAAGCGTCCGCATAACAAACTGACGGACGATTTTTGTTGATTCTTAAAGGTTTATGTTGAAATGAGCTCCGTAAATCAAAACATTGGTTGTGAAACGAACATAAGATGGTTAAATCCCACTCTAAACTGTCGAACAACTTGAAGGAAAGGAAGGCCTTGTGTCATTTCTGCCACAAAATTGCCAGTTATGTTAATCCCGAAGCCCCCGGCGGTATTTTGCCATCCGGTGGTATTTTCTACAACCACCACATTAAAAGCTGCGGTGCCAGAGGCGTGACCTGTTTGGGTCCATGAAAAAGCAATATTGCCGTTAGCAGGAGATACGGTGCCATTCCGATGCACGATAACACTGCCAGAAGTGGTTATCCTGATATCCCCCCAAACCCAAGCTGAATCCTGCACACGATGAGTGGATGAAGTAGATACGTTAAAAACTTGCTCTTGCAAGCCCCGAGTGCCTATCTGCATTCCGTCAACAGGTCTCATCACAGTTATCGATAGCCCTTCCGCACTTAGTAAGTGTGAAGCGATTAAAAGTCACCGACACTGATTCTGCCCATAATTTGCTCGTATAGCCTTGGAGCTACGGCTGTCCCGTCGGAATGCCTTATCATTACAGTGTCTTCGCCTGAATATGTAGTTTTAGCATCTGTGATGGCTTAATTACGCCTCCCCACCTTCACATTTTTTGCTGTTGGTTGAATTATAACACACACACTTGTCAAGCAAATTAACTAAATTTTGTTAAGTTTTTTCGGTTATGCTTTGGGTAAATACCGGTTCCTTTTCCATTGCGATTTTTGCGATTTTAATTTTAATGTGTTTTTTCAATTAAAGAAAAAAGCCACAAAAAAATATTTGCATTTATCCGCAAGATATGGTAAAATCGGATTTGATGTTCAAATTGTGATGAGGTAGATGGAGGTTTTGATGAATAACACACCAAGAAGAAGCTTTGGCATATATTTTGTAGTTATTATGTTTATTGCGCTTGTGATAATTGCTTTTAATGCCAACTTAGGCGGCACAGATGAGCCGGAATTTACATTTAGCGACCTGCACAGGGCGGTTGCAGAAAACCAAATAACCCGCATGGAGGTGGTGCGCCATTCGGAAATCGGCGGGGCGGCCACTGTTACAATAACCATGCGGGCGGGCGATGGGGATCTGGGAAGCGGCACAACCCACACCGTAGAAATTGTTGCCATAGAGAATTTTTTGAACTGGGTAAACCCCTATCACATGTCCAATGGCTTTACCATGACAATGGATAACCCCCGCAGCAACCCGTTTTTAAGCATGTTGTGGCCGTTTTTGATCATCCTTGTGCCGATTTTGCTTTTATTTTTCTTCCTCAACCAAATGCAAGGCGGGGGCGGGGGCGGCGGAAACCGTGTAATGTCCTTTGGCAAATCACGTGCCAAGGCGGTTGTGGATGATAAGCGCAAGGTTACATTTGAGAATGTGGCGGGATTGGAAGAAGAAAAAGCTGACCTGCAAGAGATTGTGGAGTTTTTGAAGCAACCCAAAAAGTTTCAGGAAATTGGTGCACGCATCCCCAAGGGCGTGTTGCTTGTAGGGCCGCCCGGTACGGGCAAAACCCTTCTTGCACGTGCAGTGGCAGGGGAGGCGGCTGTGCCGTTTTTCTCCATATCAGGTTCTGATTTTGTAGAGATGTTTGTGGGCGTGGGTGCCAGCCGTGTACGTGATTTGTTTGAGCAGGCAAAAAAATCCGCCCCATGTATTGTTTTTATTGATGAAATTGACGCAGTAGGCCGCAGGCGTGGTGCAGGCCTTGGCGGTGGCCATGATGAGCGTGAGCAAACCCTTAACCAGCTTTTGGTGGAAATGGATGGTTTTGGTGCAAACGAAGGCATCATCATCCTTGCGGCCACCAACCGCCCGGATATTTTAGATCCCGCCCTGTTGCGCCCCGGCCGCTTTGACCGCCGTGTGGTCGTCGGCCGCCCTGATGTTAAAGGGCGTAAGGAAATTTTGCAAGTGCATGCCATTGGCAAAAAGTTGGCATCGGATGTGGATTTGGAAGCTGTTGCAAAGCTAACCAGCGGCTTTACAGGGGCAGACTTAGAAAACCTGCTAAACGAAGCAGCTTTGCTTGCCGCCCGCGATGATAAAAAACAGCTTGACATGTCCGATGTGCGCCGTGCATTTATTAAAGTGGCGGTGGGCACGGAGAAAAAGAGCCGTGTGGTGTCCAAAAAGGACAAAAAGGCCACCGCCTACCACGAAGCGGGGCACGGCATCGCCATGGAAGCACTTAGCGAGCTTGACCCGGTGCATCAGCTTTCCATCATCCCAACAGGCATGGCGGGAGGTTATGCCATGGCATTGCCTAAGGAAGAGCTGTATAGAACCAAGCGCAAAATGGAACAGGAAATTATTATGATAATGGCCGGGCGTGCGGCAGAATTTATGATAACCAACGACATTAGCTCGGGCGCAAGCAGTGATATACAGCGTGCCACATCCATTGCCCGTGATATGGTGATGAAATATGGTATGAGTGAAGAACTTGGCCCAATCCTATTTGGCAGTGAGAGCGAAGAGGTGTTCCTTGGGCGTGATATTGGGCAAAACCGCAATTATGGTGAAGATGTTGCCGCCACCATCGACAAGGAAATTAAACGCCTTGTGGACGGGGGCTACAAAAAAGCCACCGAGCTGATACACCAACACATGGACACCATGCACAAAACGGCGGAACTGCTTATTGAGAAAGAAAAAATCACAGGGGCGGAGTTTAGAGCATTGTTTGACCCGCCATTGCCGCCAAAAAACAGGGATGATGATGAGCCGCCAGCAGATACTGCCCTGATGGATTTGTTAAACGAGTTATAGTTATAAATGAACATGATTGTGCTGGATACAACAGAATCCACCAATACAGCCTTGAAAGAAATACTAAACAGCGGTGCCGCCCCTGTGGGTGCCGCTTGTTACAGCGAAAACCAAACCAGTGGTTACGGGCGGCGGGGGCGGTTTTGGCATAGCGAAAAGGGCAAGAACATTGCACTTTCACTATCCTTGGAGCCCTTTAAGGGTGATGAGTTAATTTCGCTAATGGCCGGCGTTGCCGTACTTGGAGCCTTACGTGATATTTGCGGGAATTTGCCCTTTGCCTTAAAATGGCCTAATGACATTTTGCTTGCAGATAAGAAGCTTGCAGGCATTTCCTGCGAAAAAATTTTTACAGGAAATGTGCAAACCATCATTCTGGGCATTGGCATAAACGTAAATAATACTGATTTTCCAGAGGGGCTGGTTGACAGGGCAATATCCCTGCGCCAGCAAACCGGCAAAGACCGGGATTTGACCCAACTTCGGGATGCAATAATTCACGAAATCTATTATTGGCTGGACAGGCAAGCCCATGAAGTTTTGCAAGCTGTTCGGCGGGAATGCATTAACTTGGGGCAACATGTTCGCATTGTTAATGAGGACAAACTCATTTCCGAAGGCATTGCCACAGATATTGACGAAGACGGCGGCATAGTCATTATTACAGACACAGACACGCCGCAAAAATACCATAGCGGCGAAATATCCCTTAGATGATGTTAAGGGGATTTGCTGTGACACCAGTTCAAAATGGGCTTTGTGATAGCAATGTCAAACTTTGTGGGTAAGCTTTGTTAGGACTTAGAGGCCCCGAAAGACGGGGCTATAAAGCTATGTTTAGATCGGTTGTTTCGTGAGTTTTCGGGACGAAATAAAGGTAAGCCTGTGGCTAATTTTACATCATTATTGGCTTCACTGTAGCGGCTAAGCGGACGGGTTTGTTTGAGGTGGCAAAATGTTATTAGTGATTGACGTGGGTAACACAAATATTGTGCTGGGACTGTACAAAGGTGCAGAATTGCAGCGTAGCTGGCGCATGGGCACCCGCCAAAACCAGACCAGTGACGAGATGGGTTTGCATATCCACGGTTGGTTGCGGCTGGAAGGGGTTGCCCCTTCGGATTTGCAGGATGTAATAATATCCTCCGTTGTGCCTGATATCATGTACTCCCTAACAAATGGCATACGTAAATATATCGGCCTTGCCCCTATGATTGTAAGTGAGGATATGAAGCTGGGTATAGACCTTGGCACAACCCAGCGCAAATTAGGGGCGGATAGAATTGTAAACTGCGTTGCCGCATACACTTTATACGGCGGCCCCGTCATTATAATCGACTATGGTACGGCAACAACCTACGATGCCATGAGCCGTGACGGGCGGTTCATAACAGGCATTACTGCCCCGGGTATCAAAATTTCCGCAGATGCCCTTTTTAGCCGTGCCGCCCTTTTAGGTAAGGTGGAGCTGACATTACCCCCTTCGCTTATCGTAACCGCCACCACGGAAAGCGTACAGGCGGGAATTTTATATGGGGAAATTGGGGCGACGGAATATATTGTAAAAGGCCTGCGGGAAGCAATGAACGAGCCAAATGCCCTTGTTGTGGCGACTGGCGGTTTGGCACAAACCATCGCCCACGGCAGTGATATTTTTGACCATATTGTGTCGGGGTTGACGCTGGAGGGCTTGCGTATGATTTACGATATGAATAGGGGATAATGCGATGGAAAATATTATCATACGATTGGAAGAACCAAGGGATTATAGAGCCGTTGAGGAATTGACACGAGCCGCCTTTGACACCCCCGACAGGGTAGAGCGTTCAAAAATCGACTGCCCGACGGAGCATTATGTGGTGCATAAACTGCGGGAAAAAGACGGTATTATGGACTTGAATTTTATTGCTGAAATAGATGGCAGAATTGTCGGGCATATCATTTACAGCAACGCCCATATTTTAGAGCCTTGCGGGCGACAAACCCCTGTCCTAAACTTCGGGCCAATTAGCGTCTTGCCAGAATTGCAGAAAACTGGCATTGGCAGTGCTTTGATGAAACATTCGATTAAAGAAGCCAAGAAATTGGGTTATGGTGCAATTTTGTTTTTTGGGCATCCAGAATACTATCCTAGGTTTGGTTTTGTGCCTTCGTCACAATTTGGCATAACTGACCGCAATGGTGGCAATTACCCCGCTTTTATGGCTATGGAGCTAAAGGAAGGTTATCTTAAAGAAGTATCAGGGAAGTTTATAGAAGCGGATATTTATGACGATGACCTAAACCGTGAACAGGCAAGGGAATTTGAAAAGCAATTTAGATAAAAGGGAGAACTTTGAAATGAGAGAGATACAATCAAACAAACACGCATGGGAGCAGCTTTCCCACGACCATTATTTACATTTTAAGAAGAAGTTGGAGGATGGAAGCCACCAGCTAAACAAATATATTCAGCAAGAAATTGGTGATTTAAGTGGCAAAAAGGTAATTCATTTGCAATGCAACACAGGGGCGGACACAATTTTGCTTGCGAAAATGGCGGAAAGTGCCGTTG
>WRAX01000049.1 GCA_009779935.1 Defluviitaleaceae bacterium | reverse complement strand
GGCAGGCCATTGATAATTAGGTTTGCATGGGTTTCACATACTACGGGGTCCTGCACCTGATGTGAGCCTTTGGAATCGTATCGGGTTATGGGTGTATGGGTTATCATATTGCCTCCTAAAAACTGACAAGTTGCTAATTTAATTATATATAACAAAGTTAGGCTCGTCAACAACGGCATTAGTTGTAATAAAATTGTAATGTGTTTTACGGAACTTGTTTGGGAAACCTACGTCTAAATATCTGTACAGCAAAAACATTTAACTTTGAAGGAGAGATTTATATGAAAAAGAATTTGAGAAGAGTTGGGGCAATGGCTTTGGCAACCGCAATGGCTTTTGTAGCCGTGCCTGCCACAGTTAGCGCAATGACGCCGCTATACCCCGGTTGGGAGCTCGTGGATGAACAGCATGAGGTTTTGCCCGAATTTGGCTCGTTTACAGGCACTGTGACGGAGATTGATGGGGGCAATGTGCGGGTGCAGCAGGGCGAGCAAACCGTGGTTTTCCAAAAAAATGACTTTACCCATGCTTGGGGGCAAATTGCTGTGGGTGATGAGGTTACAGGTTTTTGGAGCTTTGGAGGGATTATGACGCTGCAATACCCGCCCCATTACACTGCCCGCCTGCTGGTGAACAACGATTTAGGCTTTGCGGTACTTGACCGTTTTAATTTAATGGAAAATGGTAGCTTTATCAGCGCATCAGATAGCCTTATCCTAAACATAAATGATGACACGCCAATTTTGCTGGAAGACGGGCAAAATGTGCGGGAAATTTTGGAAGAAGGGCAAACCTTGGAGCAGTTTATAGATGGCCGCTTGCTTGCAATCGTCCACGGGCCGCTTAATAGAATGTTGCCCCCGGGCACCATGCCCGGCGACCCTTCCCTTGCCGTAACCGTTATGTTTGAAACCGCCGCGCATCCGGATTTTGACTTTGGCTTGGAATTGGACTTTGGTTGGGATTGGGATTACGGCACACACATTGCCGAATACACCTATATCAGCGGTATTGTGACAGCCATTGAAGAAACCGATTGGCATGTGCACATTTTTATCCAAAACCCCGATGGCGGCACAATTGTGTTTATTAAAAACCATTTAACTTTTGTACAAGGTGATGAAGTTGCCGTGGGCGACACAATTGCGGGGCATTTTGACCTTAATGTGCAAACCACCATGCAATACCCGCCCCATTACACCGCCCGTGTAATTGTTAATTGTGATAAAGGTGAAGTATCCATAATTACCGCCGATGAAGAGTTTATTGCAAATATAACCGACGATATTGCCGTGCATTTTGCAGGCGGCGATAATGTGCGTGAGGTTATGGAGAGCCAGCAAACATTGGAAAGCATACTATATGGCCGCACCCTTGCCGTAACCCATGATGATGAAGGTGCTTTGCTATCCGTGGTTGTGTTGTATGAAAGGGCTGTAACCCTGCCGCTTGACCTTGGTTTGGACTTTGATATGGATTATGGTGCAAGCGTAAACTGGGATATTGAAAACCCAATTTCTGTGGAAGGTGTGCTAATCGGCAAATCTTGGGTGGAAGTAGATGGCGCATACTATGTTCCCCTGCGTGCCATCGTGGAAGCCCTCAACCCAAATCACATCATTTTGTGGGATGCCCACACCCGTGCAGTGCATATTAATGATATTATTATTACCATCGGCTCCGCCACTGTCAACGTGGGTGGTGTTGCCCACGAAATGTCCCACCCCGCAATTATTATTGATGATATTACCCATGTGCCATTTAGGTTTTTTGACACAATATTCGGCACCAACAACGCTTGGATGCACGCAGGGCAGGTATTTATTGATAACGAAGAAGTTATGGAATAGTTATGGGAAGCGCACAAAAACACCCACGCCAAGTGTTGCGTGGGTGTTTTTGTATTTTAACTTTCCGTGGCAAGTGCGTGGGCTTGATGATGGTGGCGGGGCTGTGGCCGCTGTGGTTGCATCATCATAATCATTAGCAGGGGCAATAGGTTGTTTTTTTGCCTTCCATCGCCCATCATTAGCATCACCATTAATATCGGCATAAAATCGTTGTGCCTTTGGGTTTGCATAAGTCACCTCAAACATAGTTTTTGTATTTTATGGTGACGGGGGATTGTCATATTCACATTACACCTTATTGGCTTCTGCCCGCACCCGCTCAATTGCGTGCCGCACAGGCGGTATTACAAGTATTATCAATGTTATCACCATTTCCGGCACAATATATGCCGCATTATATGCCATGGAATACGGTAGGGGATTCCACCCTTCCCAAGCCCATTGGCCAAAAAATACCACCCCGGCCAAAGTGTGCATAGCCCAGCGTCCAATTACAGCCACCACAAAACCTATGTATAATCCATTTTTGGCTTTCCAAAAAAAGCCGGATAGGCCCAATGCGCCAAAAGCCATGGGGTAGTCCAAAATAAGCTGGATGGGGTGCACCACGCTGGCACGTTGCACCAGTTGCAACAAGCCATATGCCACGCCCGAAACAATACCCACCACAGGCCCAAACATAAAGCCGATAAGGGATACAAAAAACATAGACATGGGCGTGATAGAACCGCCCCAAGGCATACGGAAAATGGTGAGGAAGGATAGCATAAATGCTATGGACATGGCAAGGCCTGCATATGCCATAGCCTTAGCACCCAACTTCATTTTTTTGAACATGCCGCCTACCACCAAAAAAAACAGCGAAGCGGCGAAAATAAAGGTGATAATCTGCCCTAAATCCCCCCGCAAAAAGCTTTGGATTGTCATGGTTTCTTCCATAAAAAATACCTCCTAAAAATAAAATAGAAGGCCGGGCGTGCAAGCTTCCCTACGGCGGCATTATCCGCATCAGGTTATTGGCAACGGGCTGTGTAAAGCTTTTACACAGTATTGCCTTGGGGTATAATCTCAGCCTTTGGAAAACCAAAAGCACCCCCAGCCTTTTAGTTAAAACAAGTATACAACAAGATGGTGGCGGCTGTCAATACCCAATAAAAAATCCCCGCACATTTGTCTTGTGCGGGGATTTTGTAAATCCATATAGCATTTCCGCCAACCCTAGTTAGCAGCCTTTGCTTCTGCTTCCTTCAGCTTTTCCAAAAAACTATTCATTTGGGTTACAAGCTCCTCCACCTTATCAGCACCAAAACCGTGTACAGCGCAGGCTTCTTCTAAGGTTTCGTGCTGGGCGGCACCGCAGCCAAAGCAGTGCATGCCATTTTGCATCAAAAACATACCAAGCCTTCTATCCTTGTCAATAATATCGGCAATAACCATATCTTTACTAATCATAATTTACCTCCCAAAACTATTAAGTCTATCTTATAAAGCCAATCTGATTTAAGGGCCAAAATGAGAAAGATACACGCCCCAAAATATTTTCCCTTGGGATAAATAGGTTTTCCCAGGGCCCAAGTCCAAGTCCACGGCTGTCCTTGCTGTTATTGCGATGGTCTCCCATCACAAAGAAATGCCCTTCGGGTATATAAAACACTTGGTCCGTCAGCGACCACCACATTGGCGGCTCCAAAAGATACCATTCATATATGGGCTCGTCCGCCCCATTGATAAACACCTGCCCATTAACGATTTCCAGCACTTCTCCCGGCAAACCTATTATGCGTTTTACATAGGTAACATCTTCCCCATCAGGACTTTCAAAAACCACCACATCAAGCCGTTGCGGCTCCGAAAAGGCATAGGCTAACCGCCAAAGCAAAACCTGTGTATCGGTCATTATAGTGTTTTCCATGGATGCGGATGGTACGGTTGCCCTTGCCATAACCACATTTTGCATAAAAAGCGCAAGCAGTACGGCAACCACAAGGGATATTACCCACGAACGGGCTTCTCTTAAAATATTTCTACTTCTGCTGTCCACGATACCCCTCCAAAATTAGTCCGAAATGCGCCGCTACCTTATAATGCCCATACGATTTAGCGGCCAATAGGAAAAGGATGCACGCCCCAAAATATTTTCCCTTGGGATATATTGGTTTACCCACGGCATTGCGCCAAGGCCACGGCTGTCCTTGCTATTGTTGCGGTTATCACCCATCACAAAGAAATGCCCTTCTGGGATAATGCGTGCCTCTTGGTCTAACTCATGGGGCATGCCTTTTAGGTACCATTCGTCCAACAAGTTGCCGTTAATAAACACCTCGCCCGCCACAATTTCAATGGTTTCCCCGGGCAGGCCTATAATGCGTTTAACATACAAAATATCCTCCCCATCAGGGGATTCAAATACAATTACATCCAGCCGCTCAGGCTCGGAAAAAGCATAGGAAAGCCGCCACGCCACAAGGCGTGTATGGCTCATAATAGTATTTTCCATGGAGCCTGTGGGCACTGTGGCATTTACAATTATAACACGGTTGATTAATGTGGCAGCAATTATCGCCACTGCAATAACTATCACCCAAGATATAATTTCCTTAACCACGGACTTTGGCTGATTTTCGTTGGTTGCCACGGAACACCTCCACTCTGTTGTCATATCTTTTCATTATACCGCAAATCGGCACAAATTACAAGATGTTTTTTAGCCGCCGCATGGCTTCGGCCACATTCTCTTTGCTGTTAAATGCTGACAGGCGGAAGTACCCCTCGCCCTTAACACCAAAACCAGCCCCCGGCGTGCCTACCACATGGGCCTCTGCTAACAATTTATCAAAAAAATCCCAACTGGACAGCCCATTGGGGCATTTTAGCCATATATACGGGGCATTATCCCCGCCCACATGCCAAATACCCAGCTCTGCCATGGTTTTTGCTATGGTTTTGGCATTGTCCATATAAACAGCTATGTTTTCACCGCACCCGGCAAGGCCTTCGGGGGTTAGCACCGCTTCTGCACCTTTTTGTACTATATAGGAAATGCCGTTAAATTTAGTGGCTTGGCGGCGCATCCACATTTTGCCGATGCTTTGCCCATCAAACTGCAAGTTGTGCGATATGATAGTAAAGCCACAGCGCACCCCTGTAAAGCCCGCCATTTTAGACAGTGTGCCAATTTCCACAGCGCACTTGTCCGCCCCCTCAATTTCAAAAATGCTGGTTGGCAGGGTTTTGTCGCTTATAAAACATTCGTATGCACTGTCAAACAAAATAATTGCGCCATGCTCCAAGGCAAAGTCTACCCACACTTTAAGCTGGCCACGGTTGTAAACCGAGCCCGTTGGGTTGTTGGGCGAGCATATGTAGATAATATCAGGCTTTACAGCTATTGCATCGGGCATTGGCAAAAATCCATTACCCTCGTCACCATTGATATAAAAAACCTTGCGCCCCGCCATAATATTGGCATCCAAGTAAGCGGGGTACACCGGGTCAGGTATTATTATGTTATTATCCTTATCAAAAAGCTCCAAAATATTACCAATATCGCTTTTTGCCCCATCGCCCACATAAATCTCATCAGCCGCCAAATCCACGCCCTTGGCGGCATAATATGCCTTAATAGCCTCCCGCAAAAAGGGATAGCCTTGCTCGGGCCCGTATCCACGGAAGGTTGCAGCAACGCCCATTTCATCCACAGCCGCCTTCATAGCATCCACAGCAACCTGGGGCAACGGGCGTGTAACATCACCAATGCCAAGGCGCAAAACCTGCGCATCCGGGTTTGCCTCCACATGCGCCGCCGCCTTTTTGGCTATGGTGGAAAATAAGTAGCTGTCCTGCAAATCCAAAAAGTGTTTGTTTATTTTCACAATAAATCCCCCTATGATTTTTTCATCCCTTCTATTATCGCACATTTGCCCGCCCCCCGCAACAAAATTTTTTCGCAAAAAATCACAAAGCAAGTGTAGGGTGGGTGCTTGCCCCCACCCAGACCCAGAGACGTATAATTAATGGACAGTACGTTTTTGCAACAAGGGTGGGGGCAAGCACCCACCCTACACTTGCTTTGTGTGGCTGTATATAGTCAGCAAGCATTTTTATATTGACAAAATTGGCGGCTTTGTTTATAATGTTGATAAAGGCAAAAAGGACACGTTTGTCGCAAGTTGACTGCACATCAAACCGACAAACGTGTCCCCAACAGCCTTTTCAAGCCTAAGTGAGATTATACATCACTCAGGCTTATTAGTCAACCCTAAAAAGGAGAGTGATGTAATGAAAAGAAAAAGTTTCTTTGGCAGAATCACGAGGGTGTTTGTGGTTCTTATTTTTATGGCGGGCATATTGTCTACTTTTACAGCCTGTGAAGCTGTGACCGATGTAGGTCAAAGGGTGGGTATTGGTAATACCTTGATTTTCACTTTGTTTGGTATTTTGATTACGGCAGTAGTAGGGTTTGTGGGGTTTTTGCTTAGTCTTATTCCAGTAATAGGAAAATTCTTTGGATACTTAACGATAGGTATTATTGTGTTTGGATGGATAATATTTGTTATTGCCACATTTACAATGTATGGCTGGGCAATGGGTCTAATAGGTATGGCTGGTGCAGGAATAGTACTAGGTGCT
>WRAX01000048.1 GCA_009779935.1 Defluviitaleaceae bacterium | reverse complement strand
TCACAAAACACACCATTGCAAATTTCCAGCATATCCTTTGTATCGTCCTTTACAAATTTGCCGATGATTTTTTCAAAAATGGTGCTGAAGGCAAAACCAAGTACGCCCGCACCAATAACACCAGCAATTATGCCTATTACGGCGTTTTGGAACAGGATGTATCCAATGTTTTGCCCACCATACCAACCAGCCGTACCACCAACCAACAAAAGTGCCGCCATTACAACATTTATGATGTATTGCTTCAAAGAAATACGCTTGCGGATAAACAAATATGTGTCAATGGAAACCAGCACCACGGCAGATATTATGCGTGTGATGATATTGGCACGAAGAAGCTGGAAGGCGGAACGCATAATTAAGCGAGGACCGATTGTAACGATGTTATACAGCACCTGTGCCGCCTTGGGTGCCGCCATTTTTGCCAAATCTTCTTTGCTTCCCACTTTGGACTTTTTCTTAACATTAAGTTGAAACCTTGTATAGTCAATTTGTTTGTTTTCCAATGCGGGTCACATCCTTCCAAAGATTTATAATGTTTAACCCCTTTTCTTCCGCATAATTGTGGGTATGTCTTGTGCCACCAGATTTCCCTGAATAAAAACAAATTAGTCGCTGGCTGTTGTCTACTAAATAGCGGTTTCGCTCATGGTAGCAACCCGTAACATAGCTTTTGTTTAAGGTGATTGTATCGTCACAAGCTTGTAAAACGGCATCGTGGCGGGTTTTCCATTCTTTTGACCACTTGCTTTCCTGCCCATCAAAGGGGATGATGGCAATAAGTTCCACATTATGGTGGTTTTTCGCTTCAATCACAGCTTCTGCGGCGACTATGTCAAAACCCATTGCCATTCCGCTATAAAAACGGTTGCAACCCGCATCTATGGCGTCATTAATGGCTTTTGCAAGCATGATTTGAAATATATGCCCTTCATAGGAACTTGTCCAACTAAAAGGGGCGGTACGATGACCCGAAAAACAGCAAGAAAATGGCGTTTTACTCACCTAAAGCCAACTCCTTACGTGCGATTATTTCGTCAATCCGCTGGATATATTGGTCTAAATCCCGCAGGTTTACAATTCGGTCTATACGTCCACTATTGGTGTCAACAAGCTTCGAAATCGCCCCACAACCCGCCGCATAAACCGAGCGAACTTCCTCCATCATATGGATATTATAACGCCCCTCATAGCCAGCTTTGGCATATCCCACATTTTCAAAATTTCCTGGGGAATTTTTTTGGCGATAAAGATAGTAAGGGATAAGCTCAGCTTTTGTCATGTTTTGTGCGGTGACTGTTAGCATTTCCTCTAGGATTGTGTAGTCTGTTTTTTCAAAAGTCTCCAAGTCTTCTTTTAGCTTAGAAGCCCGCTTGATTGCTAAGGTATGAACGGTTACAGATTTTGGTGCAAGGGTCAAAATGCCATCTATGGTGTGTTTTACGTCCTTCTCAGTTTCATCCGTAAGACCTAAAATCAAATCAATATTTATGTGGTCGAAACCCGCATCTTGTGCGAGTTTGTAGGCATCAAAAAACTCGCCAACTGTATGACCTCTGCCAATTTTATCCAATGTATCTTGTTTCAAGGTTTGTGGGTTGATTGATATGCGGGTGACGCCTCGCTCCTTCATCATGGTGAGCTTACTTTTGGTTATGGTGTCAGGGCGACCAGCTTCAACAGTGTATTCTACCACATTTGGCACATCAAAAGAACGAGCGACAGCATCTAACAATATTTGGAAGTTATCGTCATCCAAAGCGGTGGGCGTTCCGCCACCTATGTAAATATTTTCTACAAACTTGCCACGACTTACCTGTCCAAGATGATGAATTTCCTTGACAAGTGCCTGCACATAACCATCCATACGCCCCTTAAAACGCTGGACTGGGTAAGCAGAAAAACTGCAATAATGACAAATGGTCGGGCAAAAAGGTATACCTATGTAAATACTTATTGCATTTTGTGGACTTGTTGCCATTATCCGCCCTTGTACTTCCGCCACATCGGCACATAAAAGTGCTTTGCTTTGTTCTACCAAATATCTGGCAGACATATCCGCCACCGCATGTACCTTGTCTAAACCCTTAGCAAGGCTGGCAGTTATAAGCTTTGCAGGACGAATACCAGTAAGCAAGCCCCAAGGTGGCTTGTAACCAGTAAAAGCCGACAAAACTTGATGAATGGCTAGGGCAACAGGTTTGGCTTCTGTGTCACCTGCAACCCTTGGCGGGGACTGGGCATGGTGTATCATATGACAATCCCTAAAAAGTCCCGCAAAAACAGAGCCATCATCGGTTTTTTCCACCGCCAAGCAAAGTCCGTCATTTGGCACATCTTCCACCAATTCAAAACCAATGTGATGAAAGAAAACTTGTGCCATAACCTGCACATCGTTATGGGAGATGTTGTCGCTTACCACAAACTTCATAAACCTACACCATCCTCGCCATAAAAATTTGCATTATAATCATCAAAGCCAAACCAAGACCAACCACCAACCAAAAGGTGACGCTGGATAACACCCTAGGAATTGGCTCACCATTAGCAACGGCGGCGGCGTGTTCGTCCGTAACGATGCCCTCTGCCTTGTTACGCCGCAGGTTGTGGTTGCGGAAAAAAATATACATTAGGATAAAAATACCTGTAAAAACCACGGCAATAAATCCCAAAATCATAAACATCCAGATGTACATAAAGCCCTCTGTTTGGGTGTATGAGTAGTAGGCTTCGTCTAAATCCACGGTTCCCATTAGAAACATCAAAAGAGAGCCAATAGCATTAATCACCACATGACTAATGACAGGGGCCCAAATAGATTTGGTATAATACATAAAATAGCACATAAACACACCCAGCAAAAATGCGTAGGAAAACTGATTAAAATTTTGATGCAAAATTCCAAAAAACAGACCATTTACCATGGCAGCTGTAAAAATCTTGACTTTTTTATACCCAGAAAAGACAATGCCTCGCAAAGCTACTTCTTCAAAAATGGATGGCAAAATAGGAAAAAGTGCTAACATCAACCAAATACCACCAGTGTGCATAATTTCTTCCATCGTGCCTTGGATGGGACTACCAAAAATCATACTGGTTGCCACATTAAGCAGTTGCCCAATGGGATAAATGGCTATAGACATACCAATAACAAACAGCCAATTTTTCCAACCGAGACGCCTAAAAGGCAAAATATCCTTTATACGTTTGCGATTTATAATCAAATAAATAGCACAAGGTATACCGATAATCCCAACCTGCGACACCACAAGTCCCATCCAAGCGGGTATATGCAAATCACTTCCCGTAATAAGGTAGTGACTAACCATCACAATTGGAATAAAAAACACAGAAACAATGATAGAAAAAATTAAGATAGAAAGCATGAATATATTAGGCCACATGGGATGGGTTGCTGGGTTTTTCATAAATTCTCCTTTTGTACTTGACTTTTTCTTTATAATATCATATAATATAAGTATGCGCAATCCTTTTGAATACATAAAAAATAGTTGGGTGGCTTTTTTAGACAGCTTACGCACCAAAGAGGGCAGGGAAACCTACGGTAAAATCCGCAAGATTACCCTACCTGCTTTTTTCGAGCTGTTCTTAATTTCGCTAAAAGGCGTTGTGGACATGATAATGGTGTCCAGCCTCGGAGAGCAGGCTGTGGCTTCCGTTGGTTTGTCCCAACAGCCATTTTTCTTACTTATAGCCATTTTTAATGCTGTCAATGTGGGTACAACTGCCCTCGTTGCTTGGAATGTGGGCAAGGGCGACCATAAAAAAGCGGCGGCAATTACACGCCAAACTATTATATTTAATCTTTTGCTAGGTGCGGTTGTTTCATCCATAGGATTTTTTGGTGCAAGGTTTCTTTTCCCTGTGATGATTGATGACCTGCAGGTTGCACAATATGCAACTGGATTTTTTGAAATTATTGCTCTAAGTCTGGCTTTCCACGCTGTCACAATGGGCATCACAGCGGCTTTCCGTGGTGCTGGGCAAACGAAAATTTCCATGTTTTACAATTTGCTAGGCAATGGCTTGCATTTGATTTTGAATATTCTGTTAATCCACGGAAATTTAGGTTTTCCTGCCCTTGGGGTGCAGGGTGCGGCGATTTCTGCTTCTATCGCACGCACAATCACAATGCTAATTGCACTGTACATGCTGTTTTTCTGGAAGAAATCACCAATACGTATTAAAATATTATCCAGTTGGAAGCCGAATTTCCGCACGTTACGAAATATTTTTGCGATTGGTCTGCCCTCGGCTGGCGAACAATTTGCTATACAAACGGGCTTAATGGTCTACACCGCCATGATGGCATCCCTGGGTTATTATGCTTTTACGGCACACACAATAGCCATAAATATCAACATGCTGGCATTTGCCGTTAGTTTTGCTTTTGGCGTGTCCACCACCGCACTTGTGGGGCAAGCCGTCGGGCGGGATGATTATGACGAAGCCCAGCGAATGGCGGTTTTCTCTGCCCGAACCGCAAGGCTGGTGACGGCGGTGCTTACCATCTCTTTCATCGTGTTTTCCCGCCCAATTCTGGGGATTTATACCGACAACCCCGTTGTTATCGCCTACGGTATCCCTGTGTTTTACTTTATGGCATTGACCCAATTTGTCCAATCTAGCAATATGTCAACGGCAGGGGCTTTGAGGGGCAGTGGTGACACCATGTATCCGCTGTATTCCGCAATTATCGGCATTTGGGGTGTGCGTATTGCCCTTGCCGCACTTTTCATACTTGTGTTCGACTGGGGTGTGGCTGGCGGTTGGTTCGCCTTCTTCCTAGACCAAACCGTTCGCTCTTATGTGGTTAAACGCCGTTTTAACAGTGGTAAGTGGCGGGGCATGAAAGCGGTGCGTGAAGCTAAATCTGCCGCCCGCAAGGCTAAAATGGAAAGTCAAGAATAATAACAAAAGACAACTTAATTTACAACCAACATAAATAGGACGGGCAATGCCCGCCCCTACCATTCGTCATCGTCACCAACAATGTCGATGCACATACCACGGTAGGGGCGGGCATTGCCCGTCCCAGTCCGACAGATGATACCACAAAAACAACCCACTTTTTACAAAAACCTCTTGACAGCAATAAAATTTTGTCGTATACTGAAAGCACCCAGTTTTTTATATATAGGGGTATGTAAAAAGTGCTTGCCTGTCATCCGTAGAAAAGACTAATCAGGCAAGCACCCCACAGCCCCAAAAGAGACCTAAGGGACATTATATCCCACCTTAGGTCTTCTTGTCAAGCGATTCTTACAAAAACCAACTTGACAGCATCACGGAATAACCTAAGATAGGAGGGGCATCAAAAATGACAGAAGAAAAAAGGACTTTAAGCGGAAAAGAATTTTGCTCAACTTGTGGGCGTTAAATGGTAAAGGCGACCACTGGTCGCCTTTTTATGTACTTGAAAATTACGTATTACTGTGAACAATACTGCATATCGGACTGGGACGGGCAATGCCCGCCCCTACCGTGTAAATATTTAGCCTGTTAGAAACATGGACTTGTTGATTTCTTGCGGAATTTCGATGCCTAGGCAATAGCAAAATGCTGTTATTTGCCCGAGGTGCATCATCTCGTGACTTTGCAGGGATGAGATATGTTCGTAGATACTCTTGCTACTGCCATACCAGTCAACTTCTTCCGTGCCGTCGCACGCTTCAAAAATCTCCAACATTTTAGCATCAAATTTCTTCATTTCCCCAAGCAAATCATCTTTGGTGGCGAAAGTTGGTGTTGCCCAATCCATATCCGCTATGGTTTTCGCTTCAACGGCTTTGAGGAAGCACCTTTGCGCCCACGCCATCTCAGCAATCTGCTCGTAAATGGTGGTGAAGGTTTTCCTTGGCAACTTTTTGTTCAAATCTTCATCGCTAAGCAGTTCTAAAAAGCGGATGGTGTTGCCACGGGCGTATTGCCAATCAGCAAACTGTCCTTGTAATGGTTTAATCATAATTAATCACCTCTTAAAAATTATATGCTACCCGCCACATACTTGCCGTCATCAGCAAAAGTTATGGTGTAGCGTTCTGTTGTGAAACGTATAATTAACAACTGTGGGTCTTCCACACCGCTCCAATGTGGCATATTATCCATGAGTGGAAGCCAATTTTCTTTTTTACTCTCAAGGTCGGTCAACGCCTCGGCACGACCCACAAGGTTTATCGTATACCCACTAGAATTAATACAAACACAAGCCTTGTTGTTCTTACCAATCCGTCCAGCATACGGTCTGTCAGTAGCCGTGTTAAATGTCAGCCAATTTATGCCGTCAGCCCTTGTGATACAAAACGTAGTGGCGGATGGATAACCCTCATCATCAATGAGGGAAAGTGCGGCATAGCCCTCCATACCGCCCAATTTATACTCTGTCATAGAGTTGATTAACTCACTTGCCCTTCCAATGACATCCTTATCCATTCTGACATCTCCTTAATTTTGGTTTTGCCAACGTTTCAACTGGCTGAAAACCTCACGTATTTTTTGACGTGCATCGTCATCGTTGTCAAAACCTTCCCGCCAGAAAGGCAAGTTGACCTCCACTGCCTGTTCAAAATTCATCTGACTGGTAAAATTACCATCCGCAAAACAATAAGAACAGTATTCGCCACTTCTGCTACCATCGGTAT
>WRAX01000047.1 GCA_009779935.1 Defluviitaleaceae bacterium | reverse complement strand
TATGGAGTTCCATTGCTTGGTGGTAAGGTTGCTTGGATATTTGGTGCGATATTTCATATGTTTTCACATCCTGTTTATATTGTATATCGGCAGGATTGGGATTTTATTGAAAACAAGTTCTTAAATGCTCGCCTTCTTCCGTTTCGTAAATCCCGGCTTCTGCAAATCCAACCACCTCGCCGTTATTACAAATGGCAAATAACAAGGGGCCTGACCCGCCATCCATAATATCTCCTTAAACGGACATTAAAACAGAGCCCCATGTTAATCCCCCGCCAAAACCCACCAAAATAACCTTTTTGCCGGTGCCTTGTTTTAGCGTGCCGTTTGTAAACATTTCGCTTAACGCAATAGGGATGCTGGCAGCCGATGTGTTACCGTATTTTTGAATGTTTACATAAAATTTCTCCAAACCCGTCTTTAATTTTTTGGCAATGGCTTCAATAATGCGGCCATTGGCTTGGTGGGGTATAATATGGTCAATATCATCCAGCGTCATTCCAACTTTTTCCAATAATTCAGTAATGTTTTCGGTAACGGATTTAACAGCAAAGTCAAAAACCTCCCGCCCGTCAAGTTTTAAGAAGTCAAACTTGCGCTCCCGTTTACTAAATGGGTTTACCACTTCCATATGTCCGCCGTTTATCACAGTGCCCCCACGGGAGTGGAGCTTTTCGCTATACAAAGCATCCGGGTCGGCAACAAGTAAAACGCCGCCGGCACCATCCCCGAAAAGAATGCAGCTTCCCCTGTCATCCCAGTCGGTAATTTTGCTAAGTACATCCGCACCAATAATTAGGATGTTTTTGTACTGGCCTGATGCCAAATACTTCTGCGCCGTAGACAGCCCAAACACAAAGCCGGAGCAGGCAGCAGAAATGTCAAAAGCAAAGGCGTTTACAGCCCCTAAGCCCTCCTGCACCAAACATGCCACGGATGGGGTTAAATAATCGGGCGTAATTGTTGCCACCATTATTAAATCCACATCCTCCGCCGCAAGCCCTGCCGATCCCAACAGTTGCTTGCCAACCTCAATGGATAAATCCGATGTGTTTTCGCCTTCGGAAATGCGCCGCTGGCTAACACCTGTGCGCTTTACAATCCACTCATCCGTCGTGTCCACCCATGTGCTAATTTGGTCATTACCCAGCACAGCGGAGGGCACATAGTGGGCAGCTGCCCTAATTTTTACACCATTCATAAAAGCCCTCCTTCAAAATTATGTACAACTTGCCCTACCATTTTATAGCATATCCATGTATTTGTCAACAATTAAATATCGCTAAATTGCGTCAACCCGTCAAAGCCGAGCTCTGCAAACATTGTTGTCTATCTATTACAGGACTTTTTAAAGCCGGTGATAGGTTGCCTACAATTATATACCCCGCCAGATTTTATCATAAAACTTATTAAAAATTTGTCGTTGACAGTTGCGGCGCATTGTGGTACAATACTTTGTCAGTTGGCAAAATCGTAAATTAAACGAGGTGAAGAAGATGAACAAAAACATACAGCCAAAATATCATGAAGCAGCCGTTAAATGCGCTTGCGGCAATCAATTCGTGGTAGGCTCTACCATCGAGGAGATTAAAGTGGAGCTTTGCTCCAAGTGCCACCCTTTCTACACAGGCAGCCAAAGAATAGTTACCAGCGCAGGCGGCCAGGTGGATAAGTTTAAGAAGCGTTACAATGTACAAGAAACAGCTGAATAGTAGTTGGTGATTATTAACTTAGGAATTATTTTAGGGCGGGGGCGGTGCTTCCGTCCTGATTTCAGTTTTGTTGGGGGTTTTTATGGCTAAGGAAAAGCAAGTTTTTTATGGCGGACAGGCGGTTATGGAAGGGGTTATGATGCGTGGAGCAAAGGATTATTGCATTGCCGTGCGCAACCCAAAAGGCGAAATTGAAAATCGTAGTGAGAAAATTGCAGTATCACGCTTTACGCAAACACTTGGCAAAGTGCCTGTTTTGCGGGGCATTGTGCGCCTTGGCTCCTCTATGATGGTGGGTTATAAGGTTATGACTGCATCAATGGAAATGGCAGGTATTGATGAGGTGGACGGGGACGAAACCCCATCTAAATTTGACATGTGGTTACAACGCAAGCTGGGCGACAAATTGTCCACTGTTTTAGTGGTTTTTGCTGTAATTTTATCGCTGGCTTTTTCCATAGCTTTGTTTATGGTGCTGCCCACATGGCTTTCGGGCTTTCTTGCCCCGCTTTTGGGGGATAATTTATGGGCACTTGGTATTGTGGAGGGGCTTGTGCGCCTGTTAATATTAATCACTTATCTTTTGTTGTTTTCCCGCTTAAAAGATGTTAAAAGGCTGTTTCAATACCACGGGGCGGAGCATATGGTAATAAACTGCCATGAAGCAGGCGAAGGCCTAACGGCCGCCAATGCCGCCAAACACAGCCGCTTGCATAAACGTTGCGGCACCAGTTTTTTGTTATTTGTCATGCTTATATCCATGATATTTTTCCTGTTTGTGCGTACTGATGAAATGTGGTTGCGCTTGCTTTCACGTGTGTTATTTGTGCCGTTTATCGCCGGTGTATCCTTTGAGGTGATACGTTGGGCGGGAATTAGTAATTCTATTATCGTGCGCATACTTAGCTGGCCGGGCTTTATGCTGCAAAAAATAACCACCGCCGTGCCTGATGAAGGACAACTGGAAGTGGCAATTGCAGCATTTGAAGGGGTTTTGGAAGCAGAAAGGGCGCAGGATGCAGAAACTGTCTGATTTGCGGGCGCATGGCAGGGTCTTAATCGACAGCCATGAAGTTGATATTTTGTTGATGGAAATATTCGGCATTAACAAGATATCACTGGTGGCTGAGGGGGATAAATTAGCGGACAAGGCTAATGTTGGGCGGTTTCGTGATGCCCTTGCCCGGCGCACTTCGGGCATGCCCATCCAATACATTTTGGGTAAATGGGAATTTATGGGGCTTACCTTTGAAATAAATCCGGATGTGCTAATACCTCGTGATGATACGGAATTTTTGGTGCACAAGGTGCTTGAGGAACAACCGGCAGGAGCCAAAGGTCTGGAAATCGGGCTGGGTAGCGGTTGTATTTCCATCGCCTTAGTCCACCACGGCAACTTAAAAATGACGGGGGTAGATATTTGTGAAAAAGCCTTGTCCATGGCAAAAGCCAACTTTAAGTGCATTGTAGGCGCACCTGACAACTTTATCCAAAGCGACCTTTTTACCAACCTGCCGCCCCAAAAATTTGACTTTATTGTGTCCAACCCACCGTATATCAACACGGCAGATATTGCAGGGCTTGATTGCAGCGTAAAAAACTACGAACCTGCAAAAGCCCTTGATGGCGGCGCAGACGGGTTGGATTTCTACCGCCAAATTACAAGCAAGGCTAAAAACTGGCTGGTGCCGGGCGGTAAAATTTATTTTGAAATCGGGCATAACCAAGGGGGCAAAGTTCGGCATATACTGCAAGAAGGTGGGTTTGCAAACATATCCATAACCAAAGATTTGTCAGGACACGACCGTGTTGTGGCTGCGTCTGTGTGACTTACAAAAAATCTTCTTGCTTTTCAAATTTCCCTATGTTATATTATTGTTATGGATATTTTAATTACCAACAATCCCCTGTGTCGTGACCACTTCACAGGCATTTATTACGTGGAGTTTGCGGATATCTCCGCCCATGCCGTTTTGCAACGGGTGCGGGATTTAGTGCATATTGGTCACGTTGTTTTGACGCATCCGAGGGCAGGCGGCCTGCCGCCGGGCACAAGCCCCTATAAGTCGGTACTTGTATCTGCCGAAAGGGATATGCAGGTGGCTGTGCAGTTTTTAGAAGCCACCGAAAACGCTGTAAAAGCCTACGAAAACGCCCGTACGGAATTTGCCGAAAAACATCTTGTGGATTTTCAGAAGTTAGACCTGTCGTTATTAACAAAAGTAAAATAAAGGAGGAAGTGGATGAAACTGGAAGTAGGTTACATCAACATTACTGATATTCAATTCGGCAATGAATGCAAAGTGGCAAACAATGTGCTACATGTAAATCAAGATTGCTTGAAAGAGTTGATTTTATCAGATGCCCGCATCGCCGAAGTGTCTTTTGACATTGCAAGGCCGGGCGAAAGCGTGCGCATCACACCCGTTAAGGATGTTATCGAGCCCCGCACAAAAGTGGGTTGCGATGAAATGGGGATTTTTCCCGGCATCTTAAACAAAGTTAAAACCGTTGGCATGGGGCGCACCCATGTGCTAAAAGGTGCTGCTGTTGTCACATGCGGCCAAATTGTGGGCTTTCAAGAAGGTATTATTGATATGAGCGGCCCAGGTGCGGATTATACACCATTTTCTGCCACCAACAATTTGGTAATTTTGTTTACGCCAAAAGCAGACATCCAACCCCATGATTATGAGCAAGCTTTGCGTATGGCAGGTCTTAAAGTTGCCGCATTTTTAGGTGATTTGGGCAAAGAAGTTAAGCCGGATGTGGTTGAAACTTACGAAACCCTGCCAATTTTGGAGCAAAAAGCAAAGTATCCGGATTTGCCGAGAATTGGTTATGTGCAAATGCTGCAAACCCAAGGTCTTCTACATGACACATATGTGTATGGTGTGGATATGAAAGAATCCCTAACGACCATGATAAACCCAACAGAGGTTATGGACGGGGCAATTGTAAGCGGTAACTGCGTATCCGCTTGCGATAAAAATACCACCTACCACCACCAAAACAACCCTGTAATCGCTGATATGTTTGAAGAAAACGGCAAAAGCCTAATCTTCGCCGGTATGATTATTACCAACGAAAATGTTTTCTTGATGGACAAGGAGCGTTCCAGTGACTGGACTGCGAAATTGTGCAAAATGATGGGCTTTGATGGTGTTATCATCACCCAAGAAGGTTTTGGTAACCCGGATACCGACTTGATGATGAATTGCAAAAAAGTGGAAGCCGTAGGCGTACCAACAGTTATTGTTACCGACGAATATGCAGGGCGTGACGGCACAAGCCAATCCCTTGCGGACGTTGATGCGGCGGCAAATGCCGTTGTAACAGGCGGCAATGCCAACGAAATTATCACCCTGCCAAAAATGGATAAGGTTATCGGCACCCTGCAATATGTGGATGTTATTGCCGGTGGTTTTGAAAACAACACCCAGCCCGATGGTAGCATTGTTGTGGAATTGCAAGCAATTATTGGCGCTACCAACGAGCTTGGTTTTAATAAAATGAGTGCCAGGTAGTGAGCAGGCGTGAAAAAGCCATTGCCAGATTAAAATCTAAGCCAAAGGATTATACATTCGATGAAGCCGTTGCTTTGCTCTTATCTTTAGGTTTTAGACAGTGCAACAAGGGTAAAACCAGCGGTTCAGCTGTCGTCTTTATCTGTGGTGTCATTAAAATCAAGTTACACAAACCCCATCCGCAAAAAGAGTTGAAGGGATACCAAGTTGCAGAGATTTTGAAGCACTTGGTAAAGGAGAGGTTTATATGATTGATTATAGTGGGTGTCTTGAATACAAAGGTTTTTTTGGCTCTGTTAATTACTGTATGACGGACAAAATTTTGTATGGTAAGATACTTGGCCACCCCCATCTGCTGGCTATGTACCACGGCGACACATTGGAAAGCTTCGTTGCAGACTTTCACGAGGCTGTGGACTTTCATATAGAGTCGGAGGAATGGGTAGAGGAAGCAGCTAAACCCGAACACGAATTAGCAACAACATAAGAAAAAACGAAAGGAGCTTATTGTGATTAAAATTGTTCATTATATCAACCAATTTTACGCAGGTGTAGGCGGCGAAGAAAAGGCCGACATCGGCCCGCATATGCAGGAAGGTTCCATGGGGCCGGGGGCCGCCCTCAAAGCCGCCTTTGGCGGGGATGCGGAAATCACCCACACCATTTATTGCGGGGATTCATACTATGCCGCAGATACGGCAAAGGCTTCCGCTGAGATTTTGGAGATGATTAAGCAAGTTAAGCCGGATTTGTTTATTGCAGGACCTGCTTTTAATGCTGGTCGTTATGGTCTTGCTTGTGGTTCTATCAGCAAAATTGTGCAGGATGAGCTTGGAATACCTGTTGTTACTGCCATGTACCACGAAAATCCAGGTGCCGAAATGTACAAGGATAGTGTGTATATCGTAGCAACCAAAGACAGTGCCGCCGGTATGAGAGATGCCGCACCAAAGCTTGCTAAGCTTGCTTTGAAGTTAGCCCGTGGCGAGAAAATCGGCGCATCTATCGAAGAGGGTTACATGCCCGGCAAGGCACGTGTAAACTTCTTTGAAGAAAAGCGCGGTAGCCGCCGTGCAGTTGAAATGCTTCTTGCTAAAATCAGCGGCAAACCGTTTGTTACCGAATTCCCAATGCCGGATTTTGACAGGGTTGCACCCGCTGCGCCAATTGATGTTAAAACTGCACGTTTTGCTATTGTAACTTCCGGCGGTATTGTGCCAAAAGGCAACCCGGACCGTATCGAGTCCAGTTCCGCTTCCAAGTATGGTGAGTATGAGTATGCCGATTTGAATGCAGACCCATCCACCGTTTACGAAACCGCCCATGGTGGTTATGACCCGGTTTATGCCAACCAAGATGGTTATAGGGTTTTGCCTTACGATACCCTTGTGGAGTATCAAAAGGCGGGCAAAATCGGCTCTATCCACAGCAAATACTATACCACCGTTGGTAATGGCACCGCCGTTAAGGATTCTGCCAAGTATGGCCAAGAAATTGCCCAAAAGTTGCTGGCGGACGGTGTAAATGCTGTAATCCTAACATCTACCTGAGGTACATGCACACGTTGCGGCGCAACGTTAGTTAAAGAAATCGAGCGTACCGGTATTGCGGTTGTTCACATCTGCACAATAACCCCAATTTCCATGACTGTGGGAGCTAATAGAATTGTTCCGGCTATTGCTATACCATATCCGCTGGGCAACCCAAAAGCTACTGCTGATGAGGAAATTGCAATCCGTAAGGAAATTATGGACAAGGCACTTGTTGCCTTTGAAACCCCTGTAAGCGAGCAGACAATTTTTGAATAAAATCGTATAAAGGGGGTAGTTTTATGACTTATGAAACCAAAGTGTTACTTGCACTTTTGTCTGAAAGCATTGGGCGTGCCAAATCTGTGAGAGAAGCTTATAATCTCGTGGTAAAGGTTGCCGATGTAGAAGATGTCAAATTACCCTCTTATGATGATTTTTTACAAAATATTGAAGAAGAAAGACGCTTGGCTTAAAATGATAAGAAATAATTTTGGAGGTGAAAGTATGATAGAGCTTAACAAAGAAAACTTCCAAGCGGAAATTTTGGATGCTACCGGCAAAATCTTTGTATTTTTCAGCGGCGATGGTTGAGCCCCTTGTGAAGCCATCAAACCCTTCGTGGAAGGGTGCGCAGAAAAATACGGCGACAAGTTAAAGTTTGCCAAGCTTAACACCACAGGCGCAAAGCGTCTTGCTATGAGCCAAAAGGTGATGAGCCTTCCGTCTCTAATAATCTATGAAGGCGGGCAAAAAATCGAAACAATTCTTAAAGAAGGTGCCAACGAAACTGAAATAGAAGCAATGATTAATAGGCACATCTAATTGGCATATGGCGTGGTGATGGGTTTGGGAAGCTGGCAATCGGTGTTACATTCGCCTGTTGCGTGGGAACTGGTTCCAAAATCCATCACCCGCCAAACCCAATTGGTTGACACAAATTAATTAAGGAGGATTTTTGCCATGGCATTTTTTGAAGGCAAAAAGGTCATCGCTCTGGGCGACAGAGATGGTGTTCCAGGTCCTGCCATTGAGGAAGTCGTTAAAGCATCTGGTGGTACGGTTGTTTTTTCCGCCACCGAATGCTTTGTCTGAACGGCGGCAGGTGCAATGGACTTGGAAAACCAAAAAAGGGTTAAAGAGCTTACCGAAACCCACGGTGCTGAAAAC
>WRAX01000046.1 GCA_009779935.1 Defluviitaleaceae bacterium | reverse complement strand
TTCTCCCATAAAATCGGTATCCCTAAGGGTAGCATATGCTTATCCACCGTGCCCCCATCCCACACCCCTGCCCCCAGCCTTGCTATGGACTTGCCTTATGCCGTTGCCCTGCGGGATTTTTTTGAGGGGTACAGGATGCGTGCGCAAATGCACACAAAATACATCCAATCCAGCACCCGTGATGCCACAGTTACCCATGTGCTTAACATGCTAATTTCCAAACTTACCAGTGTAGATATTCAATCCACCATCACCCCTGACGAGGGGCGCAATGTGCCATGGCATATATATAATATCGAAGCTTGTAACACGGCAAAACAAGCACTTTTGGGCATGGATGGGCTGCTTGATATGGTGCAGTTGCGGAAAGATGGGCAGTTGCGGGAAAAAGCACGGGAAATCCAAGAACGTGCCGTGCTTTTCCTTGAAGAAATGGTGGAAAAAGGCGGCTATTTTGCCTCTGTTGAAGATGGCTTTTTTGTGGACAGCGGTTATTATCCCGAAAGGGGCGGCGATGGTATTGTGCGGGATATAAACGGCGGTATTGGCGCAAACACTGTAATTAAGCGGGAAGCGGACTATTTCGCCCCCGTAACCGCCCATTATGGCTATAATAATGTAAAGCAGCATGGCGGCAACCCTGCCAATCCCGCCGCATTAATTGGCGGATGCACCTTGGAAAATCCCGATAAAATAATTTATATTGATGAGCTGGATGCAACCGACAATGTGCATGAAAGGCTGGCCCCGCTGGCAGAATACCATAAAGGCGCAATTTTGCGCCCTGAAATGGAATGGATGGCGGATGGTACGGTGCTTGTAAACCTAATGTTTCCCTGTGGCATAAAGGTGGCAGAAGCCGCCGCACTTGAAGCTGCCAAGCAAATGAATTTAGCCGACCCCGAAATCATCCACAGAGAGGTTTTGCACGGGGCAGAGGGTACCCGTATCGAACTTAAAGGCAAGCTGCTAATCAACATAGATGTGTCCAAATTGGTAATACCGCCCGAACCTGATGTGCTAAGTGATGAGGAAATTTTTGATGCAATCACCCAAAAGCCTATGACCATCGTATGCGGCACAATTGGCGAGGATGAGCACAGCGTGGGCCTGCGTGAAATTATCGACATAAAGCATGGCGGAATTGAAAAATACGGCATTAAAGCCCACTATCTGGGCACCAGCGTGCCTGTGGACAAATTGGTAAATGCCGCCGTGGAGGTTAATGCGGATGCAATCCTCGCCTCTGTAATCATTAGCCACGATGATGTGCATTATAAAAACATTAGCAATATCGATAACCTTGCCAAAGAAATGGGCGTGCGCAACCGCCTTATCTTTGTGGCGGGCGGCACCCAAATTACGCCCGAAATTGCCAAGGCAAACGGGGCAGATGCAGGCTTTGGGCGTGGTACAAAGGGGCGGGATGTGGCATCCTTCCTTGTTAAAGCCCGCAATAACAATGCGTAAAAGGAGAACTTATGAAAACAATAACTCAAGTGGCATTTAAGGGCACAAAAACGAGATTAACCCTATTGTTTTTTGTAACACTTACCGTGGGCGCAGGCTTTTTGCTGCTATTTGCCAACGACATGCTGGCACTGGTACTTAATGACTATCTAATGGTGCAAAATTTTGATGGATTTGCCCGTCGTATTTTACTTACAACGGGCATGTTTACCCTTGTGTACGGCATGATGTTTTTTGGGCAATATCTTCGTGTAGAATTTGAAGAGAGTACGATTATGCGCCTGCCCCACCACTATATTTCCAAGCTTTTGCGTGCCAAGCACAGTTATTTTACAAACCGCCCTGCAGCAGAAATACACAAAAACCTATGGACGGCATCGGTGGCTACCGGTGGGTTTTATGGTAATATAGTTGCCACGGTTTCCCGTGTTGTAATATTCGCTTTTTATGGCATTGTTGTATTTCGTATCGATATTTTTGCGGGGCTTTTTGCAATCTTAACCCTGCCGGTATACTTCCTGTCCACATTAGGTATTAGTAAGCGGGTTGCACCTTTGCAGCACGATTATGTAGCCCACAGTGCCGAACTTGCCACAGTAACTCAGGAGGCATTTGAAAACTTGGGCAATGTTAAAGCCAAGGGGGCATACACTTTCTTTGCGGAACGTTCAGCACGTATGTTGCGCAAAATTAAGGGTGTTTCCGTAAAAGTGGTTGCCATAGGCCTTTATACCGCCAACATAACCAAACTTATAGGCATGATTGCGCCGCTTTTGATTATATTTGGTGCAATGAGTGTTTCCACCGGGTTTGAGGCTAATGCGGGCAATATTATGATGTTATACATAAACGTGCCCCTATTCCTTATCGGCTTTGCGGACATACACAAGGGCTATATTAATTACAAAATGGGCAGGCCCTTTTTGGATAAGTTAAAGGAGTTTGATGATGCCCCCCTTGAAGACGAAAACGGCTTGGATATTGCCGCTTTTGAGAGCTTGCAAACCAATGGTGTATCGGTGGAATTTGAAGGCGGGCGCACCATAATCGTACCTGATTTCCAGATAAAGCAAGGCGAAAAAATTATGTTTTTTGGGGAAAGTGGCATAGGCAAATCCACCGTTTTTAACATTATCATGGGTTTTCAGGAATATGAGGGCGATATATTTGTAAACGGCATAAATTTGCGGGAAATAAGCCTTGCAAGCCTGCGCAGGGTTTTTGGCATCACCTTCCAACACACAAATGCCCTAACCCTTAATTTACAGGATAATATACTTTTGGGGGAGAAAAAATCCGAAAACGAATTACAACACATAATACAACTGTGTGCGTTGGAGGGCCAGTATGACATTAAGGGTGATACCGCACTTAACAACAAAGTGCTAAGCGGCGGCGAAAAGTCCCGCATTGGCTTGTCCCAAATGCTTGCGGCAAAGCCTCAAATTATGCTGATTGACGAGGCCTTCTCCAATATGGATGAAGAGTTAGAATCCAAAATAATAGCCAACTTATTTAAGGAGTATCCCAAATGTGCTGTAATTTGCATAAGCCACCGCAATTCCAGCAAGCCCTTCTTTGATAGGGTTGTGGAGTTTTAACCGACCGAAAATAACCCCCGCAATTGGCAGGGGTTATTTTATTCCCAAAAAAGCCTTGACAAATTATATCACATGTAATATAATTATTACATGTGATATAAAAATAAAAAAATAAAGGAGTTGTTGTTATGGATTTTCCTTGGATGGCGGCATTAATTGTGGCAGGTATAACGGTAATTGTGTCCGTGGGGGTGGCAAGTTTCAGCCCTTTCAAAAAGTCCCGTGGTGCAAATGGGGCGCTGGCATTTGAAAAACTATCAAAAGAGATTAGGGAGCATAACGCAAAAATCATGGCAGAGCTGGAAGAAACCAAAGAAACCCTTGCATCAATCGAAAAGATGTTAAGGGATGTGGGATAGTATGAGCAATTATAAATCCCCGGAAAACGTGGATGGTTATTTGAAAGTTTACAGCGGCCTTGCCCACCCCATGCGCATTAAAATAATAGGTGTGCTTTGGGAGGGGCGGCGGCATGTTAGCGAGCTGGCAAAAATGCTGGAAATAAGCAGACCCCTACTTTATATGCACCTTAAAAAACTGGAAGAAGCTGAAATGGTATCCAGCAGTTACGAAATTTCCGAAAGCGGCAAATCTATGAGGTATTACAAAGTTAATGACTTTATAATACTAATAACCCCGCCCATGTTGGCCGATTTGGCAAAAGCAATCCCCTTACCGTTAAAGGCCAAGGAAAACTCAACCAACAATTCAACTGATGGTTGATTGATTTTGGGGCGGCGGGCTGATATATTAGTATTATTATAAATTTCAGGGGGGCAATTATGTCATCTAAAAAATCAAAGTTTAATTTAACGGTCGCCATCATTTTCTCCATCATATCGGCGGCGGCGGGCACGGGCATAGCCTTTGGCCTTGGCGGCATTGTAGAGGTAGCAGAAAATAGGGATATGGATGCCCTTTGGCCCGCCATTGGTATAATGCTTATCATATGGGCAGTAAATTTTTTAACAGACCTTGCAGCGGTGCGTTTTCGCTTGGCTTACACCTTCGAAATGCTGTTTTTAGCAAAGCGCAGGCGCATGGCGTTTCTGTTCGCCCGCAAGCTAAAAACCCCCGCCGAGGATAATAATAAGGATTTAAGCTTTTTCACAGCGGATATTGATGTGCTGCGGGATAAGTATTACAGGCACCAAGCCCTGATGGCAATGCGCATTTCCAGCATTGTGTTTTCTGTAACAGCTATGATTTTTGTAAACCCATGGATGACATTGGCCGTATTTGGTGTTATGGCCTTTGTAGTGGGCGTTACCGCCCCTTTCGGTAAGGGACTTAACAAGCGCACCAAGGCATATTCGGAAGCGACAGCAGAATATGTGGACACAGCAAGAGAGTGCATACAGGGCCAGCGGGAAATTGTTGCATATGATAAGCAGGAAATTTTCTTGGAAAGGCATGAAAAAGGCAATGCAAAAGCCGAGGGCAGGCGCATGAAAATGGAATTTTTTGAGTCTGTCGCAAACTTTACAGCAGGTTATTCCAACTTTTTAATGGTTGCTGTCATCCTTAGTTTGGGAGCATTTTTCGTTATCCGTGGGGAGATGACATTGGGCGCCATGATGGTTGTTATCCAGCTGGTGCAGCAGGCGGCCGGTCCCATAACCAACTTTACGGAAGGGCTTAACGGAATGCGTGCCGCAAAAAGCTTGCTGGAAAAAGCCAAGGAGCAGGCGGAGCAAATGCCGCAAAAACAGCCCCTGCCCACCTTTAACAATTCTATCGAAATTAAGGATTTGGGTTTGCGTTATGAAGAAAACGAATATATAGTGCAAGGTTTGAATTTGAGCTTTAACAAAGGCGGCAAATATGCCATTTTTGCCCCTTCCGGCTATGGCAAAACCAGTGTGGCACGTGCCCTTGCCATGGAGTTTTTGGAGTTTGACGGCAGCATAACCATCGATGGCAAGGACATAAGGGATGTTGACCCATCAGACTACAATAAAATTGTGCGCTATGTGCGCCAAGACCCCTACTTGTTCAGCGATACGGCACTTAACAACCTGACTTTTTTCGGCGATATGCCGCCGCAAACGGAAATGGATACCGCCTTATCAATAACCCGCACCAGCGACTTTTTGGTGGATGAAGAGGCGTTAAACCGCCCAATCTCCAACAATTCCGGTTTATCGGGCGGGCAAAAGCAGCGCATGGTGCTGGCACGTGCATTGTTGCACAAGCCAAAAGTGCTTATCCTTGACGAAATCACATCAGGTGTGGACCTTGAAACTGCCTGCGCCATCTTAAAGGATCTTTTTGCGGATAAAGACCTAACCGTAATCGCTATCACCCACGAAAATGACGAAAACTTCCAAAGCTTGTTTGATGAGATTGTGCGTTTGGACAATATGTAAACCAACTAAAAAAGCGGGCACAATACGCACCCGCTTTTTTAGAGCGTGTTCACACTAAGCTATGCGGCAGCTTAATGTGAACACGCCCTTATTTGCTATTCAGGCCTTGGGCCATTATCAGCCGGTGATTCGTCGTCACAGCAGCAACCATCATGCTTTTCCATATTCTTAGCCTTCTCATCCAGTTTTTGGGAGATGTTTTCTGCAATATCAGCCGTTTTTGCAACAACCTTTTGGGTGGCAGATTTTACCTTGGGCTCCACTTCTTTGTACATCTCATTAATTTTACAGCCCATGTCCTTAAAAAACTCTTTGGTGTCTTGGGTAAATTTGTTAAACTTTTCTTCAAACCTTTGTCCGCCATCTTCGCACCGCAGGGTTTGCAGCAACTTTGTGCCTTCGTCCACGGTAATTTTGCCTTCATTAATCATTTCCAAAACCTTCATTCTCTCTTCTTGCATAATTTTTCCTCCTCGGGTCAGGTTGGCCAACGCCACCCTGCAATAAATTATAAAAGGTAAATGTGCAATCTTACCCTATCTAAGTAAGTATACGCAAATTCCCGGAAAAGGTATGCGGTTTGGAAAAATTAAATTATATTTCTTTCCTTTTTGCGCTTATGAAGACAAGCCCACTATATTTTATCCGTCAAAGGATAACCACGCTAAATCAAGGCTTTAAGGGCAAAGTAACGGTATCACAACTAAAGCCAAAATAATTATCGCGTAGCATATCTATCTTAACATTGAATTATAACAAAAAGATAGAGAAAAATCAAATAAATTTACATGACGTAACACAGAGCCGAGAGCGTAAAAACCCCCGGCGTTTTTGGTTGCCAAAATTCAGAAAGAGGCTTTTTTCTATGGCAGTATTCCGTATTGATAAAACACAAAATTACACGGTTATGAGTAACCATCACTTGCGAAATCCTACATTGTCATTAAAGGCAAAAGGGCTATTGTCGCAGATTTTATCACTACCCGAAAATTGGGATTATACCCTTACAGGGCTATCCCGTATCAATCGTGAAAGCGTTGACGCTATCAGAACCGCAGTACAGGAATTAGAACGTGCCGGGTATGTTACCCGTTCAAGGGAGCGGAAAGAAAACGGGCATTATGGCGGCATGGAATATGTCATACGGGAACTACCGCAAGAGCCGGACAGCTTCACCCCGGACAACGACCCAACCTCGCCTATATCTAACCCGCCTACGTTGAATAAACCTACATTGCAAAATCCAACACAGGCTAATTCTACATTGGGGAACACAACGCAATTAGATAAAGAGAAAGCAATTACAGAAAAATCAATTAACGATTTATCAAATAGATGTTGTCAAGTGTTTTTGTCCAAAAAAAACAAAAGCCGCCCACTGAACGAGCAGTAATAGCGGCAAGTGTAGTATCTCATTAGCTTTAGATGATGATTCATCAATACATATCAAAATGAAATCTAAAAGGTTTTGAGAATGGCAACCCAACTACCGCTTCGCCAACTTTCAAACTAATCATTTCCCAATCTTCAACGGTTTGACCATTTCGCTTTTCCTCAACCATCTGATTATCTAACCGTTGGTATTTTTCCAACACTATATTTTTCCCGAACAAGCCTGTAACATAATCTCGTGTGGCAACATCGTTTGCCCGGAAGGCATAAACAGAGGAAAATCCCGCTGCTATGTTCCTGCCACGGCTTTGTCCGTAAATTTCATACAGTTGCTCTATGCTTTGCACCCCAGCGAATACTTTGACACCCAAGCTACGCCCGAAATTCACACCATCATCAATATGTTTCAAGTGAGGTAGTAGCTTAAACTCATCACATACCAAGTAGACATTGCCCTGTGCTTTATTTCTTCCGAGAGCCTCTTTCAAGGCAAGGTCAAACATCAAGCGATATACAGGGGTCAGCATACTACCGATTGAAATGTCATATTCGATAAAAAGTGTTCTGTTACCTTTATTACGGACAAATTCCCGCATAGAGAAAACGCCTCGCTCGGCAAATACTCCAATAAAAACCTCTCTAACGATTGAATACATCTCAGACAGAACGCCTTGTGCTTGGGCATTATCTCCGCTGATATACGACAATATGGCGTTGACATCTGGACTTTCAGCAAGCAAATCAACAATCATTTGAGCGTTTGATACATCTAAAAACTCTTTTAGCTTGAAGTTGTAAAAGAACTCTTTTTTATTTCGGAGTCTTTAATTCCTTCACGAATAAACGCAACGATTATGGTGGCGTGTGAATCTCTTGCGGCGTTAGGGAAAAATGCGTTTGTTGTATTTTTTGTACGTTCTTCAAAAAATGACTTGCAAATTTCCCGTGTGTTGATTATATAATCTCGCTCCTCCCAACCATCAGCAAGAATCTCTTTGTAGGCGTTCCAATGCTGGGAGATGCTAGAATTGCCCCCTTTCCCCATTTGCAAGACAAATTTCATCTGTTATAATAAAGTGGAAAAGGAGAATCAAACCATGGAGAAGAAAAAAGCACCTCCCCGTTATGATGCAGTCTTCAAAGAAGGTACTG
>WRAX01000045.1 GCA_009779935.1 Defluviitaleaceae bacterium | reverse complement strand
CTGTCAGGTTATGCCAAAAGTCGATTTGACGCTACAAATGTGGGCTTTCATATGTCGGAGCGGGGCTTTACCATGGATTTAGACAAGCCACTGACCCCCGACCAAGTGCAAGAGTTGGAAGACCTTGCCAATGATGCAGTCGCTGACGAAAACCCTGTAATGACAGCATTTTATGCAGGTAAGGACACGAGGGACATGACTTTCCGTGCCAAAAAACAATTTGCTGATGATGAGCAGGTTCGTATTGTAACCGTGGACGTTTACGACACCTGTGCCTGTGCGGGCTTGCATGTGTCAAACACCGCAGAAGTGGGCTTTGTCAAGGTTGTGGGCTATCAGAAATACAAGGGCGGGGTTCGGCTGACTGTCTATTGCGGTAGGGATGTTTTTTGGGATTATTCCCGTAAACATGCTATTTGCCGCCACGCAGGCAATCAATTGTCTGCCGATATTGAAAGCATTGCAGATGAATTAGATAAGCTGATGTACCGCCACATCGACCTTAAAAAGCAATTGGACAAGCTACGCAACCAAAATTTGGAATTAATGGCGCAAACCGTGGAAAATGATGCAAAATTGGCATTTTTCTTGGTGGATGATTTGGAAAGTGACGACATGCGCCGCTTTGCCATGCTAATTGCCGCCCGTGCAAAAGTCGGCATTGTGTTAAATGGGCATAAATACGCCATTTCGGCACAGGAGCAAAGCCTGCTGGAAAAATTTGTAGTCGGATTTAATAGTGCTTTGGATGGAAGGGGCGGCACATCCAACCTACTTGCCCAAGGTGCCGTTAAGGCGGATTTAGAGCGGGTTATAGCGTATTTGGAGGGCTGTCGTGGGTAAAATCCTTTTCAAGGGTGTCCAAAAGGATGCGGTGGAAACAAGAAATACTAATATTTTAGTGTCAGCGGGAGCCGGGTCAGGCAAAACCACGGTGCTTGTGGCACGCATAATGGCCATGATAACAACCGAAAACTTTGATATTAACAGGCTTTTGGTGGTCACCCACACCAATGCCGCCGCCGCCCACATGCGCACAAAAATCACCGAAGCTTTGATTTTGCAAGCAAAAGCCAACCCCAATGATTCCAACTTAAAGCGACAATTAACACTTATAAGTAAAGCTAATATTACTACAGTCAGTTCATTTTGCTTGGGGCTGGCACGCCGTTTTTTCCATAAAATCAACGTAGATCCGGGCTTTCGTGTGGCGGACACGGCAGAAATTGCCCTGCTAAAAGGTGAGGTGCTGGATGCCCTTTTGGAAGAGCGGTTTTTAGCCCATTTTCAGGGCAATCCCGACCTCGACCTACTTCGCCTTGCGGATTTTTTTGACAATGGTACCAGCCATAAAAATTTTCGTGAAGCCATCCTAAAACTGCACGATTTCGCTCGTTCTGCCCCTAACCCGTTAAAATGGCTGGATGATTGTGTGCATACTTATAATCTTATTGAAGGTTTGGAAAATACTGGTTGGTATGACTATTTTATCCGGCACGCCAAAAATGTGGGTGACGATATGGCAGCCGGCGTCCACAAAGCCAACGAAATCGCCATGGATTTGGGGATGGATCAAAAAAATCTGGACATTTTGGATGGCGAACTGGAAATGTCACAAAGCTTGAAAAGCTTGCTGGACACCAGCTTTAAGACGCTTAATTTCCCAAAAAAACTGAGTGAGGAGGATGATGCGAAGAAGAAAGCGGCGCAAGCAATTAGAGATTCTTATAAAAAGCAGGTAAAAAAACTTAAGGAGATGTATGGGGGCGGCATGGAAAAGCATGCCGATGACATTATATATATCAGGAAAACTGTTGCTGCTTTGGTGGAATTAACAAAGGAATTTGCACAGCGTTTTTCAGAGGAGAAGCAAGCCCGCAACATGGCGGATTTTAGCGATTTTGAGCATTTTGCCCTAAGCATTTTACGGGACGAAACAGAAGCCCTAAGCCCCGAAGCCTTAGAAATAGGGGATTCTTTTGATGAGGTATTTATTGATGAATATCAAGATTCCAATTGGATGCAGGAGGCGATTTTGTATGCAGTGGCGGAAGCCGGCGCAATTAAGCGGTTTATGGTGGGTGATGTTAAGCAGTGTATCTACCAATTTCGCCAAGCCGAGCCGCAGATTTTTAGTGAAAAAGAGCGGCTTTATCGGCAGGATACAGCCTTGGGCACAGCTTTGCCGTTAACGGAGAATTTTCGCAGCCGCAAAGAGGTGATAAACGCTGTAAATTCGGTGTTTGACCAGATTATGTCCCTGCGGGTGGGCGGGGTGGAATATGATGCCCACAGCCGTTTACAATTTGCGGCGCAAGGCTATCAGGGTGATGAAAAAGTGGATTTTAGGGCAGTTTTCCACGTAATAAGCAATGCTATAAGTGAAACTGATAGTAACACAAATGACGAAGCAGCAGAATTACTGATAGAGCTTAAAAATGCCGAAATTGAGGGCATTGCGGCGGCAGAACATATAAAAGAGCTTTTTGATAACAATTTCCAAGTGACCGAGGATAAAAAGCGACGCAATATTAAATATTCTGATATTGCTATTTTACTGCGCTCCAAGGCGGCGGCGCAGGTGTTTGTCAACCAGCTTAAAAACTGCGATATTCCGGCGTTTTCGGGAGAGGATGATGACGAATACTTCCTTGCCACCGAGGTTATGACGATTCTGTCAATACTGCAAATTATTGACAATCCCCGGCAGGATATCGCCCTGATAACTGCCTTATTTAGCGATATCTTCCGCTTTTCGGCAGATGACCTTGTGCAAATGTCCAAAAACCGGGGTGGTGGCGACTTTTACACCGCCATTACCGTTTTTGTACAGGAAAATGCCTGCCCCTTAGCAAATAGGGTGGGGGACTTTTTGCACACCCTTAACAAATGGCGGGAAATGGCGGGTTTTATGCCCATCAGCCAGCTAATTTCCGCCCTGTATCAGCAGACAGATTATTACAATTTTGTAGGATTATTACAGGGCGGCAAACTGCGCCGTGCCAACCTTACCCTGCTGTTTGAAAAGGCGGTAAAATTCGAGCAATCCAGCAGCTATGGGCTCTTCCGCTTTGTGCGTTATATCGAAAAGCTGCAAAAAACCAACTTTGGGCTTAAAAAAGCCCGCACAGAAGGGGAAAATGCTGATGTGGTGCGGATTATGACCATACACAAAAGCAAGGGCTTGGAATTTCCCGTGGTGCTGGTATGCCAGCTGGGTAAAAGGTTTAATTTGCGGGATGCAGGCAATAAAATGGTGCTGGATTATCAACTGGGCATTGGTCTTAAAAAAATGGACGAAAAAGCCCGTATAATAAGCGAAACCTTTCCCCGTGCAGTGATTGCGGAAAAAATGAAGGCCACCCAAATTTCTGAGGAGATGCGCATTTTATACGTAGCCATGACCCGCGCAAAAGAAAAGCTAATATTAATCGGCAATGATAAAAAACCGCCACCCGATGCGGCAAGCGGGCGTTGTTATATGGACTGGCTCTTAGCGGCTTTGGGCGAAAATCCCGATGAAAATATTTGGGATATTAGAAAAGGTGATGTTGCCCAAGTTGCCCAAAAGGAAGCGGGCAAGCAAAAACGGCTTGCTAATATATTCCAAAACATGGATGCTATTGTACCGAAGGGTGCTAAACGGGATGATTTAAGTTTTTCCTACGCCCATGCCCATGCCGCCCATGCCCCTGCAAAAATGTCTGTATCTGAAGTTAAACGCCTGTATTTTAACGAATTTTTAAGGGACAGCCTTGGCCTGCACGAAAAAGAACGGCGGGATTTTTCGCCGCCCGCCTTTATGCAGGATATTAGCAAAATTGATGCCGCAGGGCGGGGCATTATCATGCACACATTGTTGGAGCATTTGGACATAAACCGCACAACAGCGCAGGATGTGGCGGATTTAACGGCCCGCCTTGTTGCCCTATCCCTACTAACAGCGGAAGAGGCGGAGATTGTGGAAATTCCAAAGCTTACTGCCTTCCTAAGCAGCCCGCTGGCGCAACGTATGCGAAAAGCTGATAAAATCCATAGGGAGATACCCTTTGCCGTAAATATGCCTGCGGGCCTCATAAATTCCTCATTTTCGGCGGTGGATGGGGATGTGCTTATCCACGGCGTAATTGATGCCTGCTTTGAAGAAGGCGGCAAAATGGTAATTGTGGATTATAAGACAGAGCGCATAACGGGCGATATTAATATCATTGTGGAAAAATACCGCCCGCAGATGGAGTTGTACCATAGGGCTGTCGAAAAAATCTTCCCAAAAAAAGTTGGCGAAAAAATTATGTATTTCTTTGACATTGGGCAGGCGGTTGTGTTATAATCTTTCAAATGCCCTTGGAGGTATGTAAATGCGCCGTTTAATGGAGCCCCACATATTCAAAACATGGTTGGCCTTTTTGTTGCTTGCAATAATCGTCATCATTGTTTTCCAAATTGTAACGCAAGTGGAAGTAATTTACGGCTGGTTTGCCACCCTGTTTTGGCACATTTCCCCTTTCGTTGGCGGTTTTATGCTGGCATATGCCCTAAACATCCCAAGGGAAGGTATTGAAAAGCTACTTTTGCGCACCAAGCACCCTTTTATAGAAAAGCGCAAAATGGGTATTTCCGTTATAATTACATACCTGGCGGCGGCGGGTGTGGTTTGGCTGGCTTTTATCCTAATCTGGCCAAGGGTTAGGGAAAGCGTAGCGGATTTTATTGCCTATGTGCCCACCCTTGCCTACCAAATACAAGAATTTATTTACGAACTTAGCCAAAACGAAGAAATACCCTTCCATGACCAGTTTGACGATATTGCCGCACTTATCACCCCCGAAGCCATATTAAGCTTTTTTGACGGGGAGTTTTGGGCAGGCATATTCACAAACCTGTTTTCCACTGTGATGGGGGTAATTTCCTTTATCTTCCGCTTTGCCCTTACAATCATCACATCCGTTTATTTTATGGTGGAATCGGCTAAGGTTAAAGCTGTGTTTAAGCGCATTATAAAAGCACTTGCGCCCCATAAGGTTTATAAGGTAATCTTAAAATACGGCAACAATATCAATAGCTACTTTAAGCGGTATATCTACTGCCAAGTGCTTGATGCCATCATATTGGGCACTATTATGACCCTTGTGCTGTCGGTTATGAATGTTACCTATGCCTTTACCCTTGGCCCCATGCTTGGTGTTGCCAACCTTATCCCGTTTTTTGGCGCAATAATTGGCACCGTAATCGCCTTTATCGTAATTTTGCTTACGGAAGATTCCACAGGGCTTGCGGTGGCGGCGGGGGTTGTTATGGTTGTTATCCAGCAGTTTGATGCAAATTTCATCTTCCCAAGGCTAATAGGCGGGCAGATGAAAATTTCGCCGCTGGTGGTAATAATTGGCATAACCATTGGCAACGCCTATTTTGGCATTGTTGGTATGATTGTGGCAATACCCATAGCCACCGTTGCCCGCAATATTTTAGATGATTTTTTGCTATATAGAGAAGCCATAAAATCCCGAAAAAGAGAGGTTAGAACCCATGAAGCGAATGAGCGATAAGAAAAGAAAACGCATGATACGTATTTTTACCATAGTATTGGTGGTTGCATTAGCGGCCGTTTTAGCATTTGGCCCAATTATGGCTTGGTTGGCTTAATAAAGTGAGCGAAAACCCCAACAAAGGGCATAGGATGAGGTTAAGGGAGCGGTTTATCAAGGCGGGCTTGGAGGCATTTGCCCCCCACGAAGTGTTGGAGTTGCTTTTGTTTTATGCCATCCCCCAGCGGGATACAAAGCCCTTGGCAAAGCGCATGATAGATGAATTTGGTGGCTTGCCTGCCATTTTTGAAACCGACCCAACCACCCTTATGCAGCGCACGGGGGTTACGGAAAATGTGGCGGTTTACCTGTCCATGATGTCCCAACTGTTTGGGCGATACCACAGGGAAAAATATCCAAAAACTATCAAATTTATCAACAGCTATGAAATGAAAGAATATGCAAAGGTACTATTTATCGGCAAAACAGTAGAATGCTTTTATTTGATATGCCTTGATAATGCCCACAACATGCGGGCTTGCGAACTTATAGCAGAAGGTGATATTGACCAAGTGGAACTGCACCCAAGAAAAATTGTGGAGCGGGCAACAGCCCACCGTGCCACAAACCTAATCCTTGCCCATAATCATCCTAGCGGGCAGGCTCACGTAACCCGTGCAGATTTGGTAACAACCGCCAACTTGGTGGATATTTTCAGACCCTTTAACATACGTATCGTGGATCATATTATTATAGCAGGCGATGCCGCCATATCCCTTGCCGAAAATGGCTATATGGGGTGATTTAGAAAAACATGACATACACAACCTAATGCTGTAACCCTAAAATTCGTCCCGCCATATGATGATACATCATTGGCAGGGGGTGGGTTTATGGGTAAATATATTGTGGCAGGTGGCAAAAGGCTTAATGGGCATGTGGCGGTGCATGGTAGTAAAAACGCCGTTTTGCCCATAATGGCGGCAACGGTGCTAACGGGGGCGCAAAGTGTTATCCACAACTGCCCCGATATAGCGGATACACGCTGTTCGATTAAGATATTGCGCCATTTGGGATGCGATGTGGATTATGACGGCTATACGCTTGTGGTAAATTCTGCTAATGCCGATGGCATTGCCCTTCCCGAGGAGGCCGTAAACAAAATGCGCTCGTCCATCATCTTTGCGGGTGCGTTATTGGGGCGTTTTGGGGTGGTGGACAGTGCTTACCCAGGCGGTTGCTTGCTGGGTGGCCGCCCAATAGACCTGCATTTGCAGGCTTTTTGTCAAATGGGCGTGGTTTTTGAAGATGCACTTGATGTCATCATAGGCAAAGCCGATAAATTAGCGGGAGCACGGATAAACCTTGCATTTCCCAGTGTTGGGGCAACACAAAACATTATGCTTGCCGCTGTGTTGGCATGTGGCACAACAACCATCACAAATGCAGCAAAAGAGCCTGAAATTGTGGATTTGCAGGGCTTTCTAAATGCCTGCGGGGCGGATGTTAGGGGTGCGGGCACGGGGATAATTGTTATAAATGGCGTAAAAACCTTAATGCCCGCCGAATACACCATTATGCCCGATAGGATTGTGGCGGGCACGTATATGGTGGCAGGGGCTATAACAGGCGGCCATATAAGCCTTAGTAATGTGCGCCCGCCGGATGTTTATCCTATGGCAAAGGCATTGTCCAATATGGGCGTGGATTTGTGGGGCGAAGGGGAAATGTTGGTATTAAAGTCGGGTGGTAGGCTAAAATCCCTGCCAAGGCTTGTTACAAAACCCTACCCAGGCTTCCCAACCGATATGCAAGCCCAATTTACCGCCCTTTTGGCAACAACAAGCGGTCAAAGCGCAGTGGAAGAAAATTTGTTTGAAGCCCGCCACGCACATATTGCAGAACTGGCAAAAATGGGCGCAAATATTGAACTTGTGGGCGACAGCCGCTTTATAATAAACGGCGCAGCCCGCCTGCATAGTGCGGATGTAACCGCCAAAGACCTGCGTGGCGGTGCCGCCCTTGTTTTGGCAGGGCTTAATGCCTGCGGCGAAACCACAGTTCATAACGCTTGCTATATCCAAAGGGGTTATGTGGACATTGCCGCCGATTTATGCAGTTTGGGCGCAGATGTGCGGCTTGCTTAAATTTTATAATCATCCAAGGCAACAAATGCCATTATGCCGAGAAATGCAAGGCTTAACAGTTCACAAATCCACATGGGCTTCACCTCCTTTCGGAGTTGCAAAGCCTGCCGCCGTGTTGCAAGTGTCATTGCACACCAAATTACGCACACTGTCATACCAATTCCAATTCGAAACATGGAAAAGGATATTTTGAAAATCGCAGGTTTCAGTGCGTTTTCAAAATGTGCTTTTCCATAATTGAGAATGGAATTGATATCAATAGTTGTAAAAAATAAAAATAATAACGTATTTTGCAAGACAATAGCGAACGCACTTCAAAGTCGTGATTGTGCGTTCGGGCAAAACCAATCCAAAACGGCTTGCCTTGCACTTTCGCTTTGCGAAAGCGGCCTTTGGCCGGTTTGCTGGAAGCAAACTGCTGGG
>WRAX01000044.1 GCA_009779935.1 Defluviitaleaceae bacterium | reverse complement strand
GTTTCAAATATAAATGTACCGGTTGCTCCTGCCGGGGTTGTGGTGGCAGTTATTTGGTTGCCTACTGTTACGGTTGCCGGTAGGGTTATTTGGGTTACGGCTTGGGTGATGGGACTTCTTGCATTCCATACAGGGCTTGCAGCCAAAGTCCATCCATTAGTTGGATTGGTAAGGCGCACACGTACATGGTGGTTACGAGCTGCCGCCGGAATGGCAGGGCTTGTGGTGCTTGTGGTGCTACCAAATGATGTCCAGGTAGAACCATTTGCACTATGTTCCCATACCCAAGTACCGGTAGCTCCTGCCGGGGTGGAATTGGCCGTTAGCGTACCGCCTACTGTTAGGGCTCCGGTGTGGGATGTGGCGGTTACGGCTTGGGTGATAGGGCCTCTCGGGTTAGATGTTGGTGTTCCCGTCCAGCCATTGGTTGGGCTGATAAGGCGTACACGAATGTGCTGGCCACGCTCTGCTGTTGTGAGAGTGCGGGTGTTAGTGGTACCCCTGGCAAACTCTGTCCAGCCGGTTGAACCATTTGCACTGCGCTCCCAAACGAATGTTCCTGTTGCTCCCGCTGGAGTGGTGTTAGCTGTTAATATGCTTCCTACTGTTAGGGTTCCGGTGTGGTTAATGCTTGTTACGGCTTGGGTAACAACAGCAGCCCCTCTATTAGCCGATGCATGCTCAATCCAAATCACCATAGTAGGGGGCACGGCCCGAACCGAAACACGAACTTCATGGCCACGATGAGCAGGTTGAAGCGCAAAGCTGGAACTAGAGCTATTTTGACGCTGCACCCAAGTTCCGCCCGGGGTTCTGGTTTCCCATACAAAGAACATTCCTGAGGGTCTTGAAGCAGATGCGGCAGTTACTGAGGCAGTTAATGTGCTGCCCACTGCCATGGTGCCGTTTATGCTAACCGAAAGGGGATGATGCACAGGGCCCGCAACAATAGACGTAGCCACAGTCTGTTGGCCGCCGCCATAAGTGCGGCGAAGCTGAACACGAAGATCCCAACCATCGTGGGTTGATGTAAGCCTCCATGTTCTAAGGTTGTTATTAGGGCTGCCCACACCTATCCATGAACCGGTTTGTGGATTTCTGCGTTGCCAGTGGATGGAGTATCCTGCAGGTAAATTGCCCTGCGCATTGTGTATGGATACACCATTACGAGCCGCATTTGCCTGTACATTGTCGCCTATTATAAGAGCACCGGCAATGCTTATCGTGTATCCGGCAATATTGGTTGGCTCAATCTGCACATAAGAAGGTGCAATCACATCAGTAGCATCTGATTCAATTGTATCAACCAAATCCGGTGCCGTTTCTGATGCTTCAATGGTTACGGGGGCACCTACCACCTCCGCCATCGGGCTAAAATAGCCGGCGACCATTAAAACGGCCAAAAAACTTACCAAGACTTTTGACAAAAGTCTTTTTAATTTTGTAGATTTCATTATTCTAATCTCCTCTATACTATTAATTTTGGGCAAACAAAAAACCCGCCCGGTTGCAATGCAACAAAAACTACTTTAACTTGCGCAGGCGGAAAGTATGTTATAAGTAAGTAGTAATTATGTAGTAAGCACACAAAAACACCCATCCCGCATACATGCAGGGTTGCGCAAATCAAATCATGTCCATCAAATGCCGCAAGCAGCATTGTTGTGTGAGCAGAGGCAGGCTCACGTTTATTTTATCACCCCTTCCAAACATTGTCAAGGGTTTTCTCTGTTTTTTACAAAAAAAGTGGCGCAACTTGATGCGCCACAAGCATAAATTTTATTGCACAAGCACAGCAGAAACCCTATCCTTACCCGATCGTTTAGCGTGGTAAAGGGCTTCGTCAATACAATTTAAGAAGTAGGTTATGGAGATGTTCTCACGTGGCACAATAGAGCCCGCACCTACGCTGACAGTGATAACGACCTCATCTTCTAAAATATGGCTAAAATCGAAGGCGGCCACTGCTTGGCGAATGGCTTCCGCAAGGGCGGTTGCCCCCTCGATGTCGGTTTGGGGCAGTATTACAGCAAATTCTTCCCCGCCCCATCGTGCAACAAGGTCGCTTGCACGTTTAACTTGGTTTTTGATAATATCCGCAACAGTTTTTAGAACCTCGTCACCCTTCAAATGCCCATAAGTATCGTTGCAATTTTTGAAAAAGTCAATATCAACCAACAAAAGGCCAAGGGATAAACCCAACTTTACCGCCCTTTGCCACTCCTCTTCTATGGTAAGGTTAAATTTTCGCCGATTGGCAACATTTGTAAGGGCATCGGTTGCGCTTAGTTTTTCTATCAGTCTTACTTGGTTCAAAATCTTTATTTGGTTGCCCACCCGCAGGCGCACCATTTCTGATGTAAAGGGCTTGTTCATATAATCCACCGCACCAAGGCGCAGGCCTTTAACTTCATCAGCGGTATCGTCCAATCCTGACACAAAAATCACGGGTATATCCCGTGTTTCCGGGGTTTTTTTAAGGGCAGTAATAACTTCATATCCATTCATACCGGGCATTATGATATCAAGCAGTATAATATCAGGCATCAAATCTTTTGTTACATCCAGCGCATCAAAACCATCCCTTGCCACATAAACCGTATATTTAAGCGACAAGATTTGGGACAATGCAGATACCATCATTTTATCATCATCCACAATAAGTATGCTATTTTGATGTTCTTGGCTAAATTCACCTATCACAAGGCATCACCCACCCTTCTTTTAGCCCGGATAGTGTTTCCAGGGCAGCTTTGAAGTCAAAAGCCTCGATTTGTTCTATCAATTCCCACGCATCAGGCAGGGATGCCAATTTGGTTATCATGCTAACAGAGCTTGCATTGCGGGATTTTAGCATACCCTCCAATTGGTCAATAATTTCCCTAATCTCATCGGTGGTGTAGGTGATGCTGTCGTCACGTTCCCCTTGTTTGCACAGCTCTTCTTGGTAGATTGGTATAAGCTCCTCCAACACAGCATTAAGCTCCATTTTAAGCTTGCGCATAGTGGATGCGGTAACTTCCTTGGCGGATTGCCCTTTTTGTGCATCAGTTTTTAGGGATGCTTCCAATTCTATGGCGGCTTTTTGCAAGTGGATTTTGCCCAAAATCCCGGCAGAGCTTTTAACGGTGTGGGCCAATCTGTATGCGGTGGCAGTGTCCCTGTCTTTTAGGGCAAGCTCCAACCTTTCATAAAAATCACTATTATCCTTAACAAAGCTTACTATCAAAGCTTTTGTAAGCTTGGCATCATCAAAATTATTGCTTTGGGGTGCTCGTATTTGGTCTGCCACCTCTGTTTCGTCCACGGGTTTTAAGTGCTTATACAACACCGCCCACAATTCTTGTGCAATAAAGGGTTTGCCTATATGGTCCACCATGCCCGCTGCTTGGTAGGTTTCCAAGTTTTCCGGCATTATGTTGGCAGTCAATGCCACAATGGGGACTTTGCAGCCCATTTTCAAAATCCTGCCGGCCGCTTCTATGCCGTCCATTGTGGGCATGTGTATATCCATTAAAATCAAATCAAAAGGCGGCAGGTCGCCATTAAGGCTTTTCGTCACAATATCCAGCCCTTCTTCCCCATTATGTGCAATCACACAGGAAAGTCCCACCCGTTGCAAATGATCGGATATAACCATCTGGTTCATCTCATTATCCTCACAAACCAGCACGGTGCCTTCAAAATAAGGCTTTTTGCCTATGTGGGTCAAGGTTTGGGTTTTACCCGCAACCCTTTCCGCCACAGGAAGCATTAGGGAAAAACTAACCGTTGTCCCCTCTCTTATACGGGAGCGAATATCAAGCCCACCGCCCATGGCTTCCAAAACGCCACGCACAATGGGTAAGCCCAGCCCAACCCCGCCCTGCTGCCTTGTTTTGGCGGTATCCGCCTGCATAAACGGCTCAAAAACCCTCGCAATCTGCTCCTCCGTCATGCCAATACCTGTGTCAGAAATTTCCCAGTATATGGTAACACTTTCACCCATATCCGCAATTACAGAAGAAACCATTTTTATGCCGCCTTGGTGGGTAAACTTTGCAGCATTGGACAGGATGTTAATAAGCACCTGCCGCAGGCGCAAAGGGTCACATACCACAAGCTTATCACCGGGCACGGGCTCTATATAAGTGTAAAAATCCAAATTTTTCTCTGCAATCGTAGGTAAAACAAGGGCTTTGCACTGGTCGGTTAGCTCGCCAAGGTCAAAGGCGACTTCTTCCAGCATAATTTCGCCCGTTTCCAGTTTTGATATATCTAAAATATCATTTATTATATGCAACAACAGGTTTGCATTTTCGCTAATTTTATTAAGGTAATTGCGAACCTTTGGGGATGCTTCAATTTCCATGGCAAGCTCGGAAAAACCCACAATACTGTTCATGGGCGTACGTATTTCGTGGGACATGTTTGCAAGAAAAGCCGATTTTGCCTGGGATGCGGCATGCAATTGGTTTTCATATTCCTTTCGACGGGTCATATCCCTTGCCATACCCAAAAGGCCATAAACATGCCCATCCTGCATTAGCGGGGTTTTTATTGTTTCAAAAACCACATCGCCGCACAAAGCCGGCACAACCTCGTCCAAGCGCAGGGTTTTTGCTTGGTTTATCACTTCCAAATCCGCACTTCTCCAATACCCAATCTTCTCGGAATCTATACCTAATTCCTCATCACTTTTGCCGACAACATCATCTGTGCTAAGCCCAAACAAGTCCCCAAAACTTTTGGTTGCATGGGTATATCTAAGCTCCAAGTCCTTACAAAACATCACGTCGGGAAGGGCTTGGAAAATGGCGTTAAGGGTTGCGGTTTCTGTGCGAAGCTTTTCTTCCTGCTCTTTTAGCAACTTTTCCAGCCGTTCGTTATCCTTGCGGGCTTTTTGGGCATTCACAAACAAAACAGCCGCAACACCAACCAACATCCCAATCACAATAACAAAGGCCCACCAAAACTCGCCCATAAAATCCCCACTTTCGCACACTTATTCCATGTTATAATATTATCACATTCTACCAAAAAAATCAAGGTTAAAAAATTTGCAAAAACCCTTGACAAGCTCTCCCAAACATGATATATTGATAGCCTATGGGGGATTAGCGCAGCTGGGAGCGCGCCTGACTGGCAGTCAGGAGGTCACCGGTTCAAGTCCGGTATTCTCCATAAAAAAATCCTGCGACTTATTTATCGCAGGATTTTTGCTTGCGCAGGGATTAATCTGCATCACTTTATGAATATATCAAAATACTGCCTTGGACAGGTGGAAGCAATAATGGTTGAAATGCGTAGCGTATTAAGCGGCATCAGCAATTTCCATCAATAATTTTGCGGGTTGCTAATATTGTTTGTATTTATATTTCAGAAAGCATGCTATTATCTAATAAGCGAGAAATCCTTACGCACAAGGTAAAGTATGTAATTTTGCATTGTCAAACTTCCTCAATCATAAGTATAAAGTTTTTATGGCGTGCCATAAGATAGCGGAAAAGAGCATAGCCAAAGATGTTTACAACCACAAACTGCCCAATAAACACCGACAAGGCAATGGGCGAAAATGCCGCCCATGTAACTGCAGCAAGCCCGCCGCCCGATATTAGGATAACCAGCGGCACCATGACAGCATTTACCAGCGTTGGCCAAACGGATGCCAGTAGCAGGTTGTTGGTTGTTTTTTTAGTTATGCGGATTAAGATTAGTGCAATAATGGTTGCAAGGGTGCCAAGTCCCGCATCCAAAATGCCGTAGGGCGAACCCAGCAGGTTGGCAAGGAATACCCCAAGGGCAACGGCAGGTGCAAAAATGGGGTTAAAAAAAGCCAGCAAATTAAGGCTTTCTGCCACCCTAAATTGGATAGCCCCAAAACCAATTGCCGACTGGGCAATGGTGATGGCCGCATAAACACCGGCCACCACAGCCATGTAAACCATGGCACGCACGGTAATCTTCATAAAAAATACCTCCTGTTTTTTATAGGTGGTTATCAGGCACACCTTGGAATCATTATACCTTGCCCCGCAGGTTTTGTCAATCAGTCTATTGCAAAAGATGCGGACAACCACGCCGTTATAAAAAATCCACAACCCCAAAAGGCAACTCCCTACTCTTTTTACCAAGCTTCCGCCTTACCCTGTATTTCATCTTCGCTTCGCCAAACTTGTTATAGGCATTGATGAACACGGCAAGTACAGCCCTTAGGGTTTCGAGTGTACGACAAAAACATCTACTACGTCTTGCAAGCACAGGGATGTAATGGCGCAAGTCGGAATTTATGCCCTCAACTGTGAAGGTATCGTTTTTGTTGTTAATGTTTCGGATATGGCTGCCCATATAAACCAAGTCGATGTAACCCAAAAAGCCATCGGTGGCGTAGTTGTCCGCCTCTGGAGCAGAATCAACAATGCACTGCAATCTTTCGGACGACTTATCTTTTGCGACATCGAAGCCCACAATCTGCCTCGGCTTACGGCTAACCAATGTTGTGACGTAGATGTTCTCACGAGTTTCATGTGTCGGTTTGTACTCTATAAAGTGGTATAACTCATCCATTTCAAAGACTTCTTTGGCGGTTATATCACTTATCCATATTTTGGTTATTTCGTTCGCTTTTTTTAATCCAGTTATAGACATTTGCTTTGCTGAAGCCCTTCAATATTTCCAACGCCTCTACCGCTAACTCCTGAATAATAGGTCTTTATCGCATCTTGGCGCACCTCCTCAGAATATGCTCTTTGTTTCGGGTTAAGTGTATAGGTTATATTGCAATCCTTGCACTTGCACCTTTGTGTACCAGACCTATTTTTCCCATCATTAACTTGATTAGTGCTTTTTCCACATTTTGGGCAGTTGCGCCCTTCGATTATTTTTGGAGTCCTCATGGGGTTATTGTATCATGTTCGACGCTAAATGTCCACACCTCCTATTGCAAATTTTAACGGGATGGGATATAATAATCGTAGCAGTGCACACCATGCACCCTTATTGTATAAAGGAGATAGATGCAGATGAAAAAAGTTTTGATAAACGGCAATAATTTAACATTGGAAGATGTTGTAAATGTGGCACGTTGGGGGCAAGCGGTGGAAATTGACCCCGCCGCCATCCCAAAAATAAACGCAAGCCGTGCTTATGTAGAAAGCATTGTGGCACAGGGGCGCACAGTATATGGCATAAACACAGGTTTTGGGGAATTTTCCAAGGTAACAATACCTGCTGCTGATGTTGCCCAGCTACAACATAATTTAATTGTTAGCCACGCTTGCGGCATTGGCAGCTGGCTTTCCCCAGAAATTGTGCGGGCAATGATGCTGCTTCGTGTAAACAGCCTTGCGGCGGGTTTTTCGGGGGTGCGGTTGGAGTTGTTACAGACTTTTGTGGATATGCTTAATGCAGGCGTAATCCCCTGTGTGCCCGAAAAAGGTTCGCTGGGGGCTTCCGGGGACCTTGCACCATTGTCCCATATCGCCCTAACACTAATTGGGCTTGGAGATGCTTTTTATGACGGCAAACTAATGACAGGGGCAGAGGCTATGGAGGCTGCAGGCATAAAGCCCATAACCCTTGCGGCAAAAGAAGGGCTTGCGCTGATAAACGGCACGCAAGCCATGACGGCCATTGGCGCACTAACCCTATACGATGCTAAAAACCTTGCTGTTACAGCAGATATTGCAGGCGCTTTAACCATGGAAGCATTGCAGGGCATAACCTGCGCCTTCCACCCTACCCTGCACGCTGTGCGCCCTCAAAAGGGGCAAATTGCAACAGCAGCGCATATATTGCAGCTGGTTAAGGGTAGTGATAGGGTTACAAAACAGGGGCAGGTGCGGGTGCAGGATGCATACAGCATACGTTGCATACCCCAAATACACGGGGCAAGCAAGGATGCGCTTGCATATGTGGAAGAAAAGTTGTTGATTGAGATAAATGCAGTAACAGACAATCCAATCATCGCCCACGAGGAGGATATTGCCATATCCGGCGGCAACTTCCATGGGCAACCCATAGCCCTGCCCATGGACTTTTTAGCAATTGCCATAGCAGAGCTTTGCAATGTAAGCGAAAGGCGCATTGAAAGGCTGGTAAACCCTGCCCTATCAGGCTTGCCGGGCTTCTTAACGGAAAAAGGCGGCATAAACTCCGGTTTTATGATTGCCCAATACGCCGCCGCCGCCCTTGTATCGGAAAATAAGGTGCTTTGCCACCCCGCCAGCGTGGACAGTATCCCATCTTCCGCCAATCAAGAGGACCATGTATCCATGGGTACAATTGCCGCCCGCAAAGCAAGCGAGGTGTTGTTTAACCTTAAAAAGACCTTGGCAATAGAACTTCTATGTGCCGCACAGGGTGTGGACCTTTCCGGCAACGCCAAACTGGGTGCAGGAACTGCCATTGCGTATGATTTGGTGCGGGGCGTCGCCCCCAAGTTAGAAGAGGACCGTGAAATGTATGTGGATTTTGAGCGGGTTTCTGCGCTTATTGATGCAAACTTAATAGTGCAGCAAACAAAAAGTTCTTGATGCCTTAAATATGGCCATATTTAGGCAAAAGCCGTCGAAGGGGTTAATGTTTCACTCCGATAGAGGTGTTCAGTACACCGCAATGGCTTTTCGCCTTTTACTTAACCAAAAAGGTTTTTTACAAAGCATGACCAGCCTTGCAGTTTCGCCGTGCGAAACCGACCCTCTGGGTCGCTCGCCAAAGGCGAGTGCTTGGGGTGACCCCTATGATAACGCTGTGGCGGAGAACTTCTTTTCTTGTCTTAAATCATCTTAATCACTTCAAGACCAGAAGCTGTGCAAAACTTGCTGTATTTAGGTATATAGAAGTGCTGTATAACCGTATACGTCCTCATTCATCAATTGGATGGATGAACCCTGTGGATTTTGAGCGTAGATTTATCAATCAATCCTATCAATCAGAGAATTTGAAAGCTACAGGAAGCAAGGTGGCGTAAGTTTGTGTTTCAATGATTTTTTTGGCGTTATTTATTGTCTATTAAAGTGGGAATGGCACTACAAGCGTTAAACAACGTATTTGCATATATACACATTATATACCCCTCACATTTTATCGTCAAGCATTTTTCGGCATGAAAATGAGCATGAGATGGGTGTATTCATTCCGAGACCATTATTTATTACAAAAACTCCGTTGATTTTTACAAGTTCTCGCACAGCAATTTTTTTCTGATAAAATTGTTTATAGGGTAAGTCGCTTGCGGCTTTGCCTAGCTTTTCCCTGCCGTGCTTACGGCATAAAATTTAAGCCCTATTGCATATGGCAAGGGTAAATACAGGAGGAAACACAATGAAAAACCCAGTAGCGGCATTTATTTTAGGATTTGCGGTAACTTCTGCCGTTTCATTGGCAGCACGATTGTTTTTTGACCTTGTAATATTTGGCGACGAGTTTAACGACTTAAACTGGCTAAGTATTATTTTGACTATGGCAATACCTGCGATTGCAGTTGGGG
>WRAX01000043.1 GCA_009779935.1 Defluviitaleaceae bacterium | reverse complement strand
TGGAAGATGAGTATTTTGGATCAGAAATTGATGATATTGGAAGACTAACCCTAACCAAAGAACTGCAAAAAACAATGGGTTGGCAACCGGGAAATAAAATTGCTATCTATTATGTGGATGATGGTATGCTTATTTTGAGGTTGGCTTAATAGCGGCACTCGCCCATGGCACTGCATACGCTATTGTGATTTTATTACGAGCTATAATATCTAATTGCATTTGGACTAAAAAAGCGACTACCTTTCGCAAGTAAAACTTTAAGGGTAGCCGCTTTTTTTCTAAGATTGTTTATTATTGCCAAAGGGGCGTTATTGTGTGTCCCATTTCCTCCAACACCACAAACACATTGCCGTGGTCATCACCCAGCATATGTCCGATACCCATGGTTACGAAGAAGGTTGTGGGCTCGTCAGTTTCCGCCAATAGGCGATGGATTTCTTCAGCAAATTCTATGGAGCGTTGGATTAGTATAACATCAATCATATACCTACTGTACGCATCTAATTGGTATTCGTAATAGGAACGTAACATTGCAAGCAGTGCGTCCATATCTTGGCCTGCGTAAGCTTCTACCAGCCCCAAGTCCAAAGCGGCTTCTATCATTGTATCACGGTCTGTTAAGCCATCAATTGCGGCAATTTGCACATCCAGCGGTGCGGCGTAAAGCAGGCGCATTTCATGGTCAAGCGGGTTAAGGCCGATAATGGGGCGGCCAAGCTCTTGCGCAATGTCCAATACATAAACATCTACACTGTACACTTCGGAAATATCCATTAGCGGGAAAACTTCCGAGGTAACTATTATGGTGGATGCAGCCATAGGTTGGAACATGGCAATGTCATCATAATCTACCAAAGGGAAACTATCCAGTACATCCAATAAGTGGGCATGGGTTTGCGGCGGCAAAACATCAGCAAGGGTTGTGCCCATGGGCAGCATCATATAACCCGCCACTGCCATTATTGTTGCAAAATCTTCCAATGCGACTATGTCAAATTCAAATGCAAAAATATCCGCATTGCGCATGGCCTGCTCCACCACATCCGCCAGCGGGAAGAAATAAGGGCGGCCAAGGTGCATGGAGCCAAAAATGTAAGCACGGTTTCCGTTATATTCCACATAAGACAGCAGACCGTGTATGTCTAATGCGTGCGGCATTTGCTCGTATACTTCCTCTATATCTTCCGGCAACTCTTCCGTCTCAGGCTCATCAGGCTGGTATGTTTCGTAATAATCATTTGTTTCGTAATAATTGGCTTCGCATGCAACTTGCTCGCTATTATCACCGCAGGCCACTAAAATGAACAGCAACAGCGATAATGGTAAAAATAGTAACTTTCTCATCTTTATCTCCTCATAATTAAAATCCCCCAAGCACAGGACTTGGGGGATTGGCTATTAATCCTGTGTGTATGGCAAAAGCGCCATATGCCTTGCACGCTTGATAGCTGTTGTCAGCTTTCTTTGTGCTTTGGCGGAATTGCCTGTGACACGCCTTGGCAAAATTTTGCCACGTTCGGACATAAATTTGCGCAAACGTGCCATGTCTTTATAATCAATATAGGTGATTTTTTCGGCGGTGAAAACGCAAATTTTCTTTTTTCTGCGTCCCCGTCTTTTTTGGTGGGTCATATGCTTTCCTCCTATTACCAAATATTAGAATGGCAAGTCGTCATCATCCAAAGTGTTGTCGATTTCAAAAAAAGAATCGGATGGCGGCTGTGCCTGTGATTGTTGTGGCTGCTGCGGGCGGTTGTTTGCGGCCGGGGCACTGTGCCCGCCGCCTTGGTAAGGGGGCGCATCATAGTTGCCGCCGCTTCTGCCTTCAAAGCTGGCACGGCTTTCGGCAAAAAAGTGCTCATCGGTGATAACCTCTGTAATCCAGCGTCTTTGTTGTGTCTGGGGGTCATCATAACTACGCACCTGCATCCTGCCAACAACACTTACCATTTGCCCTTTGCGGTAAAATTTTTCAACAAATTCTGCCGCTTTTCCAAAACAGGTGCAGTTAATAAAATCTGCCGTTTGTTCGCCTGCATCTCTGCGGTCCCGGCTTACACGCCTGTCCACCGCAAGGGTGTAACGGGCGATTGCAAGGGGTTCCTGTGCATTGGAATAGCGTATCTCAGGGTCTTTGGTTAACCTGCCCATTAGAATTACTTTGTTCATAAACGGTCACCTCTTAAGCTTCATCAGAAGCTTCGGTCGCCTCTTCTGCAACAGCAGCGGGAGCAGGGGTTGGAGCGGCAACAGGGGTAGCATCAACTTTTGGGGCCTTCTCCAAATCTTCCCTGCGAAGCATCATAAAGCGCATGATGTTCTCACGAATACGCAAGCGTTGCTCCATTTCCGCAGGCAATGCCGGTGGGGCATCGATGTAAAAGAAGCAATAATGCCCTTCGTTAAGCTTTTGAATTTCGTAAGCCAACTTACGGCGGCCCCAATTGTCCACCTTATCAATCACGCCGCCAAAACGTGCAATAAGCTCTAAAATCAAGTCATGCTCGGCTTTGATGGCCTCTTCTTCCATGGTTGGAAGTAAAATGATACCAAGTTCATATTTGTGCATGAAAATACACCTCCTTTTGGTCTGTGGCCCGCCATCTATTGTGGCGAGCAAGGATTTTACAAAAATGTATTATACCACAGCCCGCCCCCATTGTCAAATAAATTTTGAAAAATTTGCAAAATTGCTACATCTTGCGTTTGCATAGGTTTTGATGTATAATAAAATAAAAACAGGAGGACGAAAAAATGAACCATGTTTTGAAGGTTATCGAAGAGCGGTTTTCATGCCGTGCATTTAATGGCGATAAGGTGGATGAAGGTAAGATTAGAGCGATCGCCAAGGCGGCTTTGCATGCCCCGTCTGCCATAAACCGCCAGCCTTGGCGGCTTTTGGTTGTCAACGATAAAAAAATGGTTGATAGGCTGGACGATGCCGCTTTAACCCACATGAAGTGCATGGACGACCAAATGTTCTACAACCGTATTATGGAGCGGGGCGGCAAGGTTTTTTACGATGCACCGGCCATGTTTTTGATTCTAAAAGAGCCGGGCTGGAAATGGGGGGATATGGATGCAGGCATCATGACCCAAAACATCACCCTTGCAGCGGCCTCGCTGGGCTTAGATTCGGTTATTGTTGCAATGGCGGCATTCCCTTTCCAAAGCGCAGAAGGGGAGGAGCTTAAAAAAATGGTAAAATGGCACGAGGATTGGGAATTTGCAATGGGCGTGCTTGTGGGTGAAAGGGCAACCGCCAAAGAGCCCCATGAGATTGACTGGGATAAAGTGACATTTGTATAAAACACTTGCACTTGGCGTGTGTTTGTGGTATAATTTGCTGTTGAATTAAGAACCGTGCTCAATAAACCGCACGACCCATTATTGACCACAGATTCTAAAAAATGAAATTTTGGAGGTAAGAAAATGACAGAAAAAGGTAAAAGAAGGTTAGTGGGCTTAAAGGGCTTTGTGCTGGGTATGCTTGTTATGGCAACCATGTCCACTATTGTGGTTATGGCAAGCCCTGTTGCAAGGGAATTGCTTTTTGGTGTAAGGGTTAGCTTTAACGGACAAATTCAAGATTTTGCATATGATATGCGTCCGTTTTCGATTGACGGCAGAACATTTTTGCCCGTACGTGCCATTGCAGACATTGTTGGGCTTGATGTGGATTTTGACCCGGCAAATAATGTGGTTTTGCTTACCACCGCCCATGGTGCAGGGGCAACCCCTGATATCCCTGCCGCTGCCGGCAACCGCTTAGCAGAAACCGCTTTTGATGGTACCGGTTTTAACACCAACGCCATGAACCGTACAGAAACATTAGCCTCTGTTAACATGGTTGGGGTGGCGCATACAAATGTTACTGCATACCGCACAATACACGGCAACCATAATGTGGAAACCCGCCACAACCTTGGCGGTTCCTACACCCGTTTGACAGGGCTTTTTGGCCGTGTGGACGGGCACACGGGCACACGCAGTGCCACAGTAACATTTATTGGTGATGGTACACCAATCCAAACACTTACACTGGAAAGCGGGCAAATGCCTTTGAGTGTGGATGTGGATGTAACCGGTGTGCAACTTCTCGTTGTGCGTGTAACCTCTTTTGCCAACAATGCTGCAAATGCAGGCTCCGGCGCAACCCAATGGGCTTTATCCGCCGATATACGCTAATTTTGATAAATTGTAGGGTGGGGGCTTGCCCCCACCCTTTTTATGTGCTATCATGTATGGATAACAAAGGACTAGGAACGGTGATAACATGAAAGACTATTGTTTGCGTGCCACAGCCGCCGATGGGCAAATTAGGGCTTTTGTGGCAACTTCTAAATATTTAGCGGATGACGGGGCGAGGATACATCAAACATCGGCGGTGGCAACTGCCGCCCTTGGGCGCACTTTAACTGCCGCATCCATCATGGGGCTTATGCTTGGCAATGATGATGATGCAATAACCATAAACATACGTGGGGATGGGCCTTTGGGCGGCATTTTGGTAGCAGCAGACGGGCTTGGGCGTGTGCGTGGCTATGTGCGCAACCCCGGGGCAGATGTGCCAAACCGCTCAGATGGCAAGCTTAATGTGGGCGGTGCCGTTGGCAATGGCAACCTTACCGTTGCCAAGGATTTGGGGCTTAAAGAGCCATATGTGGGCACCACCCCCCTAATAAGCGGCGAAATTGCGGAGGATTTAGCGGGATATTTTATGTATAGCGAGCAAACCCCGTCAATTGTAGCTTTGGGGGTGATAGTGGAGAAAGATTTAACAGTTAAAGCGGCGGGCGGGTTTTTTATCCAGCTTTTGCCAAATGCTTTGGATGAGACTGTGGATCGCTTGGAAGGTCATATACAGAACTTTCCCCCAATTTCCCGGTTGCTGGACGAAGGGAAAACGCCCGAGGATATTTTGGACATGCTATTATCCCCCTTTGGTTACGAGATTACAGAAAATCACCCCATCGGCTTTGTATGCAACTGCCACCGGGACAGGATAGAGCGGGCATTAATATCCCTTGGGGCGGATGAGATTAAGGCGATTATAGAAGAACAGGGGCAGGCGGAAATAAGCTGCCATTTTTGCAACAAAGCCTACCATTTTACGGGCGACCAGTTGGGAGTGTTGCTGAATGATTAAAGTTGACAAAAATTGGGATGGGGAGATTGCCCTGCGGGTAGCGGGCATTAGGCAGGCCTTGGCAGAAGCGGGGGCGGGCGGCATCGTCTTTGGTTCCAGCGGGGGCAAGGATTCTGCCCTTGTGGGCATACTTGCTAAAATGGCAACGGATGATGTGTTGGGGGTGATGATGCCCTGCGGCAGCATAAACAACTACAACCAAGACATGGAAGATGCTAAATTATTAGCCAGCACTTATAAAATCCCCCATATTGTGGTGGATTTGACCAAAACCAAGCAAACTTTACTGGATAACCTTGGGGGCAACGCAAAAATAACCCAAGCGGCGGACATTAATATAAACCCACGCCTGCGGATGACAACTTTGTACACCATCGCCGCCAGCCGTAATTACTTGGTGGCGGGCACAGGCAACCGTAGCGAAATTTACATGGGATATTTTACCAAATGGGGTGACGGGGCATTTGACCTAAACCCTATACAAGACTTGACAAAAACCGAAATTTTCGCCTTTTTGCAGTATCTGGGCGCACCTGCGGTGTTTTACACAAAACCGCCATCAGCAGGGCTTTTTGAAGGGCAAACTGATGAAATGGATATGGGCATAACCTATGACGAGCTGGATACATTCCTGTTAACAGGCGAAAAAGGCGCAAATTACCACAAAATAGAAAAAGCCCACAAAGCAACCGCCCACAAGCGGGCCGGGCATTTTACACAGGGGGACAAATAATGATGAAAAAAGATATGGAAACCAAATATAATCCAAAAGATGTTGAAGATAGGCTGTATGCCCAATGGATGGATAAGGGCTACTTTCACGCTAAGGTGGATGAGAGCAAAACACCATACACCATAATGATACCCCCGCCAAACATCACCAGCCAGCTGCACATCGGCCACGCCTTTGAATACACACTGATTGACACACTGATGCGCTTTAAGCGCATGCAGGGCTACAATGCCCTGTGGATGCCCGGTACGGACCACGCCGCCATTGCAACCGAGGTTAAGATTGTAGAAGATATGGCAAAAGACGGGCTTACCAAGGCAGGCCTTGGGCGTGAAGGCTTTATGAAGCGGGCTTGGGAATGGTACGACAAATATGGCAATATCATAATAAGCCAAATCCAAAAACTTGGCAGCTCCTGCGATTGGGAAAGGACACGCTTTACCATGGACGAAGGCCTGTCGGAAGCTGTTTTGGAAGTTTTTGTACGCCTGCATGAAAAGGGACTGATTTACCGTGGAGAGCGTTTGGTAAACTGGTGTACAAATTGTAAAACCAGCATATCTGATGCCGAGGTTGAGCATGAGGACAAACAGGGCGGCTTTTGGCATTTCAAATACCCCATAAAAGACAGTGATGAATTTGTAACCTTTGCTACAACACGCCCGGAAACAATGCTGGGGGACACGGCAATTGCCGTAAACCCTGATGACGAGCGTTACAAGCACCTTATCGGCAAATTCGCTATAATGCCAATTTTTGACCGTGAAATACCCATTGTTGCGGACGATTATGTTAAGGCGGATTTTGGAACGGGTATGGTTAAAATCACTCCCGCCCATGATTTTAATGACTTTGAGCTGGGCAAGAGGCACAACCTGCCAATTATTAATGTAATGAATGACGATGGCACAATCAACGAAAATGGTGGTTGCTATGAGGGTATGGACAGATATGATGCCCGCAAACGAATTATTAAGGAATTTACCGAAAATGGACTGTTTATCAAAAAAGAAGAGATTAACAACAGCGTTGGTGTGCATGACCGTTGCAAGGTTGTTGTGGAACCATTAAACAAAATGCAATGGTTTGTTAAAATGGAGGGGCTGGCGGAACCTGCTTTGGAAGCCTATACAAAAGGGGATTTGAATATTGTTCCCCCACGTTTTGGCAAGGTTTACACCCATTGGCTGGAAAATATCAAGGATTGGTGCATAAGCAGGCAATTGTGGTGGGGCCATCGCATACCTGCCTATTATTGCAGGGATTGCGGGGAAATTACCGTGGCAAAATCCGCCCCGTCTGCTTGTAAATGCGGTTGCAAAAATTTAACCCAAGACCAGGATAGCTTGGACACTTGGTTTTCTTCGGCTTTATGGCCATTTTCCACCCTTGGATGGCCAAATGACACCAAAGAGCTAAAATATTTCTACCCTACAAATGTGCTTTGCTGTGGCTATGAAATCCTGTTTTTCTGGGTTGTGCGCATGGTGTTCTCCGGTCAGGAATTTATGGGGGAGCTGCCATTTAAGGATGTGCTGTTCCACGGCATTGTTCGGGATGACCAAGGGCGTAAAATGTCCAAGTCCCTTGGTAATGGCATCGACCCGTTAGTTGTAATTGACCAATACGGTGCAGACGCTTTGCGCTTCTCGTTAGCAACCGGCAACACCCCGGGTAATGATTTGCGTTTTTACGATGAAAAGGTGGAGCAAAGCCGAAATTTCCTAAACAAGGTGTGGAATGCCAGCCGCTTTATAATGATGAATTTAGATGAAACGCCGTTAAACGTAGGTTTGGAGGATTTAACCCCTGCTGATAAATGGATATTATCCAAAGCCAACACCTTGGCGCAGGAAGTTACGGAATTATTGGAAAAATACGAGCTTGGGATAGCGGCAGATAAGGTGCAAACCTTTATGTGGGACGAATTTTGTGATTGGTATATCGAATTTTCCAAGCCCCGCCTGTATAACGAGGGCGACCCAACCAGACCCGCCGCTTTGTGGACATTAAAGCATGTGTTGGCAGTTGGCTTACGTCTATTGCATCCCTTCTCCCCCTTTCTGACCGAAGAAATTTACCAAAGCTTTGGTTTTGGTGAAAGTATTGTTATAAGCCAATGGCCTAAATATGATGAAACCCATAATTTTACCGCCGATGAAGGCGATATTGAGCAAATCAAAGAAGCTGTTAGGGCATTACGCAACCTGCGCCAGCAAAAGGATGTGCCGCCAAGCCGCAAGGCAAAAACCTTTGTTGTATCTGCAAGCGAAGATGTGCGGCGCATTTTTGAAGGCGGCAAAGCCTATATCATGGCACTTGCCGGGGCTTCGGAAGTTATTGTGTCGGCTACCAAAGACGGTGCCCCTGAAAACAGCGTGTCTGTGGTTGTGCCAAGTGCCGAAATTTTCATGCCGCTGACCGATTTGGTGGATATGGAAAAGGAAAAGGTTCGCCTTGAAAAGGAAATTAAAAAACTGCAAGGTGAGGTTGACCGTGTGACTGCAAAGCTGAATAACCAAGGTTTTTTGGCAAAAGCCCCCGAAGCTATGGTGGAGGAAGAACGTGCCAAGGGTGCGAAATATCAAGAGATGCTGGAAGTTGTGCAAAAACAATTGGAGCAAATTAAGTAACAATGCCCATCAAGGGGGAATTGATGCATATAACGGGACTTGTAGCATTGATTATTGCCATCATCCGCTTGCTGGGCAGTAGCATTACGCAGCCGACAACGGGGAACAGGGAAAAACGCCCTGTCCCCCATTGCCACCCGCTTCATTCTACGGCAAAATCGGCTACACTTTTTTCGGATTGCTTTAAGTTAGGCGGGGCGTTGCCCCGAACCCCGACCTCTTCTAAAGAACAGAATTTTTGTGTAGAATTTCGGCGCAGGGTATGGTATGATTATCGGCAAGGTATTTTTATTTTGTACGTTGTTCATGGTTGTTGTGGGCGGCGTGACGATTTTATATTAGGCGGTGGAAAGAGAATGATACGAAAACTAAAAAAAGCTGGAGCTTACTTAATGGAAGGGATTATTGATTTTCCATTATTCAATGAATAAATCTGTATTTTGATAAGAGACAGTGTAAAGATGGAGTATGCCGAAAAGTGCACTGCCTACTTGCAAGAACTCTCTCCTTCAATTATAGAAACACTGTGCGAAGGAGCAATAAAATACTGCGAATCTTGCAGAGAACATTTTACAGATGAGGGCTTGTTAATCCCAGAAAATATAAAGTCAAGAGAAATTTTGCAATATATTCAGCCTGGTGGCATGAGTGTCATGTATGTCCCTGAAGATGAAAGTGTTGTAGCATTTAGCCTAGAGCTTAGTTGTGACTGGGAACGGGAACATGGGATGGAATGGTTTATTAAGAACGGAAAAGCACTGTATGTCGGTCCCTTCAACGGTGGCATAGAACACCCTTGGGATGACGAGGATGGCCTCAAAAACATGACAGATAACTATGTATAATGTGTGTCTAATAAGCATAACGCCGTACAACGAACCCAAAATCCTCATATCGTAATTATCAATATTATGCATAGCAGACCGTAATCCCCCAAGGCAATCAACACGCTTTGGGGGATTTTTGCGTTCAAGCAGTGAAAAAGTCCTTGACAAATCGCTAAGAACTTGTTTTCAATAAAATCCCAATCCTGCCGATATACAATATAAACAGGATGTGAAAACATATGAAATATCGCACCAAATATCCAAGCAACCTTACCACCAAGCAATGGAACTCCATA
>WRAX01000042.1 GCA_009779935.1 Defluviitaleaceae bacterium | reverse complement strand
TTTATCCGATTTACTGCGTCCCAAGAACCCGCACATACCTCTGGGTATGCACGGAACCTCGCTCCTTGCAATCGAATAAAAATCCTGCGTTTTCTGATACTGTTTTGGGATTGTTTGAGTATAAATATTCATATCCGATAAAATTGCGGGGATAAATATCAAAAATACCGCCATACATATAAAAGCAAGGGCGATTATGGAGTTAAAGCCCTTCATCTTACCAAACAACACAACCAGCACAAAGAAAATGATGCCAAGGATTACTATGTAATTTATCCTTACATAATCCATAAACCAAAATTCTTCAAGAAAGTTGTTGTGTGTTAAAAGAATCCTATCCCCCGCCTCCACTTCCTTTTCCCTGCCGTAGGTAACACTTTGCTCTGCCGGCACCACTTGGCCGCTCATCTGTCCGCTGGTAATTTCTGCATAAAATGTAATTATGGTATCTATTGCAAAAAAGCAAAGCTCATGTCAAACAGCTCTGTCATTTCTGCCCTGCCTGTAATTTCAACCACCACTGCAGAGTGTACAGGCATGAGCTCAAAATCCGACACAAACATGTTTTCCGAGGCTACCCTATTCCCAAAAAAAGAAAAGCCGCCGACAATGCTAAAATGCAAATATAGAATATTCTATCAAAATTCCTCATTTACTCCAGCTCCCACCCGGCCTTGGAAACGCCCTTTTCCAAGGCGATGCGTGCCACCAGCCTTTCCACCAACACATCCCTGCGCCTGCCGTGTACAATAAATGTAGCTTCAATTTCTACTTTATTGCCAATCTCGTCTGCACTTTCCAAGTTTACCAGCTGAAACTTGGCCTCCACTAAACTTTCGATTATAGTTGAGCGTATGTTAAACTCTTCCTCTTCACAGCAAGTTACTGAAAGCATATAAACATTTTCCTCATCCCCAAAATTTGGGAGTGGGTGCACTTTATCGGAAATAAAGCGAAACACCAAATTGGCAAATATTAAAATGGCAGTTGCGGTGGCCGCATAAAGAATTAAGCCGGTGCTTGCCAAAACCCCAATTGCAGCGGTGCACCATATGGTGGCCGCTGTGCTTAAACCTTTAACATTCAAGCCTTCCTTAAAAATTACGCCACCGCATAAAAAACCAATGCCCGTTACCACTTGGGCGGCAATGCGTGTGGTATCCTCCGCCCCCATCAATTGGGAAAACAAGGTAAACAGGCAAGCACCCATACTTACCAAAACATTGGTGCGTATATTTACCCTGCTGCTGGTAAGCTGTCGCTCCAGCCCAATAAAAAAACCGAATAAAACCGCACAAGCAACACGAATTACAAAATCTGCAAAATACACGACCTTATCCTCCTTTGCAAACTGTCGGCGCAATGTTATTGGGCAATCCTCAAATCATTAGATGTAATGTCCCGTTCAAGGGGGTTTATGGTGCGGTTTACCAATTCCAAAATACCTTCTTCATCTGCCAATTCGTACCACCTTGGCGGGCCGCTTGTGCCTGTCATAGGTAGGGTGTAAAGGTTAATGGCATCCAGCCCGCCTATGACACGGGATTGGTTTGCAAACCACAAAAGCTCCCCCGATGACAGATCCGAATCCACATAGCTATTAAAAATACTTATAAATTCCGGTATTCTTAGTATGGATGCGGGGGTTAAAAGCTCCCGCATTACAGCGGCCAGCACCTGCTGTTGATGCTCAATACGCTGATAATCACTTATCGTTGGGGAGATGCCCGGCGTGCCCGTTCGGTATCTGGAAAAAAGCAGGGCATCGTGGCCGTTTAGCACTTGCAAGCCCGCCTGCAAGTCTATAAACAAATTTTGATATATGTCGTTGTAAAACATGCGAAAGGGCACATATATTTCCACACCGCCAACCGCATCCACCATACGCACAAATGCTTCATAATCCACACTTATATAAAAATCCGGCCTAAAGCCTACTAAGGTTTGTACCTCGTATTTCATCCGCTCGACACCGCCTTCATGCCCCCTGCCCCCCAAGCGGCCAACGGGGTATGCGGCAACTATCTTTCTGTTGTTACGCTCCACATCCACCCTCGTATCCCGCGGAATGCTTATTATGTAGCCCTGCCTTGTTTCGGCATCATAGGCGGCAACCATAATTGTGTTGGCATTCATCCCCTCGGTAAGGCCAAATATAACAAATGTGAAAAAGTTTGGCCTTCTTTCTTCAAATTGAGGTGGGGACGGTGGCAACAAATTGTCGCAGGATGATGTTGGGAGATATTCCGATTCTTCTTGTGATGATGTGCTGGGCAATGGTATTGTGGGCACTGCCGGCGGCCTGATGGCATTGGTCGCAATAAGCAGGCCAATGCCAGCAAACAAAACCAAAGCACCGGCCGCAACGGCAAATACTTTCATAAATGTCTTTACACTTTTATTTTGGTTTATCATAATAATTTACCTCTTAACTTAGCACCCGCAAAGCGCACAAGCGCATTCATAGGCATATTCATAGGCCTCCTGCAGTGCAGCGTTCATAAACACACTTACGAACAAGAAGTAAACCAGCAGACCTACAACATCTTTCACAGATGTGATAAGGGGGGCAGAGCCTGCCGCTTGGTCCAGCTTCAACTTAACCAATAGAAAGGGAACCAAAAACCCCAAAGATGATGCCAAGGTCATGGTAAATGCAACGGATGCTCCCACGGCTATGCCAAGCATTGCATCCCCTTGCCAAAAAGCCGCAACCAAGCCTGATATAGCACCAAATATTGTACCCATACTAAGGCCCACAAAACTTTCTTTCATCACAAATCTAAAAAACCTTTTTGTGTCAATATGCCCTAAAACAATGCCGCGAGCAAAAACTGTGGAGGATTGAGTGCCAACATTGCCACCCATATCCATAATAAGCGGGATGAAGAAGGCTACCCCCACAATGGTGGACAAAACATCTTCAAAGCCCTCGATAATAAAGCCGCCAAAAAAGCCTGCCCCCAAGGTGATAAACAAGAAAGGTACCCGTACCTTCCATATGCTCCAAAGATTGCCCCGCACCATGGTTTCGCTAAGGCTGGCTTCCTTGCCTTGCACATCAAGCATGCCCGCTTGGTTAAAAATGTCCTCGGTGGCTTCATCTTCCAAAATATCCACTGCATCGTCAATGGTTACAATGCCCACAATACGCCCCTCTTTATCCACGACGGGTATGGCTAACAAGTCCAGGGTTTGCAGTAGGTGTGCAACCTCTTCTTGATCCGCATCTGTGGAAACACTTATGGCGTTTTTGGACATTATGTCGCCAACAAGGGTGTTGCCATCGCTGTTGCCGGATATTCCCTTTGCAATAAGCAGGTCTTTTAGGGTAAGTATGCCTTCCAGCTTTTTCGCTTCATCAGTAACAAAAAGTGTGTAAATGGTTTCTTTTTCTTCGGCTTGCCTGCCAACCTTGTCTAAAGCCTGCTCCACAGTCATATCTTTTCTTAGGGTGATAAACTCTGTGGTCATAATGCGCCCGGCAGTTTCCCGCTTATAGCCCATTATCACATTTGTTGCTTCCCTTTCCTCTGTGGAAATGGAGTTGATTAGTTTTTTAGCCACAGTTGCAGGCATTTCGTCCAGCAACCTAACCCTGTCATCCGGTGCCATTTCGTTTACAAATTCAATAACATGCTCGTCAGTAAAAGAGCGTATTAGGTTTTGCTGTTCGTCCGTGTCTAAATCTTCAAATACCGCTAAGGCCTTGTCTTTGGAAAGTAGCCTAAATGCAATAACCTGCTCCTCGGCCGGCAGGTCGTGAAAAGCCTGTAAAATCTCCATCTCCTCGGCATTTGCCAGCAAGGTTTTTAAGTTGTCCATATCCTTATTTTCAATATGAGCCAAAATTTTTTCTTTTAACATATCGCACCTCCGGTTTTAGTATTGTTTCCATTTTTTTGCAAACCATCGGCGGTAATCACTTTTAACAAAATCTACCAAAGAAACACAAATATTACAACCACAAGTGCCACTATATAATACAAGAAGTATTTAAGTTTTGCTTTTTTAACTATTGCCATCATAAAGTTTATGGCCACATAGCCGGATGCGGCGGCGGTTACAAAGCCCGCAATAAGATTGGGAAAGTTTAGCCCTTCCAGCAAAGCGGGGTCGCCTATTATGCGGCTTATGCGAAACACCATTGCCCCCACAGCCGCAGGGATGGACATTAGGAAGGAGAATTTTGCAGCACCCTCCCGATTTATGCCCCTTGCCATTGTGGTGGTGATTGTGCTGCCCGAGCGGGATATGCCGGGAATAACAGCCAAAGCTTGCGCACAACCTATTATAACGGCATCAACAAGCCGCAATTTGTCCATTTCCTTGGTGTTTTTCTTCAACCTGTCTGATAAAAGCAGTGCTATGCCTGTTAGGATAAATCCAAAAAGTAAAAACTGCACCGTAAAAAATGCCGATTCAATAAAACCTTCAAACAGCAGGGTTGCTGCAACTAAAGGTATGGTTGCTACAACTAACAAGGCCGTGGTTTTTTGAAATGGATTTTTTATAAGCCCCCAAATATCCTTGCGAAATGTATAAAGCAATGGGATTAAACTTCCCATATTTAGCACAATGATAAAGGTTAGGTTATCCTCTGCCGTTATCCCGAATAATTCGTGAAACACCAGCAAATGGCCGGAGCTGGACACAGGCAAAAATTCCGATAACCCTTGTATCAACCCCAAGATTATGGCTTCTATCAAACTCATGTGGTTTCTCCGATTCTTTTGATTTTTTCGATTTTGTTAAAATGTGATTATCGCTACTGTTTTTACTACTGTCAGAATCCATAATCTCCCCCCTTCTTTTATCTTGATGGGCTCGCAAGCCGCATAAACAAGAAAAACGACCCTAAGAGGTCGCATCAAAAATGCCCAAGCGCAAACACTGCGCAAAGGAAAAGCCACCCCTCGTACGAGCTTTAGCACTAAAAGACGTAGACTGGAATTAGCCACGGGCTAACCCAGTCAGCTACATTAAGCAATGCCTTAATCCGACAATGCCTGTTATACCCTATGGCGTCTCTCGACATTTAAGGGCAGCAGCCTGTGTTCTTTTAGGAGCCTCACCTAACAAGTTATATTATCCTAACAATCATACACCACACCCAACATCCCTGTCAAGAGGTTTTTGAAAATTTTTAACGAAAAAAGTTGGCGACCCCACGTATCAAGGAAAAGCCGTGCTTGCATACCATGGTATTGATGGCTATAATTATCATTAGCTATATTAAGGGGTGGCGTATCCTATGATTTCTTTTGAAGCGTTGTTGCTTGCGGTAGTTTTGTCCATAGACTTATTTGCTGTAAGTTTTGCGTACGGAAGCAGCAAAATAAAAATACCTTTTAAGTCCATTATGATAATTACGGCCATTGGCAGTGTAATACTGGGGGTTTCTGTTTATCTTGGTGCATTTTTGATGCCTTTTATGCCGGGCGAGGTGGCCTCGGTTATCTCTTTTACAATCTTATTTGCCTTGGGTGTTATTAAGATTTTTGACAGCATTATAAAAAGGCATATCCGCAAACGCAATAAAGCATCAAGGAAGTTGGAATTTTCCATATTCAGCTTAAAGTTTATTCTAAACATATACGCCGACCCCGAGAAGGCAGATGTGGATAAATCAAGAATAATATCCCCCAAGGAGGCCGTGGCAGTGGCCATAGCTGTGGCCATAGATGCTTTTGCTTTGGGGTTTGGTGCCGGCCTTGTGGATGTAAACCACCTGCAACTAATTGGCTTTTCCCTTGTTATAGATGTGGCTGCGGTGGTTGCGGGATGCTTTATCGGCGGTAAGATTGCACAAAAATCACCCGTAAGCCTGTCTTGGCTTGGGGGGGTGATATTAATTTTGTTGGCGTTTTTTTAACTCACACCAATTCCAATTCGAAACATGGAAAAGGATATTTTGAAAATCGCAGGTTTCAGTGCGTTTTCAAAATGTGCTTTTCCATGATTGAGAATGGAATTGGTATTACACCAACACAATGGTGGTTTTGGCATAGCGAAATGTCATCATTGCCGTATACCAAAGGGATGCTCTTGCCGAAAATCCCAATTGGAAAACAGTGGAATAGATAAAATATGCCATTGCGGGCTTTATCTGCAATGGCATATTTTATCTATCCTTAAAAAAATTTGAAATGTAGTTGACAAGGCCAAGTATTAGCTGTATAATGTTATTAGTTAAAACTAACTTATGCGGAGGGATGGGGTTGGAATTAGCGACAAATTAGGAGGCTCTTTGCGGGTCAACAATTTATCTGTAAGTTATTCCGGAAAGGAAGTTCTGAAAGATGTTACCATTTCTGTTAGCAAAGGCAAACTGATAGGTATTATTGGCCCTAATGGGGCCGGCAAGTCCACACTTATAAAAGCTGTTTTGAATTTGGTAAGGCCTTCTTCGGGGGTGGCCACTTTTGATGAAAAACCCATGGAAAGCATTAAAAAAATAACATCCTATGTAAAGCAAAGGGTGGACCATGACCTTAGCTTTCCAATCCAAGTTAAAGATGTTGTTATGCTTGGGGCTTTTCCAAAAATTGGGCTTTTTAAGTATCCCGGCAAAATACATAAGAAGCGGGTTATGGATGCTTTGCAGGAAGTGGAAATGGCTGATTTTGCCAAATCCCAAATCGGGGAGCTTTCCGGCGGACAGTTGCAAAGGGTGTTTTTGGCAAGGGTTTTGGTGCAGGATGCCCAGCTAATATTTTTAGACGAACCCTTTGCAGGCATAGATGCGGACAGCGAACAAAAAATTATGAAAATTTTGAAAAAGATGCGGGACGACGGCAAAACCATAATAATGGTGTACCACGACCTGAACAATGTGGCAGAATATTTTGATGAGATTATTATTTTGAACAAAGAAGTGGTTGCCCACGGTGATACAAAAACCTGTTTTACAAAAGAAAATATCGCAAGGGCATATGGAGCCTCCCTAATTGATATTTTTGGTGAGGAGATGCCCCATGCTTAACAACTTCCTTCACATAATAACGAATTACGGCTTTATGGGCAGGGCTGTGCTTGCCGCTGTTTTGGTGGGTGTTGTAGCCGGAGCCATTGGCACTTTCATAATCCTGCGGGGCTTGTCGCTTATGGGGGATGCCATATCCCATGCGGTAATACCCGGGGTTGCCATCAGCCAATTGCTTGGGATAAGCCACTTTATAGGTGCCACCACCTTTGGTATTTTGGCATCCTTTGCCATTGGTTTTGTGTCAGAAAAGTCAAAACTTAAAAAAGATGCCATAATAGGTATTGTGTTTAGCTCATTTTTCGCTTTGGGTCTGGTGCTAATATCAAGGATAAGGTCGGTTACAGATTTGCACAGTGTATTATTCGGCAATGTTTTAACTGTTAGCACCACCGATATTAGGGCAATAATTTTCGTAGGCGTGGTGTTGGTTATCTTTATCGCCCTATTTTACAAAGAGCTGTTAATTACATCATTTGACGAAACTTTGGCCAAGGTTTATGGGCTCAAAACAAGGGTTATACATTACTCCTTCCTGTTTGTGCTTACGCTAATAATCGTCACATCCTTGCAGGTTGTGGGTGCCATAATGATAGTTGCAATGATAATAGCCCCCGCCGCAACCAGCTATCTTTTAACCAATAGGTTGCCTGTTATGCTTGCCCTGTCCACATCCATAGGTGCTATAAGTGCTATTGTCGGCATGTTTTTTAGCCTAAGCTTTAACCTGCCATCGGGGGCAAGCATAGTTTTAACCCTTGCATCCATATTCGTATTAACACTTATATTTGCCCCCAAAAAAGGGCTTGTATATCAAATAAAAAGCAATTCAAATATTAAGTATTAAAGGGGTATTTATTTTATGAAAAAATTATTTTTTACTTTACTGTTGGTGCCGGCATTGCTGGCATTTGCGGCTTGTGGTAACAATGACGAGCCTTTATCAAATGCGGCTTCCAATGAGCAAGAAGCGATACAAATTGTGGCAACAATTTCCATTATAGCTGATATGGTATATCAAGTTGCGGGGGACTTGGTTAATATTTACACCATAATACCCATAGGGGAAGAGCCGGAAGAGCATGACATTTTGCCGGCAGACATGATGGCCGTTGCAAATGCCGACATAATCTTCTATAACGGCTTAAACCTGGAAGCAGGCAACGAGTGGTTTGCGCATTTGATGGAAAGCACAGGTATGACGGCCGGTGTTGATTATTTCCGTGTTACCGAAGGCATAACACCCTTTTTCCTGCTGACAGAGGGTTTAGGGGATTATGAAGACCCCCACGCTTGGTTAGACCTTAGCAAAGGCATTGTTTATATCCAAAATATAGAAAGTGTGCTAAGCAGCTTCTCCCCGGAAAACGCAGCAACATTCCAAGAAAATGCCCAAAACTTTATTTCAAAGCTTTATGGCTTGCATAACGAATGGGTTGGAAGATTTGACCACATACCCGCATCCCAAAGGATTCTTGTAACTTCGGAAGGTGCATTTAGATATTTTGCTGCCGCATACGGGCTTTATGTTGCTTATATCTGGGAACTTAATGCAGAAGAAGAGGGAACACCCGAGCAAATGCTTAACCTTATCAACATTATAAATGGCTCTAATATAAGGTCTCTATTTTCAGAAAGCAGCATAGACCCGCAGTATATAGAGCAAATTTCCGCAGAAACGGGTGTACCGGTGTTTGGTATGTTGTTTACAGATTCCCTTTCCGAGCCGGGAAATGTGGCCGGCACATATTATGAAATGATGCGGTTTAACTTGGAGACTATATACGCAGGCCTTACAAGATAACGGCTCCATTCGACATAAGACAAAACAATAAAACCCAAAGTCCGGCACGGAATTATTTCCGCCATCTCAGGCTTTGGGTTTATTAAATATTATTGTGGAAACATTCTTATCTATATGATATAATTGTAAAATAAGACTTTGAAAATGGGGGCTAACCATGAAAGCGCAGGAATCAACAGAAAACTATCTGGAAACAATTTATATTTTAAGCCAAGGCGGGGATGGTGTGCGTTCTGTTGATGTCTCCGGTCGTCTAAACTATTCAAGGCCAAGCGTCAGCATTGCAATGAAAAAGTTGCGAATGGATGGGTATATAGAGATAGATGCAAAAGGCCTTATCACCCTTACAGATAGCGGACAAAAAATTGCTGAGTCTATATACGAAAAACATGTAATTATTTCTGACTGGTTGATTTTTTTGGGCGTGGACAAGCAAACGGCCGTGGACGATGCTTGCAGAATAGAACATGTAATTAGCGAACAAAGCTTTATAGCCATAAAAGAGCATGTTTTAAGTTGGAAGCGTGATATCTACACACGCAAACAATAATGCTTAGCTCAAAATTATTATAAAACCCACTAATCACAAAGATTAGTGGGTTTTTAGCCTCCCCGAGCTGGATTCGAACCAGCAACCCTCCGGTTAACAGCCGGATGCTCTGCCGTTGAGCTATCGAGGAATATTTTGTCGCATTATGATATATTATTACCATAATTCAAGCATTTATTTATAATTAGCCGTTCCCTCAAAACCAAACACGAACACATCATCAGCTTCACATCTCTGCTCCGCTTCATCATCAAATCATCTTTGTTTAATCCTCAACCTATATATCAAATATCAATCATCCATTCTTAGTGATTAT
>WRAX01000041.1 GCA_009779935.1 Defluviitaleaceae bacterium | reverse complement strand
TAATTACGCAGTGGTTTTTTGCCAAGGGCAAAAAAGTTTTCCTCACAACGAAGTAATTATTGAAACGTTTCAATTCAATAATTACGCAGTGGTTTTTTGCCAAGGGCAAAAAAGTTTTCCTCATAAAGAGTAGATTGAATGTTGGTTGAAGATGTGTTATTATAGTATCATGGAAAATTGAAAGGGGGTGGGGTTATGATATGGATAACGGCGGGCGGGCTTGCGAAACTGGCCGGATTAAGCCGGCGGATGAGCCGGCGGGATGTGGCTAAGCATATTGGAATATCTTATAAAGCATTGCAAAAGCTTGCGGATGAGCATGAGGAAGTTGCGAAGGCATTGGAAATGGATGGGGAGATGACGGATTTTTTGGTGGAAAAAGTGGTGTTGGATAAGGCGTTGGCGGGGGAGCAAAAGGCTTATGAATTTTGGCTTAAAAGAAGGGGCAACGAGGAATTGGGAATTAGGAATGAGGAATTGAAGAGTGTTAATTATGCGGCCTTGGCGGATTTGATAAATAAATAAACGGTGCAGGGTATGCACCGTTTTAATGCCCGAAGAGGGACTTGAACCCCCACTAGGTTACCCTAATCAGATTTTGAGTCTGACGCGTCTGCCGATTCCGCCATTCGGGCCAACAACGAAGTAATTATTGAAACGTTCCAATTCAATAATTACGCAGTGGTTTTTTGCCAAGGGCAAAAAAGTTTTCCTCACAACGAAGTAATTATTGAAACGTTCCAATTCAATAATTACGCAGTGGTTTTTTCGCCAAAGGCGAAAAAGTTTTCCATACAACGCAGTAAACTCTGAAACGTTGCCATCAACAGGACAATGGCTATTATAGCATGGGGGTTTTGGGTTGTCAAGGGTTTTTTGAAAAAATGTGTTGTTATTTTTGGTTGTGATATTATTTAGAAAAAGGATGGTGTTTTATTATGAAACCGGAATATGCAAATAACTTGGCTATAACTACTGCTAAGGGCAGGGAAGAATTGGTTTTCACACTTTACTCGGAGTATCCGATATCGCTTGACGGTGATGATGACGATGTTCAGGGTGTGCGTGAGCAGGTTGGTAATTTTATTATGTCTGTGCCGTTTGCACGAAAAATACTGGAAAGCCTAATCGAAATTCTTGAAGACTTTGATGCTGTTGTGTAGGGTGGTAAAGTTGTTTTGGATGAAGCGAGATGGAGTGCGGCACTTTTATTTTGGGGGAGTTTTTTGGTGTATTTAGGGTTTAGCGATAAGCAAAAGGGGTATTTGAGAGCCAGCTTGGCGGCGTGGCTTAATGTGGCGGAAGGGGGCAAGCGGGCGGGGAAAAATGTGGTTAATGCCCTTGCTTTTGCCATGAATTTGGAAATTAGCCCCGAGCGGCTGCACTTGGTGGCGGGGGTTACCAAAAGTTGCGCTTTGATAAATGTGTTTGATTGCAATGGGCTGGGGCTTGTTGCATTTTTTGGTGATAGGTGCCGGCGGGGCAGTTTTGAAGGGCGGGATGCACTTTTTGTGCAAACCGCCTTGGGGGAGCGGGTGGTTATTGCGGAAGGGGGCGGCAAGGCAAGTGATGCGGCAAGGATAAAGGGGATGAGTTTTGGTAGTATCTATCTTACGGAGGTTAACGAGATGCACCAAGATTTCTTTTTTGAGGCCATGGACAGAACCATTGCAAGCCGTGGGCGCAAGGTTTTTTTGGACCTTAATGCTAAGCCGCCGGGACATTGGTTTTATAGGGAGTTTCTCGACTTTCACCAAAAGGGTGCAGAAATAAATTTTGGGCATTTTACTATTTTTGATAATTTGGCGGTGCCGCAGGAGTGTAGGGATGGGGTGCTGGAAACATATGATAAGGGCGGTGCTTGGTATAAACGGGATATTTTGGGGCTTAGGGAAGGGGGAGTTGGCGGGATTTATAAGGGGTTTGGCGGTAATAAGGAATTAGGAATTGGGGATGAGGAATTAAGATACAGGCAGATGGCGGTTGGGATTGATGTGGGTGGCAGGGATGCTACCGTTGCTACGCTTATTGGGATTACGGCGGATGGGCATTTGCACCTTGTGGATGGGTTTTACCACCGGCAGGGGGATGGGCAGGGTATGACCCACCAAATGTATGTGGAAGCCCTTGGGCAGCGGATTAGGGCATGGTATGATAAATACAACAGCTTTGCCTTTGGCGGGGCTGTTTTTTGCGAATCGGCTGAAAAGATGTTTCGCACGGCTTTATCCAAGGAGCTTGGGCGGCAGGGGGTTTTGCTGCCTTTGCACCCATCTTATAAAGGGGATGGGGTGGTGGAGCGGATACGGCTGTTTTGCATGCTGATAAGCGGGAAGCGGCTGTTTGTAGCGGCGCATTTGAAACCTTGGGTGGATGCCTTTTACCAAGCACGGTGGTGTGAAAAAGCACGGGAGCGCGGGGAATGGAAAAGGGTGGATGATGGTAGTTATAGCGTGGATTGCCTTGATAGTGCGGAATATGCTGTTGTGCCGTTTAAGCATATGTTGGTTTGATGGGTTTATTGAGGGGAAATGACGATGTAATTGGTATAAGATGTTGTTGGGGGGATTTTATGGGATGGGTTAAAAATAAAATGCGTAGCTGGCTGGAAATTGTGCCAATTGATAGCGTTGCGGGCGTTGCGGTGCTTAGTGATGCGGATTTTGAGCGGGAAGTGTTTCGCAATAAAATTTGGCATAGGGGGATGCCGGCGGAGTTGGCCGGGTTTTACGGCGGCGTGGATGATTTGGTGGGCAACCGCAGTTTTTGGGCGGAAGGGGGGCGCAACCCCAAGATAAGAAAAATGCACAGCGGCCTGCCTGCCCTTATGGTGGATGTGCTGGCGGATGTTACCCTTGGGGATTTTTTGGGCATTAAGGTTTGTGATAATGAGGAATTGTGGGGGGAAATTGCACTTGAAAATGGGTTTGACGGGCTTTTGGCACGGGCGGTGCGCACGGTGCTTGCACTGGGGGATGGGGCTTTTCGGATTTCGTTTGACGGGGATTTGTCCCCCCTGCCGATTATTGAGTTTTTTGGCGGGGATGGGGTGCGGTTTAATTATCACAGAGGTAGGTTGTGCGAGGTGGTTTTTATCCATGATGGGGTGGAGGAGATTTACCATAAAAACGGCATACGTTACGAGGTTACAAGGGAAGGGGTGCAAAAACCCGCAGACATAACCCATGATTTGGGGGTGATTTTGGCGGTGCCTGTGTTGTTTGATGAAAACCCACGGTTTGCAGGCAGGGGCAAAAGTGTGTATGACGGCAAAACCCATGCATTTGATGCGCTGGATGAGGTTATAAGCCAGTGGGTGGATGCCTTGCGGGATGGGCGTGTGCAAAAATACATACCCAGCGGCATGCTGCCCCGTGACCCCAAAACAGGGGAAATGCGGGGTATGAGCGGGTTTGAAACCCGTTTTGTGCAAACCCAAATGGACTTGGCAGAAGGGGCGGACAATGGGGTTAAGGTGGTGCAACCCACCATAGACACCAATGCATTGGAAGTTAGCTTTGCAGGCTTTCTAAACCTTGCTTTGCAGGGCATTATTGCGCCTGCCACCTTGGGTATAGACTTAAAGCGAAACGACAATGCCGCAGCGCAAAGGGAGCGGGAAAAGGCCACATTGTACACCCGTGGGCGGATAATTGACGGGTTGCGCAGGGTGCTTAGCCAACTGGTTAATACAGTGCTAATTGCCCATGGCGGGGAAAATGGGACGCACCAAGTAACCGTGGAATTTGGTGAGTATGCCACACCAACATTTGATGCGCAGATTGAGAGCATTGCCAAGGGGGTGGCGGCGGGGATAATTAGCCACCACACGGCGGTTAACCAGCTTTATGGGGATACGTGGACGGATGAGCAGAAGGCGGCGGAGGTGGAGCGGTTGCGGGGTGAGTGATGAGTGATGAGTGATGGACATTTGTTTTATGTGTTTGCACGTTTTCGGATAGGATTTTATAGCGAACGCCTTTTGATGGGCGTTTTTTGTTTATAAAAATTTGGCAGGGTGGGCGGGAATGACTTTATTGAAGGAGGAATTAAAATGTACGAAAAAGGCTATTACAATAGCGGCCACGATGGTTATGAGGGCGGCTACGGCACAATTTTTGAAAAGGTGGCGGACGAGGCCCTGTATGCGGGGCTGGAAGGGATAAATGCCAACTTGGAAGGGATTTATGAGTTGCTGTTAAACCTGCTTGCCGTGGTGCAAACCAAGGCAGAAAAGGCGGCGGGCGGCAAAAAGGAAGCGGGCTTTAAGATGGGCCTTACAGCAGGCGAGCAGAAGAAAAAAGAGGATTTGATTGCTAAAATGTTTGGCAATGCTTAGGGCGTGCCACACCATTGATTGTAGAGGGGGATTTTTTATGGGGAATAATGTAAACTACGCAACCGTATTCGAGAATCAACTGCAACAAAAGTACGCAAGGGAGCTTTGCACGGCGGCCCTTACCACACAAGGGGTTAATTTTGTGGGCGGCAATGTGGTAAAACTGCCGTTTTTAACCCTTGGGGGCTACCGCAACCATAACCGGGACGGGGGCTTTGCCCGTGCAGATGTTACCAACGAAAATATGGTAAAAACCCTGCGCCATGACAGAAGTGTGGAGTTTTTTGTGGATACCATGGATGTGGACGAAACCAACCAGGTGCTTGCCGCAACAGGCCTAACCAATGTGTTTGAAACCGAGCATGCCATACCGGAAACAGACGCTTACAGGGTATCCCAAATTTTCCAGCAATTTGTGGGGCTTGGGGGTGTGGTAGATGGGCGCAATTTGGCACGCAACAACATGCTTACCATTTTTGACGAGTATATGCAGGCTATGGATGAGGCGGAAGTGCCCCAGGAAGGGCGCATACTTTATGTTACGCCACGTGTAAATAAATTGCTGGGGCAATCCAACGAGCTTTCCCGCCTGGCTACTGTAAATGATGGCAAGGGTAGCGAGATAAACCGAAGCATACGCATGCTGGATGAGGTGCAAATTGTTGTTGTACCATCCAGCAGGATGCGCACGGCATTTGATTTTAACGAAGGTTTTGCCCATGCTGCCGGCAGCCAACAAATACACATGCTGCTGGTGCACCCAACCAGTGTTATTGCGGTTAACAAACACAGCTATATTAAGTTGTGGACGCCGGGCAGCCACACCCATGGTGATGGGTATTTGTATCAAAACAGGCAGTACCAGGATTTGTTTGTGATTGATACAAGGGTTGGCGGCATTGCAATAAATGCCAATTGATGGGGTGGTTTTATGTTTGTAAATGAAAAATGGTATCGGGGTTTGGTTAAATCAAACCCCGAACTTACTACCCGAGCAGGGCATTTGGTGGATATTTTAACCCATGGCAGGGCAAGTGCCCGTTGGGGCAGGCTAACCAACTTCCAACAAAACTGTGTGAGGGAGGCTGTTACCTTAATGGTTGCCCATTTTGCAGGGGCAAGCGGGGATGGTGCCGGTTTGGTGGAAAGTTACAGCCTTGGGGATATGCGGGTGTGGAACAGGCGGCGCAGCGAAAAGCCTTGGGAAACAGCAGGCTGCGGCTTTTTGGCGTGGAATGTGTTGATGAAAAGCGGGCTGATGAGGGGCGTGATGTGATGACGGCAAGTTGGAGTTGGAGTTGGGGCAGGCTGGTTTACCCCAAATTTTTGGAAAATTGGGATGGGGCTGTGTATTTAGGGGATGTGCCTGTGTGGAAGGGCAGTTGCTACTTTGCTTGGCGCAACAAAATTAAGCGGCAAAATGATGGCAAGCACCAGGATGTAACCGCCATAGCAACCACCGATGAAGATTTTGCGGCAAGCCTGCAAGGCTGTGAAGAATTGCTGTTTGATGTGGCGGGCAGGCGTTTTATTGTGCAGGCATGGCGGCCCCATTACAACCCCGATGGCACATTTAACCACACCGCATTTGATTTGTTGGAGATTTGATATGGTTAATGTTAAACAACTAAAAAGGGACATACAGCAGGCCGCAAGGGCTGCACTGGTTAAAACAGCGGTAGATTTGCGGGATGATTTGGTGCAAAGCGGCACAATGCCATTTGAAAGCGGGCGGCTGCAAAATGCCGCCACCTATGTGGATGTGGGCGGCTTGCGGGCGGGGCGTGCGGCAGTGGTTAGTGATATGGTGTATGCACGGCGCAAATACTTTCATCCGGAATTTAATTTTGACCGGTCCATTAACCGGAATGCGGGCGGGCGGTGGTTTGATGCCTATGTGACAGGGGGCAAGCGGGGGTTTGCGCCCCGTAGGTTTAAGGAAAACTGGGGGCGATAAATTGGACATGAATAGTGTAAAGCAATTTATAACAAGTTTAGTGGATTTGCAAGGGGCGGCAGTTGCCCTGCATACCATAAGCCGCAACAACCAGCATGCTTTGGGCATTTACCCAAGGCAGGGGCAGGCGGCATACAACCCCAATGTGGGCGGGCGCAGGGCGGTGCATGTTTTGCCCATTACCCTGCTGCTTAGATGGGGCAGAAACGGTGTTGCGGCAGAGCAGATGGCGGCAATGCTTTACAATGCCATCGAAAGGGCAGAAGTTACCCATGGCATTGTATCCCCTGTAAGCGATGGCCCCGTGTGGCTGGGTGCGGACGAGCGTGGTGTGTTTGAATATACCATTGATGTGGATTTTTATGTGATTGATGCTTGCGAAGATGGGGTGGGCAGGGATTTTCTTATTTAGGAATTGGAGGGAGACTTATGAACAACGTATACGCAGTTAAAGATATTAAGTTTAGCATTAGCACAGCAGGCAGGGGCGGGCAACGCCCCGCCGATTTTGCACCTGTGACGGGGATGGACACCTTTACAGTAACATTTGATAATGGTATGGACGAATGGAACCCACTGGACGAAGGCGGCTGGACACGCCGCATGATAACAACAAAATCCCTTACCATTGGCTTGTCGGGTAAGCGGGTTTACGGCTGTGGGGGTAATGATTATGTGGCGGGGCTGGCTTATAAAGCCGGCACAGATGCGCAAACCATGTTATTTGCCAAATTCCCGTGCGGGGATGAGCTTTTAATGCCCTGCACGGTAAATGTGACAAGTGCAGGCGGCGGCGGGGCTGCGGATGTGGCGGTGTTGGAGTTTGACTGCCAATCCGACGGGGCACCTGTTTATACAAAGGGGGTTTAACCATGTATGCTATTGATAATGAAAAGCTTACAAAACGCCCGGAAATACGCATTGGGGATAGGGTTTTTACCATAGACAACCGCCTGTCCACATTCGAGGTTATGCGTAGGGAGCTTAACAAGGCCGAAACGGCCGAAATGGCAGTGGTGATAGCCCATGGCTTGGGGCATGATGCTTATTTGGACATTGTGGAAATGGACTTGCCTTATGGTGTGATGGAAGAAATTGTTATGCTTATCCTTGCGGGCATACAGGGCTTGGAGGTGGATGAGGCGAAAACCCGATTTTGCCATGGATTGCAATAATGGCAGTGTTTATTATGATTTGGAATTTGACAGGGATGCCATCGAAGCAAGCTTTGCCGGGCAATACGGCATACGCCTGTCAAAGGAAGAAATTGGTGTGGGGGAGTTTTTGCGGCTACTATCCGGCTTAATGCCCGATACACCGCTGGGGCAGCTGGTAAGCATACGTAGCGGCGCACATTGTGGGCAGGGCCCCGCACACCTGCACATTAGGCGGGATTGGGCATTGTTTAGGGCAAAACATGCGGATGTGGCGGATTTGCAAAACCGGCTGGCGGCGGTGTTTTCTTAAAATTTTGTTGACATTAGTGGGATGGCGGGGTATAATAATTTTATGGAGTGGAGGTGCTGCTATGTATGCAATTGCTTTTGACCTTAAGATTGACGACCTTAAAAAAACCTATGGCGACCCATATAATGGTGCCTATGATGAAATAAAGAGAGAGCTGGGCAAGCTGGGGTTTGAGTGGATGCAGGGAAGCCTGTATATGAGCCGTGCAGTGGACAATACCTTGGTTGCTGTTTTTGCTGCAATTGAACGCCTTAAAGAAATTGACTGGTTTGTTGCATCCGTTCGTGATATCAGAGCCTTTAAGGTGGAGGATTGGTCAGACTTTACACCTGCTGTAAAAAAAATGGCAAAGTAATTTTGGTATAAGAGGTGATTTATGCCAATTGAAACCAGAGAGGAAAACTTTTTTCACGCAAACCCCTGCGTGAAAAAACCACTACGCAATTATTGAAGTGGAACGTTTCAACAATTGCTACGTTGTTGAGGAAAACTTTTTTCACGCAAAGCCCTGCGTGAAAAAACCACTACGCAATTATTGAATTGAAGCGTTTCAATAATTGCTACGTTGTTGAGGAAAACTTTTTTCACGCAAAGCCCTGCGTGAAAAAACCACTACGCAATTATTGAATTGAAGCGTTTCAATAATTGCTACGTTGTTGAGCGGTGCACAGCGTTATGTGCGCCTTTTTGTTTGGAGTGGAGGTGAAAAATGGCAGGAACGATTGTAAACGCAGTATATTTAGATTTGCGCCTTAACATGAAGGGTGTGGAAAAGGGGCTTAACAACCTTTCGGGTAGGTTTGAGGGGTTAAGCATTAATTTTGGGCGTTTGTTTAATGCGGATGCGGCAAACCCCATGCTGGCGGCGTTTGATGCACTTGCAGGGCGCACCCTTGCCGCCACCCGCAATTTTGCGGAAAATGCAGATGCGGGGGAGCGTGTGCGGGGGGTTTTTGGCAGCCTTGCAGGTGGTGCGGCGGATGTTGGTACAAATGTTGCCGAAATGGGGCGTGGACTTGCAAATGCGGGCTTTTTTGCGGCTGTGGATGGGGCTAACAGGCTGCTGGGCGGGCTTAATAACCTTTCCACCGGTGTGCGGTGTTTTGGTACGGATTTTCGCACGGCATTTTCGGGGGCAAGGCGGGAAAGTGATAGCCTGGCCACCACCCTTGGGCGGGTTACGGGCAATTTAACCAACAATTGGCAGGGTTTTACAGCGGGCTTGGCAGATGGCTGGCAAAACGCTTGGCAGGGCATTGGGCAAAAGTTTAATGGGGTGGTAAACCGCATTATTACAGGGTTTAATGGTATGATTGGGGGCATAAACCGCATTAGCATTGATATACCTGTATGGCTTGGGGGCGGGCGGCTGGGTTTTAATATACCGCAAATACCAAGCATACCGGCATTGGCACGGGGCGGCATAGTGTCCGCCCCCACCCTTGCATTGGTGGGGGAGGCGGGCAAGGAAGCGGTTTTGCCGCTGGAAAACAACACAGGCTGGATGGTGCAATTAGCCAATATGCTTGCTGATGCTGTGGCGGGGGCAGGCAGGGTGGGAGCAAGCACCCACCATACGAAGCTGGTGCTTACATTGGATGGTAAAAAGCTGGCAGAAGCCCTGTTGGATGACTTGCACGCCGCCGCCGCACGCCGTGGGCGGCTCTAATTAGGCATAACCCCTTTAACCATGGATGGCAAAACACGGATAAGGATTTGCCCTTGGTTTTATCCGTGTTATCCGTGGTTGGTTTACAATAGGGTGCCGGGATTGTATCGATTATAGCGAGCGCACAATCACGACTTTGAAGTGCGTTCGTTATACCACCGCCTTTACGGTCGCTTTTTCGCCTTTCTGCGTCTCACCCTCCTTATGCGCCTTTGGGCGCACTGCGCCTGGATGCTTCTTGAAAGGCGAAAAACCGCCTCGCAAATCCGTCAGCAAAAAGATACTAAACAGGCTCTAATATCCCGACATAGGCGACGCCCCTTTCCGGGTGCCACATATAGCGAACGCACCTGAAAAGCGTGATTGAAGGAGGGCTATCCAAAACGGCCCAGCAGTTTGCTTCCAGCAAACCGGCCAAAGGCCGCTTTCGCAAAGCGAAAGTGCAAGGCAAGCCGTTTTGGATTGGT
>WRAX01000040.1 GCA_009779935.1 Defluviitaleaceae bacterium | reverse complement strand
TACCAATTCCATTCTCAATCATGGAAAAGCACATTTTGAAAACGCACTGAAACCTGCGATTTTCAAAATATCCTTTTCCATGTTTCGAATTGGAATTGGTATGAGGTTGCAAGCTTCCTTAAACGCTCTTGTAAATGCTTCGTGGTTGCCAAAGCCGAGATTAAAAGCAATGTCTATTATGCGGTTTTCCTTGTTTTTAAGGCCTTTGCAAGCGTGGGCTAAGCGGTGCGGTTTAATATATCCCTGCACGGGTTTTTTAACAAGCCGCACAAAAAGCCTGCGAAAGTAGAAGTATGATAAAATTGCCATATATGCCAGTTTTTGGTGATGAATTTCCTCACTTAAATTATCCTCTTATAATCCACATTTTTTTGGATGGATTCCCATGTGTGCATTTTTACACCTCCCATTGCAAATTGTTATGAAGTTTATTATAGCACAGTGGTGAAGTGTTTACTTGATTGCGATAGACCTTTTTCTTTAATAAAAACAACCACCCTGGCGGGTGGTTGTTTTTTGTATGAACTAAGCAGCTTCTGGGTACTCCGGGGTTTGGGATGAATCTTCATCATCCACCTTTGGGGCATCCTCTGGCTCTACTGCTTCTGCTTCTGTTTCAGGTGCTTCTGGCATTTCGGGCATTGCCGGTACTTCTGGTAAAGCTGGCAATTCCGGTGCATTTGCATCTGGCATTGCAGGCATTTGTGGCAATACCAACATGGCTTCTTGTTGCAGCGGAAGCATTGCTGGGCCGATGCCGACATTGGCGATAGCAGGAACATTGATTGTTCTATGCAACGAACCGAATGTTACACCATCAATTGGGGCAACACGCACATCTATACCACGGGCAGGGCCTACTGCCGGAAGGTGGAAATGGTTTGCTGTTGGGTTGCCCCATGCAGTTGCAGCGCCATCACGCACTTGCATACCGGGTGCCATTGGGATAAAACGATCCACGGTGTTAAATCTGTGGTCGGCGGCGGCCGGTGTGGCCGGGCGTTGCGGAAGTACAAATGCTGTGGTTGGTGCTGATGGTGGTGTGGTGCCTGTTGCGGCAACACGCACCAAAATTTGTGCGGGAGCCGCTGCTGTTGCCGTTGGGATTCTGCCGGTGATGTTAAGGCCACCGTCACGAATATCGGCTGCGGCAACATTAAGCCATGTAGAGCCGCCGTTAACGCTGATTTGGTGGGCGGTTGTAACGCCTGTCAGCACTTCCAAATTCCAGTCGATGCTGATGCTTGTTGGTGCAGGAACAGCTGCGTGGATGCCTACAAGCTCTGCAGCACCTGAAGCCGGTGCGGTAAGGGTTGCGGCTGTACGCACCCAAACTGTGGGTGCATTGCCAAAGCCCGGTGCGGCATCTGTGCTTGCTCTGTTAATACGGGTTGCTGTTACAGGTAGCCATGGGCCGTTTGGACCGACAACGGAGAACTCTCTCGCTGTGGAAACGCCCAAGATGCCATCTGTTACAAGGTCAAATCTAATTGCGGTGGCACCAACTGTTGGTGTGGCGGGCAGCCTTGGCACGGTTACGTTAAACGGCAAGGATGCAAATGTGGTGGTGGTTGGCGCAAAACGTACTTGATAGGTTTGGTTGGCTGTTAGGTTTGGTGCAACCTCAAAACCATTGCCAAAGCCTGGCGTCCATGGGGTTGCGGCGGCTGTTCCCGCTCTAAACTCAAAACCATGGGTGGAGTTTACCAAAACATTGCTGGTAAAGCCGTAGAAACGCACTGTATGGTCAGCCATATTAGCTGGTATGGCGGTGGAAGTTGCCGGGGTGCGTGGGCGTGGGTTTAGGATAAACACTTCCCAGTCACCTGCCGGTGCGGTTGCTGTTGCGGCTGTACGTACAAACAGCTCGGTTGGTCTGGGGTTGTTATCCCTTTCATGGGTTAGGTTAAACGCTGGGATAAAGGATGTTAGCACAAGTGCGTCGCCGTTATCGGTTAGTTGTGCTGCTGTTGGGCGGTTAAATCTTGGTGCAACGGTGCTTGGCACATGTGCGCCTGTACCACCTGCTACAAATGGACGTGTTGCAAACTCCAAGGCGCTATCCCATCCAAGAAGCACTTCACGACCAAAGTCGATAAACTGTCCTGTTGGTGCGGTTGTGTTGCGGATTGTTACTTCAACACTTCCGTACAAGCCGGTTGGTGCGCTGGTGGTGGCAAGCAAACGTGCATAAACGGTTGTTGCAGCATCGCCGAAGTCTGCTCTTGTAAGCGGGGCGGCTGTAACGGCTGCAAAGCCTGTTGGTGTGCCTGTTGTCCACTCCATAGCAGTGGTTACGCCTGTAACGGTATCTTGCGCCAAGTTATGTACAAGCCTTGGAGCTGATGGGCGTGCAGGCATGGTAATTGTTCTTGGTAGGGACTGGCTACGGTCAGCAGAAGCGGCGATACGTATTTCCAAATCGCCACGGGCTGCGCCAAGGAAATCACCTACATTAATGGTGGCACTTGCATTTGTCCAGCTGGCATTGGCATGTGGTGTTGTGCCATCAGCTTGAACGGCACCAGGAATGCGCCATTGCAATGTGCCTGTGAAGTTGGCGGTTTGCACAAGGTAGTTTTCTACAACAGAACTGTTGTACATACCTCTAAATCCTGAAAGTGAGTTTGCAGCAGGTACTGCCGCCCTTGGATGCACAAGTGCGCCCACATTGGCGGGGCCGGATTCCCAAGTATCTGCTGTGTTGATGAAGCGAACTTGGATTTGCACAGGAGCAGTAGCAGTAGCGGCCGGGATTAGGGAGGCTATGCAAAGGTCTGCTGTTACAGCTCTCCAACCTGTGTTGGCGGCTACCGGTGGGTTGGCGGCCGGGTTAATGGCACGCACTTGCAATTGCGCAAAGCCGGTTACATTGGTGCCTGATGCAGGTATCACAAGACGCTCGTTAGCAAGGTCGAAGGTGATGCCTGTTGGCAGTGGACGCTCGCCGCCCGGGAAGGTTACATTTACAACATTAGATGCTCTTCTGGCGGCTGTTGGCGCAATACGCACATCAACACTGCCGGCACCTGTTATGCCAAGGGCAGAATGGTAGTCCACGCCGCCTACTATGTCAAATTGCTCTGCAGTTCTTGTGATAAATGTGCGGCTAACCGGCAACCATGCACCTGTTGGTGCGGTTGTGCCTGCGCCCACCCTAAATTGCATTGCTGTGGTTACACCTGTTATGCGGTCCTGTGCACCATTGTATGCCACATTGGTGGGGCTTGCCGCACGTGCGGGCACATTAATGTTTACAGGCAAGGAAGCGAATTCGGCTACGGTGTAGCCAACACGCAATTGTACGGTAAAGGCTGTGCTAACAATAGTGTCAGCCGCTGCATTAATGTTTGCGGCTTGAGCTGTCCAAACCACTACAGGGTCCCCGCCAACGGTAATTGGCATGGTGTGCATGATTTGGTTGGCATTGCCTAAAACAACGGTTTCTGCTTGCCAGTCAAAACTTGCGCCCATAACGGCAGGGCGTGCAGGCAAAACAATGCTTACAGGCTGTGATGGCGGATATGTGCCGCCTGCGGCCAAACGCACTTCGATTGTTGTGCCGATGTTTGTGGCAATAGTTGCACCTGATGCAAAGGGCATCCAGTCGCCGCCGGCAGGTCTGATTTGGAACCCTCTTGCTGCATCGGCGTGGGTTAGGGTTAGGGTTTCCAAAGCAAAGTCGATATTAAATGTTGGTGCTGCCGGTGGTGCGGTAACAATTTGTGTTGCGTTTACGGAGCGTGGTGCGGTGGCCGTATGGGCAACACGCACATATACTGTGCCTGCGCCAAATGGGGCACCTGCGGATGTGTTAAGCAAGCCACGGTCGATGGTGGTGCCTGTTACGGCTGTCCATGTGCCTGTGGCACCTGCCCTAACTTCCATGGCACCTGCACCGGTTATGGTAATAACATCGGTGGCGGTGTTCCAAGCAAGGGTTGGGGTGGTTGGCCTGTTTGGCGTATCTACACGTACTGCATCTGTGGCAAAAGCGGCTGTTGTTGCCGCTGCACGTACAAATATATGGGTTGCAGCTGCATCATTGGTAAGGGTTTCCAATGCGCCTGGTGTAAGGGGGTTAAAGGCGGCGGTTTGTGCGTTTATTGCAAACTCCAAACCTGTTAGGGTGCCTGTAAACTCCTCAGCATCAAAATCACGGCCGGGGGCGTTTGGTGCTGTGCCACGGATAGGGATTGGCAAATCTTGGATTGCACCGGGGATTACACCATTACCTGCATGGCGGATTTGGATGGTGTTTCCAAAAGCGTTGGCAGGAATGTTAAAGCTTGTACCAACTACGGCAGTACCACGGGCGGCGATGGACCATGGGCCTGTGCCCACTCTCCACTCCATAGTGGCGGCAACGCCTGTGATGGTTTCATCTTCAAAGTTGATAACGCCTGTTGGTGCGGCTTCGCCGGCACCGGGTACATCAGCTACCACTGCGTTAGCGGACCTTGGTGTGGTGGCGGTGTGTGCAATGCGCACATATAGGTCGCCGCCTGTCCATGCGCCAAGGTTGGTACGGGTGATGGAATTGCCTTCTACGGCTGTCCAAGCGATACCGTTTGTTGACCATTCCATAAGCGAAGTAACGCCTAAGATAGCGTCTGCCGCCGGGTTGTATTGTACATTTGGTGTTGCCGGTCTATTTGGTATTGGGATAGCTACTGTGTTTGAAGCAAAAGCTGCTGCAGATGATGGGTTGCGCACATAAATGCGGAAAACATTTGCATCACCAACTAAAACAGCCAAATCGCCGGCCACAAGTGGGAAGAAAGTTGCAGTTGGTACATTTTCTGCAAATTCTAAACCTGTTAGGGTGCCTGTGAACACTTCCGTAGCCGCTGCAAAATCACGACCCGGTGCGGTTGGGGTAGCCGGGCGTGCAGGAATCACAACTGCGGCGTATCCGGAAGCTAATGTGCTACCATCTGCTGCATAGCGCACATGCACTGTGTGACCCATAAGCTGGTTTAATGGGATGGTTGTGCCTGTTACGGCTGTCCATGCGCCTGTGTAGCCTGCTCTTCTAAACTGCATGGTGTTATCTACATTGCCCAAAGTTTCGTTTGCAAAGTTAATATTTGCATCTGAAACGGAAGGTGCAGGGGCAGGGGATGGGGGAACTTGGATGGTAACGCTTTGGGATGCAGGGATAAGGCCTACAGCCCTAATGCGGATTTCTACATAAACAGTGTCAAGGGTTGCGTGAGAATCAAATTGCGCCCTTGTAAGGAAAGTGCTTGTTACATTAGCCCAATCAACAATTTGGTCTTCGCCTGCATCAAGCTGCCTAAACTCCATTTGCGGGCTTACGCCTATGATACGGTCTGTATCAAATTCATGGCTGACGCCTGTTGGTGCTGCGGGGCGGGATGGCAAAACTTGCCTTGTTTCCAAGGAAGCAGACAAGATGCCTGATGCTGCCACACGCACATAAATTGGGCGGCCAAGCAAATACTCCACACACATATTGGCATCGGCATTTGTCCAAGTCCAATGGCCAAAACGCACTTGATGCGCTGTGGTTGTGTTAATGGTTGCATCTGATGGGTTTAACGCCCTTGGTGCAGGTGCGGATGCACGGGGATAAAGGTTAAATGGGGTAGTGGTGCTACCTCCATCATCACTTACATAAACCACACGGGTGGTACCTCCGGCTGCCGGTATAAGGCCGGAAACATCCAGTGTGCTACCCAAAGCGGGTTGCCATTCACCATCTGTACCTATGCGGTATTCGTGCCCCGCAAGGCCTGTGATGGTTTCCAACGCCCTGTCGATTGCAGGTGCGCCGTAAGCTACCACAGCAATTGCAATGGTTAGTGGTAAAGCTACCAGCATTGTGGTTAAGGCTTTCAAAATCTTCCGTGATTGTGTTCTCATCAAACACTCTCCTCTCATTGTCTTCGGCCAAGAAAACAGCCAATTTGAATGTCGATGGGGTATGCACGCCCCATATAGTTATATCGGCAAATTGTATTAAAAACTTAACACTTTCGTCAAAAAAAATGTAGGGTGGGGGCAACGCAGGCCATGGCCGACTGCCCCACCCCATGGCCGACTGCCCCACCCCGTGAATGGGGCGGGTTATGCCCTTGATGACGGGGTGGTTGCCAGCATTAGTTTTATACGGTTTAGTTGGTTTACTTCCGATGCGCCGGGGTCATAGTCTATGGGGACTATATTTGCCTGTGGATAGTGCTTTTTAAGCTCCTTTATCATGCCTTTGCCTGTTACATGGTTGGGCAGGCAGGCAAAGGGTTGGGTGCAGATGATATTTGGCACGCCTGATTCTAAAAGCTCCACCATCTCGGCGGTTAGGAACCACCCTTCGCCGCTTACATTACCAAGGGACAGGAAGGGCTTTGCCATATCTGCTAACTGCTCTATCCGCTTAGGGGCGTGGAAGCGGTTGCTGTTGTTAAGGGCGGCAACCATATGGCGGCGGAAAAATTCCAAGGCACGGTTGATGGTGTTGTAAATGGTTTTGGATATGCCCGAGCCGCCTAAGTATTCGTGCTTAAAATTGGTTGCGTAAAATGTATAAAGGAAGAAATCCAGCAAATCGGGCACTACCACCTCTGCCCCTTCGGCTTCCAGCAGGGTTACAATGTCATTATTAGCGGTGGGGTGGAATTTTACTAAAATCTCTCCCACCACACCTACTTTGGGCTTTGTTGTGTTTAGCAGGGGCAGGCTGTCAAATTCCCTTACAATGTTTTGGCAAATGGTTTTGTAGGTGCGGCCGTTGCCATTTACAATATCTGCCTTACAAGTTGCAAACCATTTTTCGTATAGGGCATTGGCTGTGCCTGTTTGGGCTTCATAAGGGCGGGTGGCGTATAGCACACGCATTAACAAATCCCCATATACCAGCCCTTTAATGGCACGCAAAATACTTTTTGGGGATAATTTCCAGCCGGGGTGCTTTTCCAGGCCGCCGGCGGATAGGGATATTACGGGTATATGCTCCAAACCCGCCTTGCGCACGGCACGGCGTATAAAGCCCATGTAATTGGATGCACGGCAACCGCCCCCCGTTTGGGACATGATGACGGATGTGTTTTCCAAATCATAATCCCCGCTTTGCAGGGCTTTTAGCAACTGCCCCACCACGATAATGGCGGGATAACAAGCATCGTTATTGGTGTAGCGCAGGCCGATATCCACCGCCTCCCTATCCATTGCGGGCATTACACGCAGGTCGTAACCGGCTGTGTTAAAGGCGGTTTCCAACAGCCCAAAGTGGATGGGTGCCATTTGGGGGCAGATGATGGTGTGCCGCCCCTTCATATCCTTGGTGAACAGGGCACGAGCCGGTCTTGGGGCGGGTTGTTGGGGTGCTATGTTGCGTTTTTTGCGCTCCTCCAAGGCGGCGAAAAGGGAGCGTATGCGTATGCGGGCAGAGCCTAAGTTATTAACTTCATCAATTTTAAGGCAGGTGAAGATTTTGCCTGCACCTTCCAAAATCTCCTGCACCTCATCGGTTGCTACTGCATCCAAACCACAACCGAAGGAATTTAGTTGCACCAGCTCCAAATTAGGGTGGGTTGCCACATGGGTTGCGGCGGCATATAACCTGCTGTGGTACATCCACTGGTCCCGCACATTTAGGGGGCCGTTGCGGTGGGCATTGGCAAGGTGGCTTATGGCATCTTCCGTTAGCACGGTTACGCCAAAATCCGCTATCATTTTGGATATGCCGTGGTTTATTTCGGGGTCCACATGATAGGGCCTGCCGGCAAGCACAATGGCATATTCGCCCTTTTCGGCCACCTTGGCAAGCATTTCTGCACCCTTTTGGCGTATTTCTTGCTTAACCTTGGCGGCTTCTGCCAAACCTTGTGCAAAGGCTTCTGCCACATCTTTTTTGGGGATGTTTGCAAATTCCCCCTGCAACACTTGCAACATGGATTTTTCATCATTCATGTTAATGAAGGGATTGCGGAAGGCTATACCCCTCTCTTCCAATTCATCCACATTGGTGCGCAGTACCTCGGGATGACTTACAACTATTGGGCAGTTAAAGCAACCGTGTGCCTCATCAAACTCCTGTTTTTCGTATACAACGGATGGGTAAAAAATCATATCCACCCCTGCGTTTATCAGCTCCATTACATGGCCGTGGGCAAGCTTTGCAGGATAGCAAACAGATTCGCTTGGCATGGATTCCAATCCCTTTTCATACACGGCACGGCTGGATGGGGGGGACAAAACCACCTGATAGCCCAACCGGGTGAAAAATGTGTGCCAAAAGGGGTAGTTTTCGTAGGTATTTAGGGCACGCACAATGCCAACCTTGCCACGGGTGGGGTTTTGGGTTGGGGTGTAGTTGTAGTTGTAGTTGTAGTTAAATAAACGCTCGTACTTAAATTGGTATAAATCATCCCCCCTTGGGCTGTCCTTGGCGGTTTGCTTGCCCAGGGGGCGTTCGCATCTGTTGCCGCTTATAAACATGCGCCCGCCGCCGAATTTGTTGATGGTTAGCATACAATTATTTTCACACTGGCCGCAACGTGCCATGCTGGATGTGATGTGCAGGTTGTTAAGCCCATCCAAATCCAGCAATGCGGATGTGCCGCCTGTGGCCTGCTCTTTTGCCACAAGGGCGGCACCAAATGCGCCCATTAGCCCTGCAATATCGGGGCGCAACACCTGGCAACCTGCTATTTTTTCAAAGGCACGTAATACGCTGTTGTTGTAAAATGTGCCGCCTTGCACCACAATCTTCTCCCCCATCTCTTTGGGGTCGGTAATTTTTATAACCTTTTGTAATGCATTTTTAATAACAGCATAGCTAAGCCCTGCGGATATATCCGCCACGGCTGCCCCTTCTTTTTGGGCTTGTTTTACACGGCTGTTCATAAAAACCGTGCAGCGGCTGCCCAGGTCTATGGGGTTTTCGGCGAACAGGGCAATATCTGCAAAACTTGGTATGTCCATGTTAAGGGATTTTGCAAAGGTTTCTATAAACGAGCCGCAACCTGCCGAGCATGCTTCGTTTAGCAAAACATTATCTATTACGCCGTTTTTGATGCGCATGGATTTCATATCCTGCCCGCCAATGTCCAAAATAAAATCCACATCCGGTTGGAAAAAGGCGGCGGCTTTGTAATGGGCTACGGTTTCAATCTCCCCATAATCGATGTTTAGGGCGGCACGGGCAAGGTATTCGCCATATCCCGTGGCGCAGGCTGCACCTATTGTAACGCCCTGCGGCATGGCTTCATAAACCTGCTGTAAGGCGGCTATCATCACCTTTAAGGGGCTGCCTTGGTTGCTGGAATAATGGGAGTGTAAAAGTGCCCCATCCCCACTTATAACTGCCAGTTTGGTGGTGGTACTGCCTGCATCTATACCTATGTATATTTGCCCTTGGTATGTGGCAAAATCCCGCCGGGGCAGGGTTGCTGTGGCATGGCGTTGCTTAAAGGCTTCCAGCTGGGCTTCATCCTCAAAAAGCTTATCCATGCGGGCTATTTCGTGGGTTATTACCTTATTGTTTTCCAAATTATGTAAAAGTTGCTCAAAACCAAACAATTCCCCTTCTGCGGACAATGCCGCCCCCCATGCGGCAAATAGATGGGAATTTTCGGGCACAATCACATTCTCATCCCCTAAATTAAGGGATTTGATGAAGCGGTTGCGCAGCTGGGGTAAAAAGTGCAGGGGGCCGCCTAAAAACGCCACATTGCCACGTATTGGCTTGCCCTGGGCAAGGCCTGAAATGGTTTGGCTTGCCACCGCTTGGAAGATGGATGCGGCTAAATCCTCCCTATCTGCCCCTTCGTTTATTAACGGTTGTATATCGCTTTTTGCAAACACGCCGCAACGGGCGGCAATGGGGTGGATAACCTTATGCCCTTCTGCCAGCCGATTAAGCCCCGCCGCATCGGTTTGCAGAAGGGATGCCATCTGGTCTATAAAACTGCCGGTGCCGCCTGCGCAAATGCCGTTCATCCGCTGTTCTATACCACCGGTGAAGTAGATTATCTTAGCATCTTCGCCGCCAATTTCTATTGCCACATGGGTTTTTGGGGCAACGGCCGCTACGGTGCGTGCCGCCGCTACCACTTCCTGTATAAATGGCACGCCTATCCATTCCGAAATTGTAAGCCCGCCAGAGCCTGTAATTTGTGCCGCAAATTGGGCATTGGGGAACTGCTGTTTGCCCATTGCAAAAAGGCCCCGCAAGGTTTGCTGTATATCAGAAAAATGCCTTTCGTAACGGGAAAAGGTTAGGTTGCCATCCCCATCCAATAAAGTAAGCTTAACTGTGGTAGAGCCTATATCTATACCTAATTTATACATATTAACCTCCTGTGGGCATGCCCCACCATACAGTCTAACATTTTTAGCTTAGCTTGTCAAAAGAAAATTGTGCCATTTGCAAAGTGTATAGTAAATGTTGGTTGGGGATGTGTTATAATATAAGCATAACTAATTTAGTAGGAGGGTAATATGAAC
>WRAX01000039.1 GCA_009779935.1 Defluviitaleaceae bacterium | reverse complement strand
GCCAAGAGATTAAAGACCCTGAAAGGGCTAACGCCCTTTCAGTTTATTGTGAAATCATGGGGTGATAAACCTGATGATTTCATTCGAGAACCGTCCCATCTTAATTTGGGACTGTACATCTAACTACCGCCTTCTTGCCGACCATGACACCAAACACACTTTTGACGTGGATAAATACCTCTCGTCAAGATTAAAACTGCGAAAGGATGATGTTTATGTGGTGGCGGAAATTGTATGCTATACTTTTCATACTAAGAAATAAGGCCAATAATAAGCCGGAAAATATTAGGGCAAAGAATATCAAAAAAGAAATATGTCAGCAAAGCCCATTCTGATGCTGAATTTGAAATTTTTCGCAACCTAAGTAAAGCCTTTGGTCGCCAAAGCGAGATACATGGTAAAATTATTGAAATACGCTAAGGTAAATGTTGAATAATAATCAAACGCCCCTACATGCCAAAAATTTTCTTGACGGCAGTTTAGGCGTGTGCTATAATAACCTTAGAATTTCTTCATTGCTTTACACCAAAATTTGAGATGTATAAAAAATAAACCCCTTGGAGAATTACGTTCCCCAAGGGGTTTTAGCTCTACCCAAATTAAGACGGTACGGTTTTAGCACAAAGGTGCAAAATCGCCTTGACATGGGCTGGGGCATATGGTACAATTCCGCTTAAAGTGGCAAAAGTTATAAGCGAGAGGTGAAATATGCCGAAAGTTTTAATAACTGCAGGACCTACGATGGAGCGCATCGACAGTGTGCGTAGCATTATCAACCATTCCACGGGGGAGCTTGGGCGGGAAATTGCCCACGCCTTTAATGGGCTGGGTTGCGACATAATTTACATTCGTGGCAAGGGTGCAATTGCGCCCGATTTGCCCAATATCACAGAGATTGTGATAACAGACACGGCAAGCCTACAAACAGCAATTGCTGATGTTTTTGCCCACTATAAAATTGACATAATAATCCATGCCATGGCGGTGTCGGATTATCGCCCGAAACATGTGGAAAGCGGCAAGATAAGCTCGCAAGCGGAAGAGCTTGTGTTGGTGCTGGAAAAAACACCCAAGGTTATCGGCATGTTTAGGGGATTGGCACAAGATGCTATTTTGGTGGGCTTTAAGCTGGTAACGGGGCTAACACAGGTCGCTATGCTGGGCAAAGCCTACGCCCTGCTAACCAAAAACAGTTGTGATATGGTTTTGGCAAACCAAAGTGACAAACTTGGGGCAAAACATAAGGGTTGGCTTGTAAAACCCGACAAAACATATAGCGAATATAGCGGAAAAACGGGCATCGCCCAAGGAATTGCCAAGGAGGTGTGGGAAAAATGGGAAAAGTTAATATAGTGCTGGGCATAACAGGTTCGGTAGCGGCATTTAAGGGGGCAGAGCTTGCCAGCATGCTTACCAAAGATGGTATGGCAGTAAACACCATTATGACGGATGCTGCCACCAAATTTATCACCCCCCTAACCTTTCAAAGCCTCACAAAAAAGCAGGTTTACACTGATATGTTTGAGGAGATTACCTATGAAGATATACGGCACATATCCCTTGCCCAGCGGGCAAATGTGTTTGTAATAGCCCCTGCAACTGCAAATATTATCGGAAAAATTGCAGGCGGCATTGCGGATGATATGCTGTCCACAGTGGTGATGGCAACGGAAGCCCCCGTAGTCATCTGCCCTGCTATGAACACTGCCATGTACGAAAATCCCATTGTGCAGGCAAATATTTCCAAATTACAATCCCTGGGCTACTTTTTTGTGGACCCTAAGGAGGCTCGCCTTGCCTGCGGGGATGTGGGCAGGGGCGCAATGGCGGATCCCGCCACCATATTCAACACCATTAAGGAGATTTTAGGTGACCGCAACGAAACTGCAAATGCGCCCGAAGCCATTAAGGAGACTGTGCCTGAACCTGTTACCCCACCAATAAGCCACCAATACAGCCTGGCGGAAATGGAAAACCACCTGCGCAACCCGGAGGTGGCTCGCCTTTTCTCCCTTGTCAATCACGCCCTTGCCAACCAGTTAAATGACAGCGACCGCAAAATGTACCTGTCCTTTTATGACGAGCTGGGCCTGCCTGTTGATGTTATTGACTTTATGCTAAAATTTTGCTTGGAAAGGGGCAAAAAAGGCAATGCCTACCTGCGCACGGTGGCACAAAATTGGGCAGAGCAGGGCATATCCAGCATCCAAGAGGCGGAGGAGTATGTAGGGCTGTTTAATAACGAGTATCGGGAGATATTGCGCTATTTCGGCATAACTTCCCGTGACCCCATCCCGAAAGAAGTGGGGTTTATGCAACGCTGGCTAAAAGAGGATGGTTTTGCCCTGCCGCTTATCCAACTTGCATGCGAAAAAGCTATAATGAACACAGGCAAGCCCAATTTTAACTATACTGACGGTGTTTTGGGTAAGTGGAAAGAAGAGGGTATCAGCACAGTGGAGCAAGCCCATGTACTATCCAAAGAATATTATGACAATGTCAAAAAATATAAACGCCCGGCGGCAGAAGCAAAGCCCAAACCCAGCAAAGCCCAGAATTACAAAGGCCGCAAATGGGACTATGACAAGCTTAACCAGCTGGAAAAGTTATATATTGATAAAAAGGTGGCAGAATAATGTCGGATATTTTTAGAGAAGTTTTGCGGGAGTTTGAACAAGACAAGGTGTTAGCACAGCGTAAGCTGGCTGCACGCCTATCTATTTTATACGAACGCCTGCCCCGTGTGGAAGAGATTAACAAACGACTGTCTGCTATTGGTTTGGCATTGTCACAAATGATATTGCATAGGAATAATGACGAAGCCAAAGGGCAAGCCCTTAGGGCGGAAAGCGTGGCTTTGAACGGGGAAAAGGATGCCCTGCTATATGAAAATGGATATGATGAGGATTTTTTTACAGATGTTTATAAGTGCCCAAAATGTAAGGATACGGGCTTTGTGGAGGGCGGGCAATGCAATTGCCTTAAACAACGGGTTATTGCCCGATACTTTGAAATGTCCAACCTTGTAAAAACGCCGGAGCATGAAGGGATTGATACTTTTGACCTGTCCTTTTACAGCGATATGACAGACCCTGAACAAGGCATAAGCCCCCGAAGTAACATGGAGCGTATTTTTACCGTTGCCTTAAAATTTACAGAAAATTTTAACACAAGCTTTGAAAACCTTTTGCTGTACGGGGAAACGGGCTTGGGCAAAACCCATTTATCCAACTGCATTGCCCGGGAAATGCTAAATAAGGGGCGTACGGTGCTTTACACATCTGCATCCCAGCTTTTTAGGCATGTGGAGGATTTACGCTTTGGGCGGGGCGGGGCAAAAAACGCCGATGTGCTAAATATGGCATATGATGCAGATTTACTTATAATTGACGACCTTGGTACTGAATTTATCACAACCGTTACAACCACCGAGTTGTTTAATTTCATCAACATCCGCCTGTTAAAAAGAAAGTCCACAATAATATCCACAAACCTATCCCCCAATGATTTGGAGGGCATATATTCGGACAGGATAACGAGCCGCATTTACGGCGAATATGCCCTATTGCACTTTTTTGGTGATGATATAAGGGTGGGTAAAAAACACGGGCTATTGTAGGGGTGCCGGCATGATTGTTTCCAGTAAAAAAGCGAAGGGGCGTGTGTATACCCCGCCTTACATAGTGTCAAATATTCTTGATTTATGTGATTATGATGGTGCACAAATACTTGGCAAACACATTATCGACAACAGTTGCGGCGATGGTGCTTTTTTAGTGGAAATTGTGCGTAGATACTGTCAAGTTGCCTTAAGTTTTGGAATGCCAAAACCACAAATTGCTATTGAATTGGGAACTTTTATTCATGGAATTGAAATTGATAGTGAAGAATGTTTGAAATGCCTGCACAATCTATCAAAAGTTGTGGATTGCTATGGCATAACAAATGTTAATTGGGACATTGTTTGTGCGGATGCTTTGACAGTAAAATCCTATAACGGAAATATGGATTATGTGGTGGGTAATCCGCCATATGTGCGGGTTCACAATCTAAACGACAGTTATGATGCGGTCAAACAATTCTCATTTGCCGAGGGTGGAATGACTGATTTATATATAGTTTTCTATGAAATTGGTTTAATGATGTTAAACCAAACGGGTGTTCTTGGCTATATTTCACCCAGCTCTCTATTTAACAGCCTTGCAGGTGCAACGGCAAGGAAGCATTTTGTAAGCAAGCGAAGTATCAAAAAAGTGGTGGATTTGAAGCACTTTCAGCCCTTTGATGCTGCAACTACTTACACAACCATAATGATACTTACCGCCGAAGAGAATAGCTTTGTTGATTATTTTGGGTATGACGACAGCAATCACGCATCGTATGCAGTTTCAAAACTTACTTATGATGATTTTAACATAAATAGCTATTTTATGTTTGGGAACGAAGATATGTTAATGCGTTTGAAGAAGATTGCCAGTTTTGAAAGTGCTAATACAATTTGTGTTGTTAAAAACGGTTTCGCAACTTTGTGTGATGATTTTTTTGTAGGCAATTTTGATTTTACGGATCACACAATTCCCATAATTAAGGCGTCTACAGGGGCAACGGCGCAGTGCATCTATCCTTATGATAAGCTTGGCAAGCCAATTGCCTTGGATGATTTGCTGGAAAATTTAAGCATCAAAAACCGTTATGAACAGTATAAACAAAGGCTTAAAAAACGCAGTATTGACAAAAATAGTCCCTGGTATGTGTTTGGGCGTTCGCAAGGCATAAACGATGTTTATAAGCAAAAGTACGCAATTAACGCACTTATCAGAGATGCGTCAGATATTAAGTTAAACCCTGCGGGTGCAGGGGTAGGGGTGTACAGCGGATTATACATTTTGTCGGATGCCTGCTTTGAGCAAATAAAGAAGATATTACTTGCGGACGAATTTGTGGAATATGTTTCCATGTTAGGGAAGTATAAAAGTGGGGGGTATTATACCTATTCGTCAAAAGATTTATCTCGATATTTGAACTATAAATTCGTCGAAACAAGAGGGGATGGCCATGAATAATGAAGAATTTTTTGATATTTTGAAAAAGTCATTTTCAAAATATATAGAAACCAACGCAAGAAGTAACGAAAAGTTGAAGATTTTGCATGGAGCCATAGCAGAAGACTTGCATAAAAAACTAAGTAATACCAGCAATGTCAACGGTAATTATTCTGTACATTCCCTTGGTTTTGGCAATGGAAGGGAAGTGGGGATTGCCGGCAGATATGCCAATAAAACCGTCGATATTGCCGTAAAGAAAAATGGCAACCCAGTTGCGGGAATTGCTATAAAATATGTTATGAGCAATTATAAACAAAACTCCAATAACTATTTTGAGAACATGCTTGGCGAAACCGCCAATATTAGAAGCAGCGGAATACCTTATTTCCAAATCCTTGTTATCCCTGACAAAATGCCGTATTTTGATAAAGACGGCATTATTAAGAAATGGGAAGTTGTAAACAAAAGAAACATTAACAAATACATAGTTATGTCCAACGATAATGTTGATGTTTATCTGCACGCACCCAACAAAACCCTAATTTCAATCGTAAACATTTCGGAGGGCGAAAACCTTTCGTTTATTGACAAGAGTTGCTACAAAAAATACTACACAACCAGCCCTTTCTCTATCACCGCTTCAAGTAAAAGTTTCGAATTTGGTAACAACACTATCTATAATAATTGTGAAGGGTTTATAAAAAGTGTTGTGAGTTCAATTATAAGCACATAGATATTTTTATAACTATCTCATAACGCACTACACACAAAAACCATCATTGCGGTTAAGTTCGTAATGATGGTTTTTGTGTGTAGTGCTGTTTTAAGATTATTTTAACTTCCGATACTCATCGTTCACCTTATCATCAAAATCTTTGGGGACGCTGGACAATGCCCTAAACACAATACCCACAATAACCAAAGCCAGCCCCCAGCCCGCCATTACCCAACCGGGCCAAAAATGCCCGCTGGCACTAAAAAACCGCATAGTACCCGACCAAATATTCGTGGTGCCGGATAGATGGCCAATGGCATTTCCGCCGCCGGATGTGAAAAACCACACCCCCACCAAAAAAATATTGACAACCACATATAAAGCGCATAAGCCCTTAAAAACCGTGCGCATTATAACACGCTGTCTTGCCAGCTTCATCAGCCGCTTGTCGGGCACTGGGGTTATGTCACTGTGTTTTAACGGCTCTATATCCTCTGCCGGCTCGTCTAAATTTTCTGCGCCGGGGGCAAAGCGTATGGCGTCTTGTCTATCATCCGTCCAAACTGCACGCTGTTGTTTGACAAGTTGCCTTGCACGCCGCACAAAGGTTTCACCAATCTTCATATTATCAGAATTATATAAAATCACTTTCTTTTCCACAATTTGCCTCCTGTTATGATGGTCCATTTATGACATCTGATGCGCTTTGCTGTTTTTTGCACGGGCAACCGGCCCTGTGCCTTTGGGTGCCACCCCCATTGTACATCAATAAAATATACGTATAAACAGGCAAAAAGTCTGCGTATTTAAGATGGTAAGGAAAATAAATATTTTGAAATTTGATGCTGTGCGCCATGGTAATTTGCCACGGTCTGCTCCTTTAATTCAAATCCAAGTTTTTCCATTACACGGCAGGATGCGCCATTGTCTGCACGGCTAATGCCCCAAATTTCGGTAATTTCCAGCCAGCCCATAATAATAGGCAAAAACGCCGATAAAGCTTCGGTGGCATAGCCTTGCCCCGCATGCCTACTTGCAATTTTGTATCCAATTTCCCACTGTCCACCATCTATCGGCACAGCTTGCACATATCCAATGTTTTCGCCCCCATCCAGTGTTATCAAGGGGTAAACAAAAGGGCCGCTCCCATCGTATTGACCCATTAAAAAGCGCACCACACCTGCCGCTTTTTCTATGGTTTCAAAAACCTCGTCAGGCACAAAACGCTTTGTATCCTCGTCCAGCGAGTTCTGATGGACTGATTCAATCATACTTTCATCAAAAATGCTAATTAGCAATCGCTGTGTCTTAATTTGCATATTTTTCATAAGCACTCCTAGGTAAATTATTTTGGAGAAATATGCCCCGGGCCAAAACCATGGGGCAGTAGCTGGGGCAGTGTAAAAATGCGGTAATTTTGCGGGTTTTGGGCGATGATTATTTGAAAACCCTCACCACAAAATTCCATCATAACTTGGCGGCAAACCCCGCAGGGAAAGCAGTCATCTACCAAATTATCAGCACCGCCCACGATGGCTATGGCGGAAAATTGACGCTTGCCCTGTGCGATGGATGTAAAAAATGCCGTGCGCTCGGCGCAGTTGCCGGGGGTTAGGGCGGCATTTTCGATATTGCAACCTAAGTGGATGCCGCCTGACGCATCAAGCAGTGCCGCACCCACCTTAAAGCCGGAATAGGGCGCATATGCCATGTTGCGGGCTTCGATGGCTTTTTCTACTAAATTCTCAATAACCTTATTTTCCATATTCTCCTCTTATGCAACGAATGTACCTGAAAACCGTGAAGCAAGTCAGAAAATCGCAAAGCTTCAATGCGGTTTCTGATGTAGTCCGAACGGCATTTTCAAATACATTCGCTATATAATCTTGATGTCAAAATTTATTAGTGATTTAAGTTCTGCCAAATCCTCTTCCCATTGGGGGTCGGCTTGAGTTTTGCCGTGTTTTTCCTCATATAGCTGGTTGTAAGCGGCTTGGTCGATTACTGTGATATTAAACGTGCCGCCAAAAGCCTCTGCCATTTTTTGGGCAAGAGCTTCTGTTTTGGCGGTTAGCTGGCTTTTGGTAAAGTTGTCATCACAAATTAGGTAGAATACATCGCTGCCCAAATGGCCTGTGTGGGCTTTTTTGGCATATGCCGCCAAGGTTGGCGGCGAAAGGGATTGTGCGAAAGTTTGCCAGTTTTCCAAGGCGTTTTGGATTTGTTGGGGACTTTCGGTGTTTGCGTGTTGCGGCGATGGGGCGGCGACAGGCAGCTCAGTAACCGGGCAAACAATGTTCGTTGCTACGGGTGGAGTGGGTTCCGGTGGAGCAGCAACCACATCATCACCCCATGGAATATCCTCCCAAGGCGGGGCTTCATCCACCGGTGGCGGGGTTATGATGGGGGGTGCAGGTGTTGGCTTGGCGATGGCGGCGGCAGGAGGGGGAAGGGTAGGGTGCGGCATATGCGATGATATAGAGTTTAGCTGGTATTCTATACAGGCAACTTCAAGGATTAATCGAGCATTGCTGCCCGCTTGCTTAATATTGCGAACTGTGCCCGCAAAATGGGTTATCATGGGGACAAAATGGGGCACTTGCTCCTTTTTGTCCTCTGTTACGGCATTTATCATCATATTGCGCAAGTGGCCAAGAAATTCTTCGGCAAACTGGGCAAAATCCCGCCCTTTGGCGGAAATATCCTCAATAATTGCAAGGGATGCGGTTGTGTTGCCTTCCACCAGGGCGTTAAATAGGTCAAAAAACACATCTTGGCTCATACTTCCCGTAACTTCTAAAGCTGATGACAAGGTAATTTCTTGGTCAAAATAAAGCCCTGCCAGTCTATCCAGTAAACTTAGGGCATCACGCATGCCCCCGTCGGAAATTTGCACAACATAATCCAGCGCATCCCCCGAAATATTAATACCCTCTTCTGCCATATATCCCGCCAAAGCCTCCCGCATATCATGCTGGCTAATTCGGTGAAAATCGAAGCGCATTAGCCTGCTATGGATGGTTGCGGGTATTTTTTGGGGGTCGGTGGTGGCTAAAATAAAAATCACATGGGGTGGGGGCTCTTCCAGCGTTTTTAACAGGGCGTTAAATGCGCCTGTGGAAAGCATATGCACCTCGTCAATAATATACACTTTGTATTTGCCGTTGGGGGGATAGCGCACCTCTTCCCGCAAATCCCGGATATTATCCACGCCGTTGTTGCTGGCGGCATCAATTTCCACCACGTCAAGGCTTGCACCACGTGCAATGTCAATGCAGGGCGGGCAAGTGCCGCAGGCTTCACCATCTTGCTGGTTTTCGCAATTTACCGTGCGGGCAAAAATTTTGGCGCAGCTGGTTTTGCCTGTACCCCGCACGCCGCAAAAAAGATAAGCGTGGCTAATGCGCCCATTTATTATTTGGTTTGTTAAAGTTTTTACAATATGCCGCTGCCCCACCACGTCTGCAAAGGTGGTTGGGCGCAGTTTTCTGTATAATGCTGTGTAAATAAGGGCTACCCCTTTCTATGCCGTTCTTGTTTTGTCGATTATAACATAATCCAAAAATTTTCACAAGCCCTTGTGAAAATTGCCCATTTATGCTACAATGAAGGACATTGTATTTAGAAAGACAATGTGTGCTCGCTACCAAGTTTCCGCAGTGAATAACTTGGCCCTGATGTTATATTATGGAGTTGTTATCAAGATGGTGTTGGTTGTGCTGTCCCAACCAACATTGAAACCCAATATCTCCCCTAAATCCCTCAATCTAAAGAAGTTATTTCCGTGAATTTCGAGAGTTTGAAACAAAAGGGCATCTGATAGTCATTATTTCATCACAACACACCAAAGCTGTGTAAAATATTTCACTGGCTGAATGAAAACAGAACAAGGGCGCACTTATGTACCACAACGAGTGCGGTACATGCGGAAAATTTATATTAGGCGAAGGAGTGTAAAATGAATTTATTAAAACAAATCACAGATAAAGAGCTTTTTGGCATTGATGGACATAATTATGAAGAACCATATAAAGCTGCTCGGGCCGTGCTTTTAGACGATAATAATTTAGTAGCGGTTTTATATCTGAAAAAACTTAATTTTTATACACTTCCTGGAGGTGGTATTGACGTTGGCGAAACGATGCAGCAAGCGTTGGCGCGGGAAATGCAAGAGGAAACAGGTTGTTATATCGATATAGTATGCGAGCTTGGGATAATCGAAGAAAATAGTTTGATATATAATTGGTCGGGTGCATCTTCGTGTTTTATCGCCAAAACAAAAGGAGAAAAGGGGCTTCTTCATTTAACGCAGGAAGAAATAGACCAAGAAACCCAAGTGCATTGGTATAACATACATGAAGCATTAGAAATTATAATAAATCAAAACATAAGTGCAAGAGATGAAAGAGAAGCAGGGATAGTTAAATTTATACAAAAGAGGGACATTGTTTTGTTAAATGAAGCGATAAAAATGTTAAAAACCTAACAATTGTTAATAAACATTAGCAGGAAGTGTAAAATAAACTGTGTAAATGGTTTAACCCCAAAATGTTCTGTCAATAATCTTACTACAGCACAATCAGGGCAACGCAGGAGTGCGACCCGACGCTTGCTGTGGTAAATACGGTAGAGCGGCAGGTCTGTTTAGGCTTGTTGCTTTTCGCTTTTGATACCGGATTTCCTATGTACACACCATAAACCCAGTTATACTGCGAATCTAATGTCGATTCCATTCTCGTCAGAAAGGTAAACGACATTAAGCATAATCTTGGCTAAATTAGCATCAGCCAGTTTTGCCATCAACTTGCGGATTTCAGCTTCTGTGTGGATTATATCCGTTTTGATACTTTCCATTTCGGTATCGGGCTTCTCTTTTTGAGTCATGGCAATAGCCGTAATAAATTTGCCCACCTTGTTCTTCGGGAATAACTTACGGCATTTCATGGCAAAGCAAAAACCGCCCCAAGCGTTGAACTGGAGCGGTTTTTGTTTTGCGTTCCGTTATCGCTATGCAAAACTTTTGTGTTAAAAAGTGTGTTAAAGTTGCTTGTGGGTGCGTTAATCCTCTATGCGAAATATGCCGCCAGTTTCCGCACAGCGTTCTTCTTGTCGTTTTCAGTAACATAGCTATATGTATTTGCTGTAACACCCACATTGCTATGCCCCATCAAGCGGCTTGCATCCAGCAGGGAAACCCCTTGCTGTGCGAGTATGGTGCAAAAGGTGTGCCGCAAGCTATGGATTGTATTCCCTTTGGTGATACCGAGCTTATTACAAAGCTGTTGGTACGCTTCTCGAAAGTTGTTTTGCTCCCTGTATGTACCCGCCGCAGATGGGAATAACAGGAAATCGACGCCGATTGTAAAAATGTTTGTGGTTTGCGTAACGGCTTGTATGTGTTCCCTCAAAAGCTCTTGTATCTCATCCAGCACAGGCACACGGCGTATACTTGCCGCCGTTTTTGTGTCGGATAGCAAGGGTTTATATGAGCCGTCCACGCTCAAATATTTAACACTTTTATTAACACTTGGTAAAAGCCTGTTTCTGCTGCCCTTGTATTGCAGGCATCTTTCATGCGCTCCGCTACGGTTTCACGCTCAAATTCTGCAAACGAAAGCAGATTATTACGCATTAAGCAGCCTTCTTTGGTGGTGGCATTAAATGGCTCACTTAATGAATTTCCCATCTGGCGTAGAGGGTGGCATTTCTTGCTGGCATGCGGAATACTTCTGTAATCGCTACTGTAAAGTCTGCATCCAGATACCAACCCATGAAGTGATATCCTGTTCTGGTTGGATTACCTATTGGGATTCCCAAATGACCCAATTCTAAAGAATCCATTATAGCGTCCCATGTATTTAGTGTTATTGGAGGTATAGTGGCTGGGACT
>WRAX01000038.1 GCA_009779935.1 Defluviitaleaceae bacterium | reverse complement strand
CGATTTACTGCGTCCCAAGAACCCGCACATACCTCTGGGTATGCACGGAACCTCGCTCCTTGCAATCGAATAAAAATCCTGCGTTTTCTGATACTGTTTTGGGGTTGTTTGAGTATATACCAATTCCATTCTCAATCATGGAAAAGCACATTTTGAAAACGCACTGAAACCTGCGATTTTCAAAATATCCTTTTCCATGTTTCGAATTGGAATTGGTATTAGATGATTACAACCACCGTACCATCGGGCACATTATCATAAATCCACTTAATATCGGGTAAAAGCAGGCGCACACAGCCGTTGGAGCGTTTTTCGCCCACTATATTTTCCCCTGCAAGGGGTTTGCCCCCTTCATCCATGGGGGTGGAGTGGAAAAGGTAGTGGCCGTTAAAGCGTATCCAATACTTGGCGCCGCTGTGCAGGCGGTGGCTGTAAAACCAGTCACCACGGGTGGTTAGGGTAAATATGCCACGGGTGGTGGGGGATTTGTTTGTGCCCGTGGAGCAGCAAAAGGACTGTGCCAAAACCCAATTACCCTGCTCGCCTTGAAAAATGTGGGTTTTTTGGCGGTTTATATCCACCAGCACAAGGTGGTTTGTGGGGCTTTTGTAGCCACCCGCATTTACGAAGCTTTCCAGCTGGCGGGGGGTTGGTTTGCTTTTGTCTGTTGGTGTTTCGGGGCTTATTAGCAGCAATTTAGCAGAAACCCAGCCCGTGTGGTCCGTTGTTTTAATTTTGTATACAGCTTCGGAATAATCTTCCAAAACTTCCACTATGCCCCCTGCGAAAACTTCTGTTATGGGTTTGCGCAGGGTTTTATCTGCATAAACATACCCGTTTTGGGTTATTTGGGCGTGTATGGGGGTTTCTGTTATAATGGGGTGTAGATGGGGCAGCATGGCAAGGGTTAGGGTTAGTGCTAAGGTTTTTAAGGTCATTTTATCACATCCTTGTCAGAATATGATATTTTATGTAGCAAAGAGGAATTTATGCCATGCGTATTGACAACTATGCATGGATAGGTTACAATAATTAAAGGTGATGAACAATGAAAGTAGGATTTAAGAGAGAGCGGGATAAGCGGGAACGCTGGATGCCCGTAATGCACGGGCTTGCCATGATGCACGGCATGGATTTTTTTAATTTTGCTGAGGATAATGTGGATTTGGAAAACCAAACCATTTTAGGAGAATATTGGGATGTGGGCAAGGGTGATTTTGTGGAAAAACTTACGCCCTTTTCGGAGATTGATATTATATCCGATTCCCGTACATGGAAGGATTTTGGGGTGCGTGACCAGCTTAGGCAGGCGGGTATTATAACCACTTGGGTAAATTTGGGGGGCAAAACCAAAGTATCAAGGATTTTGCAGGGCACGCCCCTTAGCGGCAGTTTTACACAAACCTACCAGATGAAAGATATTGCTATTTTAGAGATGATAGAAAAATACGGAGAAATTGTGGTTAAACCCGATGACAGCTCCTTTGGGCGGGGGGTGCGGAAAATTTCCCGCTTAGGCCCCCTTTTCCGTTTGCAGTTGGGGGATAAAACAGAAACTTTAACCATGGAGCAGTTGTTGGAAAAAGAACGGGAATTTAAGCAGCAAAAGTTTATTTTGCAAGAGTATGTCCATTCCCGCACATTGGCGGGTAACCCTTTTGATATACGGGTTTATATGATGCGGGGCGGCGAGAATGGAGACGGCAAATGGGTGGGGCTTACGCCCATACCACGGATAGGCAATGCGGGCGGGCTTGTGTCCAACACCGGGGTGGGGGGCAATGCAAATTTTTACCCTGTTAATTTTTTGAAAAGTGAATTTGGGGGTGCCTGGCAGGGGATTTATGAGGATATTTCCCGCCTTGCTTACACCTTGCCCAGGGTGCTGCAAAGATACTATAAAAGCCCGCTAACCATGCTTGGCTTGGATATTGGTATTGACCGCAGAACCCACCAGTTAAAGCTTTTTGAGGTGAATGGCTCGGTGCACCGCACCCAGTACAAAGCGGAGCTGTGCCAGAACCATATTAATATTTGGAAGTTTTTGTATAACAGGGCGGATTCGGCTCGGTTATTGTGATGTGTGGGGGAGTGGTTATTACTATAGCGAACGCACAAACACGACTTTGAAGTGCGTTCGCTATACGCCAATATCATCAACTGTTATGTGGGTGGGGCTATGTGCTGTGCAATAGAAAGGGGTGGGGGCAAGCCCCCACCCTACGTTGTGTTGTCTTCAAAATTTAGGGTTTCTGTAATTCGGTCGTATCCCACATAGGTTTTGGGGAAGATTTTGCGGGCGTTTTGCAAATAATCCTTAGGGTTTTGCAGGGCGGGGGAAAAGTGGGTAAGCCACATTTTGCCCACATTGCCTGCACGTGCCATTGTGGCCGCTTCCGAAAATATCATATGGCGGTGGGCTTTGGCTTTTTGCAGCAGGGCTTCGTCACCATACTGCCCTTCGCATATAAAAAGGTCACTGCCCTTAATAAAGTCGGGTATCCACTTTGGGGGGCGGCTGTCGGTTATATATGACACGCTAAGCCCCTTCCTATCCTCCCCCATAACCATGGATGGGGTGAAGGTTTGCCCTTCATACTCCACAACTTGGCCTTTTTGCAGCTTGTTCCAAAATTGCAGGGGTATGCCATGCCCCTTGGCGGCTTCTGCATCAAAACGCCCTTTTCTGTGAATATCTACCCGAAAGGCGAAGGTGGGGCAGTTGTGCAGGGCGGGGGCGGCGGATAGGTGGAAGTTTGTTAGGGGCACCTTAAAGCCCGTAAAACCATCTTTTGGAATTTCTACAAAATTGAGGGCGAAGGGAAGCTCGCCGACGATTACGCAAAGGCTTTTTACAATATGGGCAACGCCTGCGGGTCCGATTATTGTAAGGGCTTGTGTGCGCTCGGAATGGGCGATGGAAAGCAGCAGGCCGGGCAGGCCCGCCACATGGTCGGCGTGGAAATGGGTTAGGCAGATGGCATCGATGGTTTTGTAGCCCCAGCCCAGCTGTTTTTGGGTAACTTGGCTACCCTCGCCACAATCAATTAAAATAAGCCGCCCTTCGTAACGCATTAGAAGGGATGATAGGTGGCGATGGGGCAGGGGCATCATGCCGCCGGTGCCGATTAGGGAGATATCGAGCATTTTTTGTCACCTCGATTTTTAATGTAGGGCGGGGGCATTTTGCACATTTTGCGGGCAGGGGTGGGGCAGTTGGCTATTACATGCTTTGCCCCGCCCTGCGCCCGTGGGTTTCATCTCCCGCAACAACTGCAACTGAAATACCCGGCGTTCGATAAGTTCGTTTGGTATGGCGTAAATTGGTAAATTAGCCCCCCTCGATTGTTAATGCCTGAAATGGCGGATGCCTGTGGTTGCCATGGCAATGCCTGCTTTGTTGCAGGCATCTATGGAAGCCTGGTCGTTTTGGGAGCCGCCGGGTTGGGCTATGGCGGTTATGCCTGCTGCGTTTGCCAGGGCTACACAGTCATCAAAAGGGAAAAAGCCATCGGATGCCATAACTGCACCTTTTAGGGCATCTGCACCGAAAAATTGTATGGCATGGTCCAAGGCCTGTTGGGTTGCCCATAGGCGATTTACCTGCCCGCCTGCAAGCCCCAGGCTTTGCCCGTTTTTAACAATGGCAATGCCATTGGATTTTACATGTTTAGCCAAAACCCAAGCCAGTTGCAAATCTTCCATTTCGGTGGTGGTGGGTTGTTTTTCGGTAACAAAGGTGGGGGTTAGGTTTGCGGCATCATCTGCATCTTGTATTAACAGGCCGCCGCTTACTTTCTTAATATCCAACCCGCCTGTGGATTTGGCGGCGTTAAGGGTAAGCAGGCGGATATTTTTCTTAGCCGTTAAAATTTCCAATGCGGCAGGGGTAAAGGCGGGGGCTATTACAATTTCTACGAAGATTTTGTTTATTTCTGTTGCCACATCCGCATCAACCGGCTGGTTGGCGGCTATAATGCCCCCGAAGATGGAGATTGGGTCTGCATCATGGGCTTTTTGCCATGCCCCCAATAAATTATTGCAGGTGCCAACGCCGCAGGGGGTTGCGTGCTTAACCGCTACAATGGCGGGTTTTGCGCCTAAATCCCTTAGCAGTTCCAATGCGCCATGGGTGTCATTTATATTGTTAAAGGACAATTCCTTACCATGGATTTGTTTGGCGTTTACCAAATCGCTTGCCCCCGGGATAATTTCCCGGTAGTAGGCGGCGTTTTGGTGGGGGTTTTCGCCATATCTTAAGCCCTGCTGTTTTTCGTAGGTTAGGGTTATTGTGTCCGGGAAGGCTTCTGCCCCTGTCAAATTACCCAAATAGCCTGCCACCATGGCATCATAACCCGCTGTGTGGGCGAAGGCCTTTGCGGCAAGCTTAAAGCGCAAATCTGTTGTAGTGGTGCCGCTGTTTTGCTCCAACTCCAACTCCATCCCGGCAATAATGCTGCTATAATCATCCGCATCCACAACAACGGTTACGGCATCGTAATTTTTAGCGGCAGAACGTAACATGGCGGGTCCGCCAATGTCAATATTTTCTATTATTTGTGCCAAATCGTCAGTTTTGCGGATGGTTTGTTTGAAGGGATATAGGTTGACACAAACCAAGTCGATTGTATCGATGCCTGCACTTGCCAAAAAGTCCATATGATGGGGCATATCCCTGCGGGCGAGGATGCCCCCGTGGATGTGGGGGTGCAGGGTTTTTAGGCGGCCATCCAAACATTCGGGAAAGCCTGTGATTTCGGATGCTTCTATTGCCGAAATGCCTGCATCTTGCAAGGTTTTTAATGTGCCGCCCGTGGAAATTATTGTAAAGCCGTGGCGGGTAAGCCCTGCGGCAAAATCTACTACACCTGTTTTATCTGATACGCTTATTAATGCTAATTTTTTCATAGTATTCACCTCTTGGTAATTATACTTCTTTCCCGCTAAAATTGCAACAATAAACTTGTCTTTTTAACTGTCCTGCATAATAAAAAAGGCGGGGGCAGCCGGCTTACGCCTGCGTTGCCCCCGCCTTGCGGTGTTATCTGTTTATGGTTTGTGGTAAAGCTACGCCAAAGGATGGTATATCGATGGTGGGTGGTGTGGTGGGGCGTTGTGGGCGTTGTGGGGTTGGCGTTGTGGGTGGAGCTTCTACTGGTAGCTCCGGTGTTGGTGGTAATTCTGGAGCTGGTTGATAGTCTGGTGCTTCTATTCCCGGGCTTGGCTCACAGTCTGGTGGGGCGATATATGGGGGTGGGGGTGGTGAGCCGCCGCCGGTTGGTGCTGTTACAAAGATGGCGGTTAGGGTTGCGTATTCAACTTCACCTACAAGGAAGGCCGGTAGGTTGATGTTAAATCTGTTGGGGCTTGGTGCGTTGCTTGCCGGGTCTATCAAGGTTATGTCGAAATCCCAACCGGATAGGATGTAGCCTGTGTCTGCTACGGCTGCAAAGGCAAGGTCGGTATCAACAGGTACATAGATGTAGTCATAACCGGCAAGGCTTACATAATCCCCATCTACAACTTGGTAGATTGTACCGCCGCCGATAGTGTCAAGATACAGACGCAATGTTTCGGCTGGTAGTGGGGAGAAGGTGACGGTTACATGATGGTCAAAAGCGATGTTGCGCAGGGTGAAGGTGGGCAAGCCAGCTTCGCCGTTGCCTGCGCCGTTAAATGGTGCTGCGGCTTCGTAAGCACTGCCGCTTAGTGGTTGTGCACCAAATGCCAAGGTCCAATCCTGTACTTGGTAGCCTGCATTTGGCACGCCTACAAACAATACATCCGTGCCAACAGGTACACGTGCGCCGCTGGCGATTTCCACAGGGGTTGTGCCGGAGATGTTGTAAGCACGCATTGTGCCATTATTGCCTGCTGCAAAGGTTACTTTGCGGCCGCCGGTTACTTCTTGTGCAATGGTAAAGTTGGTAAGGATGGATATATTGGAGCCAAAGGTATCAATTGTACCATTGCCCATGCCGTAACCTTCCACAGAGCGCATTTGGAATGTGCCGGCAGGCACGCCGCTTGCGAATGTAACGTTTACAGCAAATTCACCTGTATCCCAATCAATGGCATCTTCGGGAAGATTCATCCAAGTAGTGCCGCCGTTGAAGGTGATTTGGTTAAGGGTGTAGAAATAGTCAAATGGCCAGTCGGTTGGGAAGATGTTGCCGGCAACCGAAGCAATGTAGCGCACATCTTGTGCGATTGCAGTGTTGTGGCCTGCGCTGTTGATTTGGCCGCTGATTACGATAGATTCGTCACCTGGTTCGAAGTAGAAGGTGGTTTCGTCAAATGTGATTGTTGGACGATCCGGGGTTACCACAAAACGGTTATGGGTGCCCATTGGCCCGAAGAATTCGGTAGCCCCTGAACCAACACGTACATACACTTCAAACACACCGGCCGGCAAAATACCTGATTGGGTGTTTATGTTGATAAAGTTGGTTAGGTTAATTGTGCTGTTTACAGGGATTGCGTTATGGCTACCCATACGGGCAAAGGTATTGCCAACACGTGCGTATAAGGCAAAATTTTGTGTGCCTGTTTCTGCAACATTGTCCACAATATGGATGATGGAAGCTGCTGTGTTGGAAGCGGTTACGGCAAGTGGGTTACCGCCGATATGCCTGTGCTCCGGATAAGTATCATCCCAACGGATAAAGTTGGAAACGATTGGGCGGCGCACACCGCTAAGGTTGGGGTTGATGCTGAAACGCTGTGCTGCAGCATCTTGGTTAAAGGCGGCAAATGGCATGGTAATTTGGTGGCCATTGCCATTATCGAAGATGATATTACCTTCAAAATAAGCATTTGCAGCAGCATTTGTGCCGAAAGCTAAGTTAAATGTGAAGGAATTTGCGGTAGATTCTACAAGGTTAAGGGTAACGCCTGTGTGGTTGCCGTTAAAGCTGTGGGTATGCGTCCAAGTGTCGCTGGTGTTGTTGAATGTTACAACCAAATCGCCACTGGTATTTTGGCCGGCTGGTACGATGCCGAAGGATAGGGATGCCATTGTGGCATAATCAAATATCCCGCCTGCAAAATTATCACCGCCGATGGGTGAATAAATTTCGGTTGTTGCGTAGGTGATGCCGGCATGGAAAGCATTTACAGGGTGGATGAAGCCTGCGCCCACATTGTACACACTGTAAAACGCACCGCCATTGGTGTTTTGTACGGCGGCTGATGGTGTGCCGGTTAGCGGGATTGCATTATTCATCATCAAAGCTTTAACTTGATGCGGCTCCAAACTTGGGTTGTTTTGCAACATAAGTGCTGCAATACCTGCTACCGCCGGGGATGCCATGGATGTGCCGCCCATTGTTTGGAAGGCAAAATCATGATGGCCTGCACCGGGTGCCAAGGATGGGTCCACAACAAAGGATGGGATTGCAGAAACAATTCTATCACCCGGTGCTACGATATCGGGCTTTAGATGGGTTGTGTAGCGCACAGGACCACGTGCGGAGAATGTGCTGATATTATCCGGCAACGAAATATATTCCAATGCGATATTTTCAAATGTTAGCGTGCCGCTTTCATAACGGGGGCTAAACAAGCCTGCATAAGCTTGGCGCACGATAAAGTTAGGGATAACGTTTTGGCCGCCAACGCCTGCTGTGGTCATATTAAAAGTTGGGGAGCACAATGCGCCATCTGCAGTTGGTGCACGGTTGTCGATAACCGCCCAGCCTGCTGCGTTTAGGGCAAGTGCCATGGCACGCATTGCTGTAAAGTCAAAACCACGGGTGAAAACTGCCAGCTGACCGGTTAAGTCGCCGCCAAGTTCTGCTTCTATGGCTGCTATGTAAGCATCAAAGGCAGCTGTGCCGGGCATTACGTTTGCATTACGCAAGCCAAGATAGGTATAGTTGGTAAAGCCTTCTAAATAAGCATCGCTAAAACCAAAGGCAATACCTTCTAATTGATGCCAAGCGGGGTCGCCATTTACAAGCATTTCGGTTGTGCCCATGGACAGATGACCAAGGCCGCCACGTTGGCCGGAACCAACAGTGATAGCAAGGGAAGCTGTGCCGGGGGTGCCTACAAGCATGTAATTGTGCGCACCTGCGTTACCGGCAGCAACAACAACGGTTACACCGTCCAAAGATGCCAGGTTCAAAGCGGCAGGGCCGCCACCGAATGGGGATGGATAATCCGCACCCAGGGACAGGTTCATAACATCCATACCATCGGCATGTGCCGCTTCCATACCGGCAATGATGATGGTGAATGGGGTAGAGCCTGAAAGTACACGATAGTGGTATAATGTGGCATATGGAGCAATTGCGGCAACAGTGCCTGCAACGTGGGTACCATGGCTGGTAGCACCTGCGTTTGTAAAGCCGAATTGGTACGGCCTGCGCTCCATAATATCATCAGGATCCACCGGGCCAGATTGTACACCGATGGCGGAAAATTGCGGGATAAAGTTTGTACCACGCTGCCTGCCAAGTGTTGGGCAGAAGGAGTTTTCGAATACAGGATGCCAGTAGTCGATACCGGTATCAAGAACACCAATGCGCAGGCCATAGCCCGGTTGGGTGTTGCCATCGGCGGCAAGCATATTCCAAACTTCTTGAATTTCAAGGGTTTCCAATGTGGTTTCCATGAAATAGTCAATAGCCGGGCGTATGTTGCTTTGTGGGTTTATGTAACCAAGTTCTGTTGCTACAAAATCCATACCAACAGCTTCCAAGGTATTTGCGGATGAGAAGCGTGGGGCAGGGGCAACAGAGTGGACACCTTCAAGAGCTGCCAAAACAGGTATCATGTCCGCTGAAACGGTCATAAACACGCCGTTAAACAGGCTGTGGTGCCAACCATCGATTTGCATGAAGTTGTTTGCGCCAAAGGGCACAACCATGCTGTTTAGGGAGTTTTGGAAGGTTGCGTGGGCTTCTAAAGCTGCTGAAACGTAACCGAAGCTTCTGCCGCCTTGGTGGCCAATTTCGCCTAAAAGGCGCAGGGCAACTGCCGGCGGGGTGTTAAAGGTTACGGCAACTTCCAAAATCTGGTTGGGGTCTCCGGTTAGGGCGTAATGGCCTTCAAAACCAATTGCGCCAAGGGTTGGGGACCATGCCATGGTCAAAATCTCTAAATTTTCTTCTGAATATAGGGTTGGAAGATTGTCAAAGGCATCAGTTGCGGGCCTTTGCTGGGTGTTGGACAAAGCTGATGAAAGCTGTGCCTCGTTAACATTGACATCGAGCGATTCTGCCACGGCGATTGCCGGGCTGAATAAGGAGAGGGACAGGGTTGCGGCAAGCAGACTTGCAAGAACTGGCCTGAATGCCTTTTTGAACTTTTTCATAGAAGTTTCCTCCCTTGCTGGATTTGGCTTAGGTTTGTATCGGAATTACACCAAACCGAATAAATCGTGTGGGGTGCTTGTGATACAAGCCTTTGCTAATAGGGATTGGAAACGCTGATATGTAAGCCGCCTGCGTGTGCACCCGAGGGGGCTTTGTGACCAGCAAATCCAACCTACACCATTGCAAAATGCCAGTAACAATATTGTAACATTAACCTTAAACCCCGTCAAGCATTTTTTTCCATTTTGCAGTGATTCTTTTAGCCATATTCTCGTGCTTAACAGGGGGTATAATGTGCCGGAAATGACCTTGCCCAATGGCCTTGCATGGGAAATGTTACAATATTTTTACAAAAAGGTATTGACATGGGGCAGGGAAAAGCATACAATTAACCTAATCAAATATTAATTTGAAAAAATTTTACTGAAGGGGTTGATGTGTATGAGGAAAACCACAAGGGTTTGGCGGCGGGTGCTGGCCGTTTTTGTGGCGTTTTGTGCTACCATTCAGTTTGGCTCGGTTTTGGCGTTGGGGGATTTTGGTTTTGCCCCGGCGGCTGTCGAAGTCACAGACCAAGAGGGGCTTATTGCGGCTCTTCAGGCAGGAGAGGCAGTTATTGACATAAGGGAGGATTTTGATATCACCCGAGGAATTTTTATAGAGCATCCCGTTACTATAAACGGCAACGGACACACACTAACACTTTTTGTTGGAAGTTCACCCTTTACTGCAATTGCTGATATAAATCTTTACCACCTTTTCTTGGTAAGTGCAAATACCCATTCTACCGGCATTGATTTGTTGTTTGATGGTAGCTTGTATATGCGTGGTGGTGGAATTACAGGGTTTACGGCCAGTGCTATTCGGCTTTTAGGAAGCTCCAACAGCACAACGCCGCACCCGTCACCTTTTGTGGATATGACAAGGGGCATGGCACGCATTGTGTTGTATGATGTGAGCATCGTGGGCAATTCTTCCCCTATTGGCGGGGCTATTTTGGCAGATGTGTTTTATGGCCAACAAGGACATATACATATCATAAATAGTGAAATTGCAGGTAATGTGAGTGATTATGGCCCTTCCCATGGAATAGCCGTGCCTTTTGGGCGCATAAGCGTTGGGCATGTTGGTGATTTGGGTGATGATGTTTTTGCTTTTACCCATGCCAACTTGAAGGTAGTGACAGTGGGTAGCGGAAGTGTTTTTGCGGCCGGATGGGGTAGCGTGGCTAACCCTGCTTATTTTGAAGTTGTGCCAAGCTACATAGTTCGTAATGTTGTGGCAACCCCTTATATCGGGCACGTATTGGAAAGTTTGGAGATTAAAGTAAACGGAGTTGTTCAGAACGAACTTGTTTTGGGCAGTGGTGATGAAGCTTTGATAACGGCTGTGTTTGCCCAAGGTTTTGCCGATGCCAACTTAAATGTTGCAGCCGGGCAGGGCTCTATCGTACTTGGCGAGGTATTGTCGCAGGTTAATGCGGGCACGGCTACGGGCAATGTGCCTGCGGGCTTGCATACCTTTGCTATTATACCGGCGGCGGGCTGGCAGTTGCAAAGCTGGGCTATCACCCATGATGGTGTGGCTTTGGACAGCATACCTGCAAATGTTACCCTTACCCCCAATGGCACATTTGATGTGACAGCAACTTTTACCGAAATACCACCGCCGCCACCTGAGCATAGTGCGGTTAGCTTGCAAGTCGTATCCGGGCAGGGTTCGATTGCGCTTGGCAATGCGCTGGCGCAAGTTAATGTGGGTACGGCAACTGCTAATGTAGCTGTTGGCTCACACACCCTCTCCATTACCCCGGCAGCGGGCTGGCAGTTACAATCTTGGTCTATCGTCCATAATGGGGCTAATTTGACCAATATGCCATCTAACATCACCCTTACGGCAGGCGGCGCGCTTAATGTTACAGCAACTTTTGCTCAAATACAACAACCACCGGATCCGGATCCACCGGCACCACCACCGGGCGGCGGTGGGTTTGTGCCAGCGCCACAGCCACCGCAGCAGGCACCACCAACACCAACCGAGCCGGAGCCAACCCCGCCGGAGCAAGCACCACCAGCACCGGAGCGGGAAATTTGCGCCCATATGTTGTTTGATGATGTGGCTTATGGCACATGGTACCATCCGTATGTGACCATTGTTGCGTTGGAAGGGCTTTTCCACGGAACTGCCTACCGTATATTTGAGCCGCATATACCCATGAGCCGTGCCATGTTTGTGCAGGTGCTTGCTAACCACCAAGGGGTAAACCTTGCCGCTTATGCGGGTACAAACCCTGTGTTTAGTGATGTGGCGGCGGGTGCGTGGTACTTTGCACCTGTGCAGTGGGCTTATGCCAACAATATTGTTTCGGGTATGGGTGATGGCACTTTTGCGCCAAACCAACCCATTACAAGGGAGCAAATGGCGGTTTTGATAGACCTGTATGCCAGCCATTTGGAGATTAGCCTGCCGGTTAACTACATGCGCCATTTTGTTGACCAGCATTTGATAAGCTATTGGGCTGCCCCGTCTGTGGGCATTGTGCAGGCGGCAGGCATTGTGCGCGGCAGGCCTGATGAAACATTTGACCCGCAAGGGCTGGCAACGAGAGCGGAAGTTGCCACTGTGTTTAGCCACTTTTTAAGGATTATTGAGAACCAATAATTAAAAACAAAACCCCTGACAAATGCTTGTCGGGGGTTTTTTAAT
>WRAX01000037.1 GCA_009779935.1 Defluviitaleaceae bacterium | reverse complement strand
GTCTTCCAACTCTTGCACTTGGTCGGGGGTCAGTGGCTTGTCTAAATCCATGGTAAAGCCCCGCTCCGACATATGAAAGCCCACATTTGTAGCGTCAAATCGACTTTTGGCATAACCTGACAGAATATGCTCGCCTGTATGGTTTTGCATAAAGCCATAGCGGCGTGAAATGTCCACAACGCCTGTTATTTCAGTAGTTGCCGGCTCTTCTGTCAAATGGTGGTAGATGGTGCCATTAGATTGACTAATATCCACCACTTGTATGTCGCCCAAAGTGCCGGTATCACAGGGCTGCCCGCCGCCGCCCGGATAAAATGCGGTATCTTCAAGTGCGACCAAAAACAAGCCGCCTTTTTTCCTAATTTCCGTTATTTTTGTGGTAAATCGCCCTTTATGGGGGTCGCTATAATATAATTTATTAGTTTTACTCATATATGCCAGCCTTTTTCTTTTATTTTACAATGAAAAAATAGGATTGTCAAGAGGGGGTTTGTGTGGTATAATGCTGTGATGAGGTGATTTTGTGCGTGTTGGAATTGGATATGATGCCCACAGGCTTGTGGAGGGTCGCAAGTTGATTTTGGGCGGCGTGGAAATACCCCATGAAACTGGACTTTTGGGGCATTCGGATGCGGATGTGCTAACCCATGCCGTAATTGATGCGCTTTTAGGGGCGGCACGCCTTGGGGATATTGGCCGACTTTTTCCCGACAATAATCCTGAATTTAAGGGTATTTCCAGCCTTATCTTGTTGAAAAATGTATACAATAAGTTGCAGAATTTGGATTACCGCCTGATAAATGTGGATGCTGCCATATCGGCGCAAAAGCCTAAACTTGCAGGGTTTATCCCCCAAATGGAAGAAAAAATTGCTGCCGCCATGGGTGTGGATGTTGATTGCATTAGCGTAAAGGCCACAACCACTGAAAACATGGGCTTTGTTGGCACTGGCGAGGGCATGGCCGCCCACGCCGTAGCTTTGATTGAGAAGGTGATTAAATGAAAATATACAACACCCTAACCCGCAAAAAAGAGGGCTTTGTGCCCATAAAACCGGGCAATGTGGGTATTTATGTTTGCGGCCCCACGGTTTACAATTTTATCCATATGGGCAATGCCCGCCCTTATGTGGTTTTTGATACATTGCGCAGATACCTTGAATTTACGGGATTTACGGTTACTTTTGTGCAAAATTTTACGGATATTGATGATAAGATTATTAATAAAGCTAATGAAGAAAATATTAATTATACTGATATAGCGGAACGATATATTGAGGAGTTTTTTACAGACATAGATGGGTTAAATATTAGGCGTGCTAATTTTTATCCCCGCGTTACCGAAGAAATTGATGAAATACTTGATTTAGTGGGCTTTTTGCTGGGCGAGGGCTTTGCTTATGAGGTGAAAGGCACAGTGTACTTTGATGCCCGCAAAGCCACTGATTACGGCAAATTGTCCAAAAAAAATATTGATGATTTGGAGGCGGGCGCAAGGGTTGATGTTAACCCCGACAAGCGCAGCACATCGGATTTTGTGCTGTGGAAGGCGGCAAAACCCCACGAACCCGCTTGGGAGAGCCCTTGGGGCTGGGGCCGCCCCGGATGGCATATCGAATGCAGCGTAATGGCACGCAAATATGTGGGGCAAACGGTGGATATACACGGTGGCGGCGAGGATTTGATGTTTCCCCACCATGAAAATGAGATTGCCCAAAGCGAGGCGGAAGGTGGGATTTTTGCCAATTATTGGATGCACAATGGCATGTTGCTGGTGGATAACCAAAAAATGGCAAAAAGCGATGGAAACTTCTTCCTTGTGCGGGATATTGCCCGTAAATACGGCTATCCGCTGATACGGTTTTATCTATTGTCCGTACATTACCGCAGCCCGCTTAATTTTAGTGAGGAGCTGCTAAACGCCGCCAATGCTGGCTTGGAGCGCATACGTGAATGTAGGCGCAATTTGCTTGATGCCGGATGGGGTAATGACGGGGAAACGGCGCATCGGCAGGCTTTTTTGGATGCCTTGGCAGATGATTTGAACACGGCAAACGCCATCAGTGCGGTTTTTGATTTGGCAAAGGATGCCAATGTGGCATTGCGGGAAAACACTGCAAATCCCGCATTTTTGGCGGATTTGGACTTTATGTGCGATTTGTTGGGTGTGGTACTGGAAAATGATGGTAATATTAATGATGCTGATGTGAGTGAAATTGAGGTATTGGTAACCCAAAGGGATGAGGCTAAAAAGGCTAAAAACTGGGCTTTGGCAGATGAATTGCGGGACAAACTAACAAGCATGGGCGTGGAAATTAAGGACACAAGGGATGGAACAAAATGGCATTTAACGAGAGGTTAACAGTTGGTGATGCAGGACAGTTTTCCCCGTTAAACTTGGCTTTTGTGGGGGATGGGGTGTATAGCCTGCTGGTGCGCACACGGCTGGTGGCAGGTGCTAACCGCCCTGTGGGTTCCCTTAACAAATTAAGCAGCCAGCGGGTATGTGCAGTGCGCCAAAGTGCTGATTATTACAGGATTTTACCCCTATTAACCCAGGATGAAACCAATATGATTAGGCGGGGGCGCAATGCCAGCCCGCACCATAAGGCAAAAAATGCCAGCATGGCGGAATACCGCAACGCCACTGGGTTGGAGGCACTTTTTGGCTATTTATATTTGCGGGGAGAAAATGCCCGTATTTTGGAATTATTTGACATAATTTGGAGCGAGGATACCGATGAAAAATAAGAAAAACTATAAAAGACAACGGCCGGAACAAGCACAACCCAAAGTAAACAGCGATTATCTGCGGGAGCAGGAAGCGGACAATCTTTTTGAGGGGCGCAATGCAGTGATGGAGCTGTTAGTGGCCGAAAAAACGGTGCATCGCATATTTGTTAAGCAGGGGGAAATTGAAGGCAGCCTGCGCCCCATAGTTGCAAAAGCCCGTGAAATGGGCATTATGATAGCCCCGGTTTCCAAAGATAAATTGGATGCCATGAGCGAAACAGGCAAGCACCAAGGGGTTATCGCCCTTTGCCCACCCTTTGAATATGCCAATTTAACCCATTTGCTGGTGGAATGTACAAGGGCGGGCAAATCACCTTTCCTAATAATTTTAGATAAGATTTTTGACCCCCACAACTTTGGCGCAATAATCCGCACGGCTTTGGCATCGGGTGCGGATGGTGTTATAATCCCAAAACGGCGTGCTGTGGGTATTACGGCGGCGGTTGTGCGTGCCAGTGCAGGGGCTGCGGGGCATTTACCCATTGTGCGGGTTTCCAATATTGCCCAAACGGTGGATGCGCTGAAAAAGGCGGGAATTTGGGTTGTTGGGGCGGATATGGACGGGCAAAATGTATATTCTGCTAATATGACAGGGGCTTTGGCTTTGGTGATAGGTAATGAGGGCGAGGGAATTAGCCGCCTTATTAAGGATAAATGCGACTTTTTGGTGTCTTTACCGATGGAGGGTGCTGTGGGCTCCCTTAACGCATCGGTGGCGGCGGGGGTTTTGATGTACGAGGTTGTGAGAAGGCGTGGCGTTGAAGGAATATAAGAATAACGAATACTTAGCAAAACTTGCTGCCGACGGGGACACCCATGCGCAGGAGGTTTTGTTACGTCGTTTTAAGGGGCATGTAGCGGTTTTGGCACGCTCCTATTTTATTTTGGGCGGGGATAGGGAGGATTTGGTGCAAGAGGGGATGATTGGGCTTTACAAGGCCATAAAACAGTTTGACCCTTCCAAAAACGCCTATTTTACAGGCTTTGCCACGGTTTGCATTAAAAATCAAATGTTGGATGCAATAAAAAATGCTTCCCGTAAGAAGCATTTGCCATTAAATTCCTATGTATCTATGGACGGGGAAAATGCCGAAATTGCAGGTATTGCAGACCATGGGCAGGAGCCCGAAGGCATCATAATTGGTCAGGAAGAAATGGCGGATTTGCTCCATTTAGCAGAAAGCCTGCTTAGTAAAATGGAATTTGCCATTTTATCCCATTATTTGGAAGGGATGAGCTATGCCGAAATTGCCGAAACCACAGGGCGCACGGTGAAAAGTGTGGAAAATGCCCTAATGCGCATCCGCCGCAAGTTTGCAGATGCAGTGTAGGGTGGGGAACACAGGCGACAGGTGACGGCCCCCCTCCCTTGTTATGAGGGCATTCCATACGTTTTGCGAACAGGGGCAGGGGCAGCTGGCTATCGCCTGCGTTGCCCCCACCCCACTTGATTGCGCCCTTCGCTTTTAGCTTTGTAAAGCGCTTTATCGGCAACGGCAATTATCTCTTCAAGCGTCAATTTATCATCAACTTGTGCCACCCCAAAGCTTGCTGTTACTGCAAGTTCTGCATCATCCACATTGATAAGTTTATTTTGGATGGTTGTGCGCAATCGCTCGGTATATTCCTTAATATCGCTTTGGGACATATCAAAAGCAAACAGTATAAATTCTTCACCGCCAAACCTTCCAAACAAATCATAGGGGCGTATGTTTTCTGTCACACTTTCGGAAACAGCTTGTAGCACCTTGTCGCCCGCAAGGTGTCCATGCGTGTCGTTAATTTTCTTGAAGTGGTCTATATCAAACATAATTATAAAGGCATTTTCTTCCGACCGTTTTACCCGCTCCAATTGGGTGCTTGCAAGCGTGGTAAAGTGCTGCCTGTTCATTGCCCCGGTTAGCATATCTGTATATGCAAGTTTTTCCAGTTGTTTTGTAAACATAATGCTTTCAGTAATATCCCTGATAATGATGATATGGCCAAGCAAAACATCACGCTCTTTTGTAACCGGGTCTATACTTGCTTCGTAATGCTTTCCGTTATCAGTTGCAATGGATACTTGCCCAATCCGCCCTTGTTCTATGGCTAGGGATAGTTCGATAGACCAGTCATCCAGCCCAACAAGTAGCCGGTTTTTTGTATTTCCCATAGAAGGGATTAGCTTTTTTGCCGATTCGTTTGCGTTTATGAAGTTTTTTGACCTGTCTATAAGAATAAAAGCTTCGGTTATGGAATTTAGTGCAAGTGCAGATGCCCTTGGAAGTATATCAAACATATCGTATTTTATAGTATTGATACATAAGAACAATGCAAAAACAAGCGCAGTAACAGCACCATAATTTATTTTAAGCCCAAATGGAGCCACAAGATACATTAAATTGCTGCCAACCGCAAACAGGGTGCCGATGGTCATTAGGCGCATTCCGCTGCGTTCCAGTTTGTCCGATTTTATGTTTTTGTATGTCAGCAATACAATAACTGCCGCAAAACATGCCATGGTATACAAATGCCCTAATAGGTTAAACGGCCCGCTTTCACGGCCAAACATGGTCAGTGGGGTATCTGTATCCAGCCAAATGGTAACGTAAAATAAATTATGCCAATCCGATGTCCACACCAAAAAGGTTATAAATAGAGGGAAGGCCAATAAAAGGGCTACAAACGCCTTTTTAACCTTTATATTAAAATAATCCACCACAAACAACAATAAAAGCGGGGCTATATAGGGTATACCCAAATAAGCCAAACGCCGCCCGAGAAAAACCTCCTCCACTGTTGTGGAGTTGATTTCAAACAAATATCCCAGTTGATAAAAAATAACGGGAATAAGCATTAAAATAAAAATGTTTTTCTTCTTGCTTTCGCATCTAAATAGAGTGAATGCAATGAGAAATACCAAAACAACAATTGAAAAAATAAGAATTACAGAAAGTGTTGTTGTTAACATGGCATTATCAAACCTCCCGGCTGTAATTGGGGGCTTCTTTTGTTATATAGATATTATGTGGATGGGATTCCCTTAACCCTGCGGCGGTAATTTTAACAATTTGGCTATGCTGTTGCAAGTCATATATCGTGCCTGCGCCGCAGTAGCCCATGCCGGCACGTAAGCCGCCCAACAGTTGGAAGATGGTTTCGCCAACGGGGCCTTTTACTGCCACACGCCCTTCCACCCCTTCGGGTACAAATTTGGATGGGGTGGCGGTTTCGGATTGGAAGTAGCGGTCCTTACTGCCTTGCTCCATGGCGGAAATGCTACCCATGCCACGATATGTCTTGTATTTACGCCCTTGATATATTTGCACTTCACCTGTAGACTCCTCACAGGCGGCGAAAAGGGAGCCCAGCATAACAGCGGAAGCACCTGCGGCAAGGGCCTTTGTCACATCCCCCGAAAATTTTACGCCCCCATCTGCGATAATGGGGATATTGTGCTTTGCGGCTTCTTCGGCACAGTCCATTATAGCGGTCATCTGCGGCACGCCAATGCCTGCAACCACACGGGTTGTGCAAATGCTGCCGGGGCCAATGCCCACCTTTACACAATCCGCCCCGGCTTTGATTAGAGAGCGGACAGCCTCCGCCGTTGCCACATTGCCGGCTATTACGGGCAGGTTTGGATAAGCTTCTTTAATTTCCCGCACTTTGTTGATTACATTGATGTGGTGGCCGTGGGCGGTATCTATGGTTATCACATCCACCCGCTTTGCCACAAGGGCGGCTATGCGCTCTAAGGCCTCGTCATTAGCACCTACGGCGGCACCTACCAACAGCCTGCCATGGGCATCCTTGGAGGAATCCGGGTATTTAATTGCTTTTTCAATATCTTTGATGGTTATAAGGCCTATAAGCTCAAATTTATCATTAACAATGGGTAATTTTTCAATTTTGGCGGCAGTTAGTATTTCTTTCGCCTTTTCGGGGGTTGTGCCTTCGGGGGCAGTTATTAGGTTTTCTTTTGTCATAACTTCATAAATTTTCTTTTGGTGGTTGGTTTCAAAACGTATATCCCTGTTGGTGATAATGCCCACCAGCTTACCGTTTTCGGTTATGGGCACACCGGATATGCGGTATTTTGCCATAAGCTGGTCCGCTTCAAAAACAAAATGGTTGGGGGAAAGGGAGAAGGGGTCCACTATCACGCCATGTTCGCTACGTTTTACCTTATCCACTTCTGCGGCTTGCTCTTCTATACCAAGGTTTTTGTGGATAATGCCAAGGCCACCGTGGCGTGCCATTGCAATTGCCATGGCAGATTCTGTTACAGTGTCCATGGGGGCGGAGATTAGCGGGGCATTTAACTGGATGGTGCGGGTTATTTGGGTGGCAAGGGACACTTCGTTGGGCAGCACGGCGGATGCGCCGGGTACAAGCAGTACATCATCAAAGGATAGACCTTCTTTTATGGTTTTTGGCATTTTTTCATCTCCCTCTTATGTTTGTGTTGCTGGTGTATGGGGCGGCAATGCCCGCCATTTCGGTTTATTGTGTGTTGTTCATTAATAAAATTTCCATTATTTCTTTATAAGCACGGCCCACATTGTTTTTCCAATTATTGCAAATTTGCAGGGCTTGCTCCCTATTAACCACTGATAGGTTAAGCTCCATTAACATATGGTCCTCGTCATACACGGCGCATTTTACAAAATATTCATCTGTATCAAACTGGTAAAAATGGGTGGCAGAAATTTCCAAATCTTGTTTAACGCTACCAAGATGCTCTGTTATAAATTTGGCAATGCGGCTTTTTATGTGGGGGGAAATGTAGCTGCCAAAGGTTTCCAAGGTTTTTATACCTTCATCCGTGATGGTATACCTGGTGGTGTTGCCGCTTTTAACCCCGTCTAAATAACCATTTTCTGCCATTTCGGCTAAATATTGCTGCACAAGGTAATAGTTTATAAAGCTCTCCTCCACCGCAAATTTGGTTATCTGGGTGCTGGAAATAGGAATATCAATTTTATATACCAATTGAAGAAGGGTTATTTTATGCTCCAACTGCTTGCGCTCGGGTTCGGTATTTTGGATATTTTGTTGCGAAATGTCGCCACCCCCCTTGCTTGGATACTTTCTTTCTAATGATTATACAGGTGTTGGGGCATAAAAGCAAGGGGGCAAAAAATATTTTTGTTGAAGTGTGGGGTTTGGATATATATAGCGAACGCACTTCAAAGTCGTGATTGTGCGTTCGCTATAGTAAATAACTTGACAATTAGCGAAATTTGATGGTAAAATAATTAGATGTAAATATAAAGGGGGTGCGTTTGCTTGCTGGAACTGGATAATTTAACAGAGCAGATATATGCCATGGCCGTAAACGAAGCACGGCTTGCTTGCCACGCCCATGTAACGCCCGAGCATTTTTTGTATGCCACACTTATGTTTGATGTGGGGCGGCAGGTTGTTGGGCGGGGCGGCATGGTTTCTGTGCCCGCAATTGTGGCGGATTTGGATAAGTATTTGAAGGGTTATGGGTTTAGGGAGCAGGGCGAAAATGCCAACCCAAGAGAATCCATGGAGCTTATTGAGATGATAGAAATTGCAGTGGATACTGCACAGCGCAATAAAAAAGATATGATTGAGTTAAATGACATGCTTGTGGCCATTTTATACCTGCCAAACAACTTTGCCGCAAGGGTTTTGTTGCGCAATGGGTTGCTGCCGGGCACCCTTTACCGTGCCTATGCGGATTTGCATGGCGATGGGGAAAGCATGGGGGATGATGATATATGCCCATGCGGTTGCGGCATGCCCATACACAAGGAAGAAAAGCCGGCAGTGGATTATTTGGAAAAATATGCCATAAATATGGTAGAAAAGGCAAAAAACGGGGATTACGACCCCTGTATAGGGCGGGAGAAGATGCTGGACGGCATTGCCCTTTTGTTATGCCGCAAAACCAAGCACAATGCGGTGCTTACGGGGGATGGGGGCGTGGGCAAAACCGCCGTTGTGCAAGGCCTTGCCATGCGCATTGCAGATGGGGAGGTGCCCGAAAAGTTAAAAAATGCAAGCATTTACCAAATAGATATGGGTGTGATGTTGGCCGGCACCCGCTTCCGTGGGGATTTTGAGGATAGGCTGATAAATACATTGGAGGCCATAGCGGAAAAAGGCAATAGTATTGTTTATGTGGATGATATACACACCATGGTGGGTGCGGGCACATCCGGCAATGCCCCTTTGGATGCAGGCAGCATTGTTAAGCCCTTTTTAAGCCATGGGGATTTGCGCTTTATAGGCACCACCACTTTTGAGGATTATAAAAAGCATTTTGAAAAATCCACATCCTTAACCCGCCGCTTCCAAAAAATAGATGTGGACGAGCCCGCAACAGGGGAAGCCATTGCCATTTTGCACGGCTTGGCTGATGGTTTTGAGAAATACCATGGCGTGGAATACGGCAACGAAGCGTTGGAGGCGGCTGTTAAGCTAACCGCCAAATATTTACATGCCGCCCGCCTGCCCGATAAGGCGATTGATGCCATGGACTTGGCCGGGGCAATGGTGGCAAATGCTAATTTGGATTGCGAAAGCAGATATGTGGGTATTGATGAGATTGAGAAGGCAATTGCCCAAATGGCAAAAATACCGGAAACCGCCATTTCCGCTGACGAGCGGCAAAGCCTTGCAACCCTAAAACAAAGGCTGGAAAGCCAAGTATTTGGGCAAACAGACGCAATTGATGCCCTTGTAACCGCCATAACCACCGCCCGCCTTGGGCTTAACGACCCCGAAAAGCCCGTTGCAAGCCTGCTTTTTGTGGGCCCAACCGGCGTGGGTAAAACAGAAATTGCCCGTACGCTGGCAAAACAGCTAAACATGCCCCTAACCCGTTTTGATATGAGCGAGTATCAAGAGCAGCATGCCGTAAGCCGCCTTATCGGCAGCCCGCCCGGCTATGTGGGGCATGAAGAAGGCGGCATGCTGACAGATGCCATAAACAAAACCCCTGCCACCGTGCTTTTGTTGGATGAGATTGAGAAGGCCCATCCCGGCATCCTTAACACTTTGTTGCAGGTGATGGACCATGGTAAGCTGACGGATACGCTGGGCAGGCGTGCGGATTTTCGCAATGTGGTGTTGATAATGACCAGCAATGCAGGCGCATGGGATGCGGCACGCACATTTATCGGGTTTGAAAGTAAAAAAGACGGCGCAGCCATCAAGGCCCAGGTTGACAAGGTTTTTTCCCCCGAATTTCGCAATCGCCTTACTAAGGTTATCCAATTTAACGCCGTGGATGAAGAAATGGCAACAAAAATCGCCCGCAAAGCCATTGTAATGCTGGAAGCACGGCTGGCGGAGCGTGGCATAACCATCACCGCCTGTGATGATGCCATAGATTTTATTGCAAAACATGGCTTTTCTGCCACCTATGGTGCAAGGGAAATTATCCGCTTTGTGGAAGGGGCAGTTAAAGAAAAAATTGCCGCCGCCCTTTTAGGGGGCAGCGGCAAGGATGGTATCCACATCACCGTTAAGGATGGGGATATACACATACAAATGTAATTGTTGACTTATAGCAAAATTTAGCATATAATGTAATTTACGCATAGCCGACCAAGGTCGGCGGGGTCGGTATGGCTTTGCATCCCGAAAGTTGGATATTCCAACAGAAGGGAGGTGAAGTTATGATATGTTTTTGTCTTTCTCTGGACATGATATTTGTTGGCATTGTTGCATTTGTTGACCTTGCCGATTATCTTGACAGGAAATACAAACGCCGCCCCAACGGAAAAGGCAAGCGGCGTTTTAAGAAATAATACTTAAATGTTGCAAAGCCAACCGACAATGCGTGGGAGAGGAGCCTGACCGCTCCTCTCTTTTATTATCACCATTATACCAAATTCCCAGTCGCCCGTCAAGCAAAATTATTCCTTACCCTTGCCTTGCAAGCCCGCCAGTATGTTTTGCAGTTTTTGGGGCATTGGCAAACCCATAAGTGCCCAATTTTCCAACATGGAAATGCCTTCGTTAGCAATAAAATAGGAAATTGTTACCGTGCGCAATACGCCGCCAAGCTCCAACACCCCATCAATTAAATTGGCAACGGCTACAATTAGGAAAACGCCCACCTTTTGTGCCCCGCCCATAAACATTTTATGGCTTGCAACCTCTTTAAGCATCACGGCTTTTATGATGCCTGTCACAAAATCTATGCCAACCATGGCAATAAGGGCAAGCATTAAATTATCCGCTGCACCAAATAAATATGTGGCAATGCCGATTGCGCCGCCCATCAAACCTTTTGCTAAAACTCCTCCAAACATTCTAATTCCCCCCTACAATTGTTTTTAGGCTGGCAAACCAGCGGTTTACATCATTATAATTAAGCCAGGCGGCATCATCTGCACCGCCTTGCCATGTTTTTGCGGCGGGCAAATCCAAATGGGGGGTTTGTGCCGCCAGTTGGCTTATGCGCCGCTCTATGCCATTAATAAAATCCGCCGTGGGCAGGGTGTATATGCCCTTGGACAAATCCAGCGGGTCTGCCCCTGCTATGGTAAGTGCATAGCTTAAATCTTGCAAAATTTCAAATGTAAAAAAGTCGTCCACTGTTAGTATATGCGTGTTCATACAAAATCTCCTCCAACAACGTAGCAATTGTTGAAACGTTCCACTTCAACAATTGCGCAGTGGTTTTTTCACGCAGGGGTTTGCGTGAAAAAAGTTTTCCTCAACAACGTAGCAATTGTTGAAACGCTTCAATTCAATAATTATAGCAAACGGCATTGAAGAACGTGATACCAATTCCATTCTCAATCATTGAAAAGCATTTTGGTACGCTTTGCCCGTCGCAGTCAATCACGATTTTGAAAGCCGTTTGCTGTGTGTAGCCTATTCGGTGGGGGCAAGCTATTCGGTGGGGGCAAGCCCCCACCCTACGAAACTTGTGTTGCCGGACAACACACCCCCCGCAAAATCCATTTCTTGCCTAATCGCCCTGCCCTGCACCTTTCTGCCGTCCCCATCCACCTGTATCATCACATTATCCCCCAAATCCGTGGCGGGGTGCTGCCGCCATATGGCTGTGCATTTCATCATCCCCTCCAAAACCTGAAATTTGCGTGTTAAAAACCAGTGGCGCACGCTATCAATATGCACCGCATTGGTGATAAACATGGGTAAATCCACCGCATATGGCCGCTCTTCCTCATCCGCCTGTTTCCAAGGGGCGGGGTAAAAGTTTTGGTTTGTAAGAAGTGTGCATCGCCAGCCCCGCACCTGCACCGTGGCCCCGCCATTGCCACCACCCTTAGGCGTGTAAACATGGTGTGCATTTCAATATTTTGCAAGCTAAACCCTGTGTTTACTGTAATGGCGGGCGTAAGCCACACAGGCGCATCATAGGGTATGGTAATGTCCAAAAACCCTTCCACATCCAGCTGCACATTGGCAAGCCAGCCATCATCCAGGCTAATCATCCGCTCTGTCAGCAAAATGCCGTTGTATCGGTTGTTTTGTGCAATTTCGGGCGGGGCAAACTGCTGCTCAAAGTCCAAATCGGGGGCTAAGGCGGGTTGCCGGGGTGACAATAAGTCCATAAAATGGATATTGCCCTGCCTATCCTCAAAAATAGCGCATGATGCCAATTCTGCCAAATAGGCCAAAGCCTTGCGATGGCTTACATTGCCCACAAACCCGGGAAAGCGTGGGTAGGTGTTCATGGCATGGGGCGTTATTACGTTTACCCCAGCCTCCCGCCCGATACGCCTTGCCAAATCCCCCATATGTTCCAGCGCAAAATTGCTGCCCATAAAGGTGGTATCCGACAAAAGGCGGGCTTTGCTGTGGGCGGTAAATTCCACTTTGTTGTTGGTTATGTTCCATTCATCCAGCAAATAATCTGCATATTTTGTCCAAAACATTTTGCCGTGGGGGAATGTACCGGTGCCCACGGTATATTCCAACTTCGCCCCTTTCGCCAGCTGGTTAATTTTGCCCCCGTCCAGCGCATTAAACCGCCCTTTGTTGGCAATTGCCGTCCGTATTTGGTTCCAAGGCAAGCCCTTGCCCTCCCCATCCCCCTGGTGGATTGTGTTGGCTGACAGTATATCATCACCATCAAACAGCCAAATGTGGCCAAAATGCACCTCCGTCACCCTTGCCCGCCTGCGCCCCACATTGGTGCGCATTAAGCGTATTGTAATGCGGGATACACCATTTGCCCCATTTGCCTGCATGATAAGGGGCACATTGCCATCCCCGCCAGGCATGTTGTTTATAAATTGCTGGGCAATTATTGTGCCAAAGGCATTGTGGCACAGTATTTGGGCATTGCGGCATGCCCCATCCCCGTCAAACACCAGTGTTATGGCGGGTAGGTTTACAGGCCTTGTAAAGCGTATTTCCAGCTCGGGATGCCCGTTTATGGCAAATGTACCATTTTCCAGGGATATTTGGTGGCTTACAAAGCCCGTTTCAAGCCCTTCGCCGGCAGAAGGGAGCATAAAAGACCCGTCCAAACGCCAAAAATCAGGCTCCCAACTGGCAAAGCGGCCGCTGGCGTGGCTTATACCATTTACCACCTGCTGCACATCCGAAAAAGCAACAGCATGGGATAAATGAGCCATTGCCAGCCCCTTCGCCCCTTCATCCGCCGCTGTGTAGGTTAATTTTACAGCATTACGCCGCAGTTTATCGCTCAACAAATTCACAATTCACATCCTTCCACCATACCCCGCCGGATAAATAGGCAATGCGGGCACGCCCCGGGCGGGCTAACATATTACGGCTAACCAACTGCCCTGTTTTGCCGCAGTGGTAATGCACATCCACAAAAACAGGTGCTGTGCCCGCCACCAAGCGGCTGTAATCCTCCCCGCTCATCACCTTCCAGCCCACTGTTACCATATCTTTAACCGCTACCAAATCCCCCACCAAATTGCCGGCGGCGTTGCGTGCAAATTCCCCCACCACATCCTGCCCAAAGGTATAGCTGTCGGGTGATGGCAAGGGTATTTCGTTAATTTTTATTTGCATAAAATACCTCCAAACAAAAAACCTTGGTGCTGGACCAAGGTGTCGTTTTTTATAATATGGATGGGCAATCAAAAAAGCAAGGCTGTTGGTATAGCGAACGCACTTCAAAGTCGTGATTGTGCGTTCGGGCAAAACCAATCCAAAACGGCTTGCCTTGCACTTTCGCTTTGCGAAAGCGGCCTTTGGCCGGTTTGCTGGAAGCAAACTGCTGGG
>WRAX01000036.1 GCA_009779935.1 Defluviitaleaceae bacterium | reverse complement strand
ATTTTATGGGAGAATAGGGAGTTAATGGCATGTTGCACCATTAGCTCGGGCATAACTTTCCAAGCATCACGGGCGGTGGCGTTGGCATTGTGCGCCCCGTCGATCTGCGCTTGCCCTGCCCATTGGATGATTTTTTTGGATTCGCAAGCATCCACAAAAGACCGCACCATGTTAATATTGCGGTAAATTACATTGTATTGAGGGTCTTGATGGACACCATTTACGCCTTCCTCCGCAAACATTACGGCAATGTCGGGCCCTGCCACACCGCTGACATAGGAATGGAAGTTTATGGGTCTGCCAACTTCATCCTCAATCATATCCAAGGCTTTGCGCTGGGCACGTATTTGCTTGCGAGTGACGGGCACGCCGCCAACGCCCTGGGGCGTGCCTTCAATAAGTCCCTCAAAATGGCTTTGCCCCGCTGTGCGTATTACCATAATGTGGTCCGCCCCATGGTGTGCCGCCATGCGCATGCGCCTAATATCATCTTCAAAACGGCCGGAGGCAATTTCTGTGGTTATATTTGGCAGGGGTTGGGGGTCTATATTGTTAAAATTGTGTGCGGTTATCAGCGGCACGCCCTGTTTTAGTGGCTCACTGGCATCTTTGTATACAAAATCGCCCATTTTTAAGTCAGGCGCATGTTTGCGCCATGCCCAACCCTTGCGGCGGGGGCGGTAGTTTTCTAAATCTTGTAAAATTTCCTCTATGTTTAACCTTTCATCGGGTTTAAGCATTTTGCCTCCTCAATTCCTCGTTGTCGCCATTGCGCACTTAGTCACAACCCCTAATATCTATCTACATTATAACCCCATCTAACAAACACGTCAATAGTTTTGCGCCAAAATCCTTGACAAGCCCCGTTCATGATGGTATAGTATACATATATTCCACAAAACTGTGGATAGCATAAAAAGAACACGCTGGGCGGTCGATACTCGCAAAGTTAGAGCCACCCAGCGTGCTTTGAAGCCAAAAGGCTCAGTGACAATTTTACATCACTGAAGCCTCTTTTGTCAAGCCCTTATAAGGGCAAAAGGAGGATTTTTTTATGAAGAAGTCTTGGAAATACAAGTTCGGCGAAGATGTAATTGTGGTAAATAACAGTTGGTTCGGAGGGTGCGAATTAATTATCAATGGCTTACTACAAGATAAAAAAACGAGTGTCACTGTCTCTGATGACCTCAGGGGTGAATAAAGATGTCGAGAACACGTACAAAAATCATGGAAGATATTAAAAGAACCGAAAAAGCACTTTCATTTGTCTTTGAGAAGCAAAATCAAACTTGGGGGCTACCCGCAAAAGCCCACTGGGACGCTGAATGGCATAGATTTGAATTTGAGTTAAGAGATTTGAAAAGAGAGCTGGATAACACACCAGAAACCCCCGAAGAGCGAATGGAGCGAGAGGCAAGGGAGGTCGAAGAGAGGCGCCAGGCAACTTTGGATGCGGAACGTAGGGCAGCTGAACGAAAAGCAGAAATTAAGGTTAAGTACCCACAACTGGTTGAAAAATTTGACAATCTTTCAGTTAAGCCCATTGGCACATCGAAGGAGTTTGATGATTTAGTCCTTGAATTTAGGGCGATGTCTGAATACGAGCGGGCGAAAGAGTATGCAGATGCGTGCAAGGTGTGGTCTGAAAATCGGCGAAAAGCAGAATTGGCAACGGAAGATTTGAAACGGATGACTCGCCCTGTTATTATAATTGCCCTTGGTGTGTTTGCTTTGATTTTGTCTATGAGCTCAATGGTGGTGTTTAATGTCGCTGGCATGGGTGCTAATGGTCATTGGGGTGCAGTCATTTTCTCACTGCTATTTGGAATTACAAGCATTGTTTTGCGTAGCAAGTGGTTTAGGTACTCTGGAAAGGGAAGGGGATTTGCTACTTTTGGTGTTGTGCTTTCAAGTATTTCTTTTCCGTTTCTCTTGATGGTTAGCTGCATGTCATGCCAAGAAGCGATGATGTGGTAAAATGTTGATTGTAGGGTGGGGGATTACCCTGCCCTTTATTGCGTAACAGAAAAGGTGGGGGCAAGCCCCCACCCCTACGAGAACAATTCTATTGCTTCATCCCAATACTGACCATCGGCAAGGGCAAGGCCTGCATCACGGATGGGGATATTTTTGTGTTTTGCCAGTTTGTACACCACATTGCCTGCACCGTGCCCCAGCAAGTTGCGTTGTAATGCACCACCCACAATGGATTTAACTTCCAGCGAAGAAAAGCCCATGCGCAACAGCACGCTGCGCTCGATAGCGGGGGTGGTATTTTCGTAACCCAGTTTCAAAAGCGGGTCAACCACCTGTTCGGTTAGTTGCCAAAATTTGTCTTTTAATTCTTGGTCGGACAAATTTGCAAGATGTGCCCTGCGCTGGGCAAAATCATCATTTCGCTTCATTTTGCACCGCCTTTCTGATGTAATCCATGTCCGTATTGGTTTCGGTTGCTAAATATTCCAAATCACCATCGGTTAGCTGTTTTCCGTCAAGCCCAGCCATGGCGTTGCGGATATAGGATGTTCGCAATCTACTTAAATCCGCATCCCTAACCTTTATTCCGCCGGCATTTGCCGGTAAAATAATACTTTTGCCGGCTATTTCCATGCTTGTATCACCAAAGGCGATGTTTATGCCGTTTTTGCGGGCAAAATCCAGCTGGGGGCGTATATGTTTGCCGGCCCCTGTATATTCGGTTTCTTGTACCACAATAATCTGGTCATCCCGCATTTCTTGAGCGAGAGCGATGGCGGCGGCAAGGGATGTATTGCCTGCGGGACCCCGCTCCAGCCCTTCAAGGCTTGCAAGTAGCTCGGTGGCATAAAAAACCTCACCTTGACCCACCAGCACATACCCATCCATATAACGCAGCGGGCGGGCGGCGGAGCGGGGCATGTCGCTACGGTCCGGCCAGGTGGCAAAGGGTATGCCGAAACCCGTATGCCCCGTGGTAAAGGATTTACGGTTAAAATGGGCATCGCTGGCCATATGCAGGCCGCTAAGGTTGACGGATGCGGCAACCACCTGCGCCCCACAACCGGCAGAATTAAGCCCGCGAGCTGTGCCGGTAACATTGCCGCCGCCGGCATGGGTTACAACCACCACATCAGGGTCTTTACCCGTCATTTGGCGGATTTGGGCGGCAACTTCCACCCCCAGCGTTTCCACCCCTGCAATGCCGAAGGGGGAGTAAAGGCTGGCTGAAAAATAACCTGTTTCTTCCAAAATTGTTAAAAATTTGTAAAATAATTCAGGTCCAACGGACATTTGGATAACCTCTGCACCCAAAGCTTCACATTTGCGGGTTTTTTCCAATATTTCGGGCTGTCCTATCTTTTTGGAATCAAAACATTCCTGCACTATAATGGCTTTTAACCCTTGTTTTGCCGCTTGGCTTGCTACTGCCGCACCGTAATTGCCGCTGGTGGCCGCCGCTACGCCCTTAAAGCCCAGCTTTTTGGCGGTGTGCACGGCAAGTGCGGCACGCCTATCCTTAAAACTGCCTGATGGGTTTGCGGCTTCGTCCTTCATAAAAATGCGTGCGCCAAAGCCCGGTTTTGCGTACTTGCGTGCCAAGGCGGTAATATTTTTTAACTCCATCATGGGTGTTGCGCCCACGCCCGCATCATGCTGTATTTCTGTTATTTCGTCCAAATTATAGCCGATTGCCGCCATCATACCTTCATAGTCAAAATGGATATTGTCCCGCTCAAACTTACCAAAGTCGATACCCAGTGAGGACTGTAATATATGGTTTTTACGCCCCATTACGGCGGCGTAGGACATGTCCTTACCCACCAAACAACACCTCCCTTGCTGCACGTCCAATCTCCGCAATTTCGGGGATGTGTTCGCCGTAATCTATATTGGTGGCGGGGTTTGCTTCTTCTAATATACCATACTCTGTGCGCCCTGTAACCGTGATAATTTCGGCTTTTTCGCCCAGTTGGCAGTCGTGGGTTAAAAAGCCTTTAACCCACATCATCAGCGGCAAACCTGCCGTATCCTGCGGAATACCTGCCGCACGGCTGTTTTCATCTAAAATAACAGAGCGAATGTTAACCCATGTACCACTATTCACCAAGCCCATTATTTGGCAACCTTCTTCCCATCCTTAATTAACTTGCGAAAATCCCCCATAATTGCCCGTGGCACGGGTATATCCAGCATGGTAATAAGCCCCGCATCGGCATTTATCACATGGGGGATGCAGTTTACCGCCATGGCAATTGTGCCAAGGCCGCCGTCAATTTCGGGCTTTATCGCCATGGACACGGGGGGTGTGCCTGCAAGCTCCACATAATCCCCTGTTTGCACGCCAACCATTTCAGGCTCTATTTGCTGTGGATGATACATGTCAATAATAACCTTGCCGTTTTTTGTGCCCTGTGCGGTCATGTTTACCCCTGCCAAATTACCCTTTGCAGCAAATCCATAGGGGGATTTTCTGTCGATATCTGTAATTATGGGCTGCATCTGCTGCTCAAACCCATCAATTTCCAGCCCAAGCCCCTCGGCAATCATGGCAATAGATTCGGCAAAGCCCACATGCCCTGCCACGGTATGGTTTTTAAGCCCCTCGGCAAATTCTTCTTCACTAAGCCCCACGCCCTGCTCACGCATAACTGTGGGTCCAAATGGGGAAAGGGAGTTGACCCGCTTGCACATAACCCCTGTAACATCCACCATACAGGCGGAAAGGCACACGGCAAGCAAGTCCATCACCAGCCCGGGGTTTATGCCCGTTCCAAGGATGGATATGCCGTTTTTTCGGGCGATATCATCAATTTTTTGGGCAAGTTGCGGTTGTTGTGCTGCCGGCCATGCCATTTCTTCGGCTATGGTTACCACATTTAAGCCTTTATTTGCCAAAATCTCAATTTTTTCATATGCTTGGGCGGTAAAGCTGTCGGTGCAAAGTAGCACAACATCACAGCTTTTGGGTGCTATTGCCTTGTCCACGTCATTGGTGATGATGATGTCGGGTTGTATGCCATTAACGCCCAAAATCTCATACATACCCTTATTTTGGCGGGCGGCGTTGCGGCAGCAGATGCCGGCAATTTCCACACCCTTCTTGTTTAACATCATTTTTGCCATGCCTTGTCCCATTGCACCAAAGCCCCAAATTGCAACCTTTACATTCTCCATGTTAATTTATTCCTCCCAAAATTTTGCGTATTATAAAATCTGTTACCATTGGTGTGTTGCGGTACAAATCAGGCAAATACACCCGTTCTGTGTATTTATGAATATCCTTTCCCCATGGTCCAATGTTAAGTACGGGGGCGGACAGCTCCTTAATTAAGTCAAGGCGCATGGAGTACACATCGCCCATCAGCATATTGTTGTCCATATAATCAATCACATCATTACCCGACACAAACATGGAATAACTTAGGTCGGAAATACCGGTGTAGATGTTTTTGACAAGCGCATCAAGCCCTAATTCGTCCTTGGTAAAGGTGCAGGTATCTGCCAGCACCCCATTAACTTTTGCGGATGCATCACCCAGCATGGCGTTGTTTACGGCGGGATAAAACGGCGGGGACATGGCAAGCACCACGATTGGGGACTGGTCCGCTACATGTAAAAGTGTAAAGGTGATAATTTCGTTAATCCCCGAAATCATATCAATTTCCTTTTTGTGGTAGCGGGCGGCAATATCTGCTTCCAGCTCCTTAAACGCCGTTATGAAGCCCTCGCCACTGTCTGCCATGGCTTGCTTATATACCTCATCAAAATATTTTACATTGGTTTGCCAGGGCAGGTCTTGGTACGGCATGCCGTTAAGCTCTAAAAAGCGGGCGTAGGAGTGGTTCATGCCGTGGATTACAATGTCAAAGGCCGCCGTTGCCGCTTCGTGCACCATTTCCATAATTTCCTTGGGGGATTTGCTTGCGGTTAGCACGCTCATATACCCCAAAGCCGCATCGGGCAGGGAAACATTGTAAACCTGCTTACTGTCCTTATGGTAAAGCCAAGTTGGCGGCGGTATTACGGCATTTCCGTAACGCTCCATAAAATCATAACCCAGCTCGGTTTGGCGCACGATTTCTGCCAGCAGGTTAATAGGGTTAAGCCCCTTAAAAATCATGCCTGTATGCGCCAGCTTGCCCCGGGCATAAACAACGGGCATAACCTTGCCAATGCTGCCATCATGGAAGATGGCTTGTTCTGCCTGCTCCCGCTCGTGGGCTTCTATGTCCATGGTTAGCACAATTTTAAGGCCAAATTTGTCTGTCAGTTGTTTTAATAGCTCCACCGCCCCAATCATGCCTGCGGACAGGTTCTCCTCATCCGGCACGGATAAGAGTATTACATTGCCTGCAAAGTCCGCTTCTGCGGCGTATTGCTCCAAAAGTGCCATATGCACTGCTCCGCCGCCCTTCATATCGGCAACACCCCGCCCAAACAGCCAATTGCCGCTGTTTAGGTCATCCAACGCCGCTTGGGGCATGTCCATTTGCCCATCACCAAACGCCTTGGTAATATTATCGGGGGATAGGGCAAGGTGGCGCAAATGTTTGTAATCCTCCGTATCCACCGTGTCGCAATGGTGGATTAGCACAACGGTATCATTTCCGCACCCTTTAACCATTGCCCAAGGCACAACCCGACCCAAACGGTCGTTGGGGATAGGAAAAAAACCGCAATGGCCGGGGTTTTGGTTAAAATAAGGCATCCCATCAAACCATTTTTGGAAAAAAGGCTGCACATCCCTTTCGCTTTCCGTGCCTGTGTCGGTGTTTATTGCTACAAAGTCCAGCATTAACTGTTTTATCCGCTCATTCATTCCCTACACCCCCAAATCATCCCGCCAAAGAGGCATGGACATGCAACGGGGCCCGCCCCGCCCACGGGAAAGTTCGCCGCTGGCGAAGGTTAGCACATTCTCCTCACCCAGCTCCCTGCGAAGCAGGTCGTTGGTGTGCGGGTTGCGGTCATAAGCAAGCACCCGCCCGGGGGCAAGGGTAAGCACATTTGCCCCGTCGTTCCATTGCTCCCTGTCGGCGTGTACCGGGTTTTCGCCCCCGCATTTTATAAACTTTACATCCTGCCCCAAATACTTGTCCAAAATAAATTTAAGCCCCTTGCCGCTTAAATCCACCGCATTCACCTTGCCCCTTTCAAGGGCGTAGGCGTGGGGCAAATCCATCATATATTTTGCGTATATCAAAAACTTGTCCGCATCCAGCTGGGTAAAAACCGTATCCAGGTGCATGCAGTTGCGCTGTTTGGGAATTTCCAAGGCAAGCACATTTTTGATTTTGCTTTGCTCATCTTCAAAAATTTTGGATGTTAAAAGCTCTATCCCTTCCGCATATGTACGCTGGGAAATGCCAACGGCAATGGTTTCGGGGCTAAGTACCAAAATATCGCCCCCCTCCACAAAAGATGGCCAATGCCTTTCGTAATAATAACCATCATCGCCCTGCACAAAATCCGGGTGGTGGGCAAAAATGTATTTGCTAAAAATTGTTTCACGGTTGCGTGCGGGGGACCACATATGGCTTATTGCCACACGGTTGCCGATGGATGAGAAGGGGTCCCGGGTAAAATACAGGTTGGGCATGGGATTGATGATGAAGCTGCTGGGCTCGGGTAAACGTAAGCGGTTTAGGGCACCGCCGCTTTTGGGAAAACCCAGCTTTTCAAAGGTCACGCCCGCCATTGCTGCCAACACCAAGTCTTTTTCGCTCTTAAAATTGTCGGTAAAATATTTAACCAATTGTTTTTTGAAGGCGTCATCAAAACTTGCGCCGCTTTCCTCCACAAACTCGTTTATAAAGTTTTGCTTAATATTATCATCGGTGGCAAGGGCTTGTGCGGTTAAATCCGCTAAATACAGCACCTCTACCCCTTCGTTGCGCAAAATGTTCGTAAATCCGTCATGCTCCTTCTCGGCTTGCTCCACAAACAACACATCTTCAAAAAGCATGTCATGGGTGTTGTTTGGGGTAATCTCCGCCAGCTCCACTCCCGGTCTATGGGTCAGCACTTTTTTTAATTTTCCAATCTCACTTTTTACATTTATTGGCTTGCTCATCAAACCCGCCCTTTCTGCGTTCTTTTACAAAAATTATACACCTTTGCAAGGTTTTGGTCAACCCCAACTTATCCGCTTTTGTCACCATTATGTAATATAAATGAAATATAATTCACAAAAATTAAAAAACTTTTTGTTGATTTTTTGTAACGGCAGTGATACAATGTTGTTACAGGGCAAATTTATGTGCTGATGGGTTGCCCAAAAAACTTTCCCCCATGGCGCAATATGCAGCAAACCATTAAAGGAGGAAAAAAGAATGAAAGCATTCAAAAAGTTTTTGTTACCGGCGGCCTTAGTTGGCGTTTTGGCCTTTGCTGCCGCTTGCGGCAACAGGGATGATGATGCGCCGGCAACCGGCGGCGGTGCCCCGGCAGGCGCAACCCGTATCGAAGGGGGAGACCTTCAAGTATCCTTGATGAGCATGCCTGTTTCTTTCAACCTTAGCAGAAACGACAACGCATCTGCCCAATTTGCAAAACAGGTGTTTGAAACCCTTGTGCATTTGGATTACAGCGCAACCGATTCCAGCTTGACGCCAATCCCGCATCTTGCTTATGACTGGACAATTGTTGACCCGCAAACAGTCAACATGACATTGCGTAGCGGTGTTTACTTCCACAACGGCCTTCCTTTGAGGGCAAGCGATGTTAAATTTAGCCTTGAAAGGGCAGCTGTATGTCCAGAGGCTTCTGTTGTATCTAATATGATTGAAAGCGTTACTGTACATAATGATTTGGAGTTTACAATCCATCTAAACATACCATTTGTGCCAATCATCAACAACCTTGGCCATGTAATCATGGGCATTATCAGTGAAGAGTCTTACAGAGAAAATCCAGCCCATCCGGTTGGAACGGGACCCTTTGTGTTTGAGTACATCCAAACTGATGACTATGTATTCCTTACCCGTAACGATAATTACTGGGGCACACCGGCAATTGTTGACACCCTAACTTTTAGACTAATCCCAGACTCTAATATTAGAGTTATTGAAGCCGATGCCGGCAATATCCACATTTCTTTGGATATTCAGCCACCACAAATCAGACCTGCCGAAGCTTCTACAACTGCAACGTTGATGAGAAGAGATGGTCTTGCCATGAACTACGCAGGTTTTAACCTTGTGCGTGAAGGCACACCATTTGCAGACCCGCGTGTACGCCGTGCCGTAAACTACGCCGTGGATGTGGAAGCCATGATTGATGCTGTATTTGAAGGTGCTGGCCGTCCGTTGCAAGGCGTACCATTGTCTGATGTGAATCGTGACTTTACACCGGGTCTTGTCCCTCCAATGGGCTTTAATTTGGAAAGAGCGAGAGAGTTGATGGCAGAAGCCGGCTATGCTGATGGTTTTGATGCCACAATTTGGTACAACATCCCTAACGTAGCACGTCCTGCCATGGCAGAAGTTATTGCTGCTGCTTTGCGCCAAATCAACATTAATGTAACAATTGAAGGTTTTGAGTGGGAAACCTATCTTGACAGAACCGGTAATTTTGAACATGACATGTTCCTTCTTGGTTGGGTATCTGTGGTAGGTGACCTTGATTATGCCCTGCACCCATTGTTCCATTCCAGCAACTTTGGTCCGGGCGGTAATCGTTTTGGCTTGCAATCTGACCAGCTTGATGATTTGCTTGACAGAGGCCGTGTAGAAACTGATCCGGCTGTCCGTTCTCAAATTTATGCTGATGCTATGATTCTTTTAGATGAGTATTTACCAATGCTGCTTCTTAACCAAACAGAGCTTATGGTACACGTAAACAACCATGTTGGCGGTTTTGTTATCCATCCTGCCGGCCACAACAGCTTTGCACGTGTTTGGTTGTACGAATAATAATTTAGTGGGCTTCCCATTATAAACATCAGAAATGCGGGGGCGGATATTATACCGCCCCCGCATTTTAATGGTTAATAAACGGCGGGGCGGGCGCATATCATGCGCCCACCTCCCAAACTTTACAGAAAGAGGGTGAAACAGTGCATAAATACATATTAAAACGGCTTTTAATGATGGTGCCGGTTTTGCTGGGTGTTATCATTATCATCTTTTCCCTTAACTATTTTATGCCCGCTTGTCCTGTTGCCAGAAGGCTGGGCGACGCTGCCACGCCTGACCAGATACGCCAGGGGCGGGACGAGCTTGGCCTTAACGACCCGTATGTTGTGCAATTGGGGCGTTTTGTAGGAAATATTGTGCGCCTTGATTTTGGTGATAGCTTCCACACGGGCCAACCTGTAACATCAGAAATTGCGGCACGTTTTCCAAATACTTTCCAGCTGGCACTTTTTGGTGTTTTGCTTGGCCTTATAATTGGTATACCCCTTGGCATTTTGTCCGCCACAAGGCAGTACAGCCTGTTTGACAGTGGTGCTACCTTCCTTGGTCTTTTGGGTGCTTCCATACCCAACTTTTGGCTGGGCATGATGCTTATTATCGTTTTCTCGGTTAACCTTGGTTGGTTGCCTGCCATGGGCTTTGATACGCCGCTGCATATGATAATGCCTGTTACGGCAATCGGTACAGGCTCTGCCGCCATAATAATGCGTATGACACGCAGCTCTATGTTAGAAAATATCAGGCAGGATTATGTGCGTACCGCAAGGGCAAAGGGGCAAAGTGAACGGGTGGTTATCTTCCGCCATGCCCTTAAAAATGCCCTGTTGCCCATTATTACCGTTGCAGGCTTGCAATTTGGCGTGCTTTTGGGCGGCGCAGTTTTGACAGAGAATATTTTCACAATCATCGGCCTTGGGCGTTTTATGGTGGATTCTATGCACCGTGTAGATTCGCCGGTAATTCTTAGCGGTGTTTTGTTTATCGCTTTGATATTTAGCTTTGTAAACCTTGCCGTGGACCTGTTGTACGGATTTGTGGATCCCCGCATCCGTTCCCAATATAAATAGAGAGGAGGCCAAACCATGCAAAATACCGAAACACAACAAAAACGCAAAAAGCACAGCCAGTTTCGTGAAGTGTGGAAGCGTTTTAAGCGCAATCCCATTGCCATGACAGGCCTTGTCATCATTGTTTTAGTGGCTTCGCTGATACCACTTGCGCCCGTCATTGCACCGGGAACCGATTTTGACCCCGGTTATGATGTGCAAAATCTGCGATACCGCTTTTTGCCACCGTCCCTGCAACGCCATGTTATTTATGACGAAAATGGCAACCAAATTGGCGGCAGTGGGCGCATACATATTTTTGGCACAGACAACTTTGGGCGTGATGTTTTTGGACGCATTGCCCATGGTGCCAGCACCACCCTTTCCGTTGGCTTTATTGTGCTTGCCATTGCCCTTACCATTGGGGTTGTGCTTGGCGCAATTTCGGGCTTTTATTCGGGTATGACCGACAATATAATAATGCGGTTTATAGATATTATACTGGCGGTGCCCAATATCCTTATGGCTCTTGCACTTGGTGCGGTGATGGGTCCCGGCCTTACCACTATTATGATTGCGGTGGGCATTGGTGCAATACCGGGTTATGCCCGCATTGTACGTGCATCCGTCCTTTCTTTGAGGGAGCAGGAGTTTGTAGAGGCGGCACGCTCTATCGGTGCTAACGACTTCCGCATTATCAGAAGGCATATTTTGCCAAACTGCATTGCGCCTATTATTATCGAGGCCACAATGGGCCTTGCGGGTGCAATACTTGCGGCGGCGGCTTTAAGCTTCCTTGGCCTTGGCATGACACCGCCAAGCCCCGAGTGGGGAGCCATGTTAAGCCTTGGGCGTGACTTTATGCTGGCGGGCGAATGGCATATGACCTTCTTCCCCGGCTTGTTTATCGCTTTAATGGTATTTGCCCTTAATATGGTGGGCGATGGACTGCGAGACGCCTTTGACCCAAGATTGCGCACTGCGAATATTTCCAAAAAGAAATTTTTAAGACAAACAGCGCAAATGCGTCGTGATTTAGCGGGGGGTGAGTAAAATGGCGACAGCAAACCACTTATTGGAGGTTAATGACCTTACCATACATTTTTTGTTGGAGGATGGTGTGGTTAAAGCCGTAAACGACCTTAGTTTTACCCTTAATGCCGGCGAAACCATTGGCATTGTAGGTGAAACAGGGGCAGGCAAAACCACCACCGCCCTCGGCCTTATGCGCCTTGTGCAAAGCCCGCCCGGGCTTGTGGTAAAAGGCGAAATTAATTTTGAAGGGCAAAACTTGCTTGATTTAAGCGAAAACGATATGCGTAAGGTACGGGGCAACAAAATTTCCATGATATTCCAAGACCCCATGACAAGCCTTAACCCCGTAATGCCCGTGCGGGATCAAATTGCAGAAGTTATCTTACTGCACCAAAACATGTCCGCCAAAGAAGCTATTGTAAAGGCGGAGGAAATGCTTAATCTGGTAGGCATACGCAAGGAACGCTCCAAGGAATATCCCCATCAATTTAGCGGCGGGATGCGCCAAAGGGTGGGTATTGCAATCGCCCTTGCCTGTAACCCAACCCTGCTAATTGCTGACGAGCCGACAACCGCCCTTGATGTAACCATACAAGCGCAGGTATTGGAGCTTATGAAGCAACTTAAACAAGACCTTAACACATCCATGATAATGATAACCCATGATTTGGGCATTGTGGCGGATATTTGCGACAAGGTTGCCATTATGTATGCCGGCACGGTTGTGGAGCTGGCCGATAAAGTAGATTTGTTCAAAAATCCCAAGCATCCTTATACTGTGGGTCTTTTTGGCTCCATACCGGATATTACTAATGATGATGATGAGCTAAAGCCAATTAAAGGCGCAATGCCGGACCCAACAGATTTGCCCAGCGGCTGCCCCTTCCGTACCCGTTGCGACCATGTTAGGGATGCCTGCGCCGCATTTAATATGCAAAAAACCGATGTGGGCAATGGGCATTATGTAAAATGCATTTTATTTGAAGGTAAGGGGGTGTAAAGGATGTCTGTAATGTTGGAAGTTAAAGACTTGAAAAAATACTTCAAAACCAAGCGCGGGTCATTGCATGCTGTGGATGGGCTAAACTTCAAAATCAACCAAGGCGAAACCCTTGGGCTTGTAGGCGAATCGGGCTGTGGAAAATCCACCACGGGGCGTGTGGTTTTGCGCCTTTTGGAAGCCACCGGCGGCGAAGTGCTGTTTGAAGGTAAAAATATCCTTGACTACAAAAAGCAGGAAATGCGCAAGTTTCGCGAAAACGCCCAAATTGTTTTCCAGGACCCCTTCGCATCCCTAAACCCAAGGATGAGCGTTTTTGAAATCATCTCCGAGCCGCTAATTATCAACAAAAAAGCGGAAAGCAAAGAAGAGCTTAACAAAAAAGTATTATCCCTGATGGACATGGTTGGGCTGGCAGAACGCCTTAGAAGCACCTATCCCCATGAGCTGGACGGGGGCAGGCGGCAACGCATCGGCATTGCCCGTGCGCTGGCTCTTAACCCCTCCTTTATTGTGCAGGACGAGCCGGTGTCCGCCCTTGATGTTAGCATACAAGCCCAAATCCTAAATTTGATGGACGAGCTGCAAAAGGAACTGAAACTAACCTACCTTTTCATCTCCCATGACTTGGGGGTTATTAAGCATGTTAGCGACAATGTGGCGGTTATGTACCTTGGCAAAATTGTGGAGATGGCAGACTACAAAACCCTGTTTGCCGACCCCCGCCACCCCTACACGAAAGCTTTGCTTTCCGCCATTCCCGTACCTAATTTGGATTACCAGCGGGAACGCATAATTTTAGAAGGTGATGTGCCAAGCCCCATTAACCCGCCGCCGGGCTGCCGCTTTTACGGCCGCTGCTTCGTAAAACACGGTGATGTGTGCCAAAATATGGATCCGGAGTTTAAGGAAGTTACACCCGGCCACTTTGTTGCCTGCCACGGTTGCCACAATGCTTAAAAAGCACCTGCAATATATCTGGAAAAACCTGCAAATTTCCATGGTGGTTGTGGCCATAATGGCAATTGGTGGTGCTGTCCACTCCTATTTCGCCCTTGGCGGTGTGCGCTTGGAAAATATGGTAAATGGGGGGCTGCTGGGAGGCCTGTTTATGGTGGGCATCGGGCTTTTAATGCTTGCCCATGCCATGGTTATTGGCATTGGACGGTTTGGCAACAGGGAAGAAAGGTTGCTGGACAAATCCACATTCATAGAGCGCATCAAACCCGAGCGGGACGCAAAACAGGCCCAGAGCCTGCAATGCCTTTTTATTGGCTTTGGCGCAATTGCCATTGCGGGCATTGCCCAAGTTATAATCCACTATATTTAGCGCCGCACCCCGAAGGACAGCTTCGGGGTGTCCTATTTTCCCCGAAAAATCATATACAGCCCCCAGCCCACATATATTGTGAAAAGCGAATTTTAAGGGGGCAATCACTTGTGAAGGCCTATATAGAAGAAAGAGCTGTAGAAGTTGCAAACTTCATCATCACCAGCAATGCCACCGTGCGTGAAACTGCAAGAAAATTTGGTATTTCTAAATCAACTGTTCATAAGGATGTGACAGAAAGGCTTACGAAAATTAATCCTAAATTGGCCAGCCAGGCACGGGGGGTTTTGGAGGTTAATAAATCGGAGCGGCATATTAGGGGCGGCATGGCGACTAAAGAGAAGTATATGAGCATTTCCGGTTCGGGCGGTGGAGCCGGAAGAAGGTATTAATGGCACGGGCGGCGGCTTCAAGCTTCCGCCATTTTTTTGCCCTTGATTTTGTTGCATTTTTTCGTTATAATTGCTTCAAGGGGGCGTTGCCTGTGGGCGATTTGGAAAATGTGCTGATAGAAACCATGGCAGAGCTTATAGAGCATCGAAGTGCCGCATCGGAAGGGCATGTGGGGCGGGTAAGGGTTTTTGTGAAGGCTTTGCTGCACGCTATTAAGGATGCAGGGGTTTATGAGGACGAGATAGCCAATATTGATATAGACCTTGCAGCCTGCGCCAGCCAACTGCATGATGTGGGCAAAATAGCCGTAAAGGATGGCATTTTGCTAAAACCCGCCGCACTAACGGATGCGGAGTTTGAGTTGGTTAAAAACCATACCGCCCTGGGCGGTAAGATTATTGGCGGTATGATTACAAAGGCAGGCGATTGCAAGCTTTTGCAATATGCCAAAGTGATAGCCGAAACCCACCACGAAAGGTGGGATGGCGGGGGTTACCACCAAGGGCTAAAAGGTGCAGAAATCCCGCTATTAGGGCGGGTGATGGCCATTGCAGATGTGTATGATGCGCTTGTAACCAAACGCCCATATAAGGAAGCTTTTACCCACGACAAAGCGGTGGAGATTATTAAAAACGATGGCGGTGTGCATTTTGACCCGGTATTGGTGCAAATTTTTGTTGATATAATATGTAGGGGCAACCGCTACCCGAATCATAATATGGACAAAACCCCACAACCATAACCTTTTGCATCCCACAAAAATCCCAAAAAATTTTTTTCAAAAAACCCTAAAGTAATTTGTCGAACTGTCGATATAATATATAGAGCGGCAAACCACCACGGCCGAGTGGGGTGTCGCTAAAAAAATCAAACAGGCTCAGGATGAGCTT
>WRAX01000035.1 GCA_009779935.1 Defluviitaleaceae bacterium | reverse complement strand
TATTTGAAAACAAAAAAGCGAACAACAGCCGTTTAATCGGCTTTTTCGCTTTGTGAGTGGTTACGGTTATGTACGACTGAAAAAAGTTTAAGAAATTTTTAGTTTTTGCTTGACGTAAGGCTCCTTTACTATAACACAGTTTATCTTACCCGCTTCAATGTCTTTCATCATTCCCCTAAAATCAGGGCGGTCAAAATCTATTCCGCTGTAACCATTATCCTCCCTTTCGGAAACGATATTGATGTCAGGAGCTGAATTTGCATAGCTATGTATCAGTTCGATTTGGTTTTCAATAGAGCTTGAGTCTGAATCGTCTTTGCTTGTGCGAGCATAAGCAGCAGCATAAAAAATGGACTGCATAACAAAACCTCCTGCTTGTATATGCTATTTTTTCAAAGCGACCGATAAAACCCCTCCATGCAATCATCTATTGTCGTTTCGGTGTTGGCATGGCTAATTTTTACAATCATATCCCCGCATTTGAAGAAGTAAGGATTTTTGATTTGGCTTAGATAGGCAATTGCCTTTTCCTCAAATGTTAGGTTGGGGTCTATGTCCACACTACGTATATCAACTAATGTCGAAGGGTCAATAGCACGGATGTCCAAATTTTTCATCAATTCCAAATCATATGATAAGTCTTTGTTGTCCACGGTAATCTTCCTCCACTGTGCAGGGCCACAAAAAGACATGCCTAACAATTGCCCGCACAACCTATGTATAAAAATATATGAATCTCGCAGCTCGTACTATTACGACCAGTACGACAAGTTTTCCAAGACTTAACAAACTTCGCAAATTTAATTAAGTTTTTGTTAAATTTTTAATTGAATTTGTCGTTATATTGTGATATAATAGGTTAGGTGATTTATGCTCGTAAACAAAATTAACAATAATGAGGAGAAGATGAGATGCTAAAGAGTTTGAAAAGCAAATTAGTCGTACCTATCGTTATTGCTTTGGTGGCCATGGTGGCTTCCATTGTTGTGTTTGTTACCATGCAAACCGGTGCATTAGTGGACCAATTGACAGAAGAGCGGGTTGAAATAATGAGCAATGCAGTACTTTCCCGCCTTAGTGCCATCGAAGACCAGATGGTTGTGGTAACCCGTGCCGTTGCCAACAGCTACGAGCTTTTATCAAACCTTAACAACTGGAATGCAGGCATAAACCCAGAGGTTACCAGGCAAAATTTTCAAGCGTATTTTGATGCTATTGTGGAAGATATGGGCGTTACCAACTTTGTGGTTCGTGATGCCACAGGCACCATTGTTCTTCGCTCGCATGACGGTAGCTTTGAAACCGAACCGGACAATGCCCTTAACCGATACTTGGCTTTGCAGGGCATTGCCAATTCTGCATTTAGCTCCACCGGCGCTATGCCTTCGGGGGTAAATGCCACAGTGCCCGTTTGGTATAACAATGAAATTATCGGCACCTTAGGCACCAACTATTTCCTTAGCACAGATGCGTTTGTGGATTATTTTGCAGAAGCTTTTAGCGCACAAATAACCGTATTTACCGGCAACAGACGTGTGTCCACCACATTTAGGGACGAGGCAGGCAATCGCATTGTAGGCACATATTTGGAAGATGAATATATTATCGAAAAAGTAATGACCCGGCAAGAACCTCATAGTGTGGAAGAAGTCATATTCGGCATCAGATACCACGGCCATTTTGTGCCTTTGCTTAACGCATCTGGAAATGCAATTGGCATGTTTTATGTTGGCTTCCCATCCGATTCCGAAAATGCGCAAGCCTTGGCAAACGCCCAGCGCAACATAGTTATAGTTATCGGTGTTGCAGGTGTTGCTTTGGTTGCCCTTGTATTGTACTTAATAGTTTCCAGATCCTTAAAGCCGCTTGCTGCCCTAAAAATCAATGTTAGGGATGTGGCAGCCGGCAAAACCAGCATAAACATAAACAACACAAACATACCTAATGACGAGATAGGCGTGCTAACCCACGATGTAGCCGGGCTTGCACATGTGATAAAAAGCCTGGTGGATGACCTGGGCAGTTTGCGCCACGAATATTTAACGGAAGGTAATATCCAATACCAAATGGACGAAAGTAAGTACCAAAACTCGTTTAAAGATATGATTGCAAGTGTTAATGAAATATTGTCCCAAAACACCGAAGACGTGTTAAGTATTGGTGAAATTCTTAACGAAATAGGTGATGGTAACTTTGACGTGTACATGGATGAATCAATTTGGACCGGCGGTTGGATCGCCATACCAAAGGCGGTTGACAACCTTAAAACCAACTTGAAGTCTATTACCACAGAAATTGGCTTGATGATAGAATCCGCCGCCGTTAAGGGTGATTTGCATTTCCGCATTGATGCTGATAAGTATCAGGGTGATTGGAGAGAAATAATGGTTGGACTTAACGACATAGCTGTAGCCGTGGACCGCCCCTTGATAGAAATTAGAGAGGTAATGGGCAAAATGTCTTTGGGAGAGACCTTCGACTTGGCCATTTCGGGAGATTATAAGGGTGACTTTTTGGCAATTAGCAATTCCATCAACAATATGATTAATAATTTGAACAGCTATATGGGCGAGGTGGCACAAGTTTTGGCTGCCATGTCCGATGGTGATATGACTGCAAATATACAGCGTGAATTTGTTGGCAATTTTGACCTGCTAAAACAGCCTATAAACACCATTTCCGCAAACCTTAACAAGACCATGTCAGAAATTTCTTTGGCTTCTGAATATGTGTTAAATGGTGCCAAGCAAATATCCATAAGTGCCGCCGAATTGGCCACAGGTGCCCAAGAGCAAACCAGTTCTGTGGTAGAGCTTAACACAACCATTGAAATGATTAACCAGCAAACCAAGCGCAATGCAGAAAATGCCGAAGCTGCCAACCAGCTTTCCAACAGATCCACATCCAATGCCCAAGAAGGCAACGAAGCCATGAAAGAAATGGTGGATGCCATGGCAAGGATTAAAGAATCGTCAAACAATATATCTAAGATTGTTCAGACAATTCAAGATATCGCTTTCCAAACCAACTTGCTCGCCCTTAACGCCAGTGTTGAGGCGGCAAGGGCCGGCGAACACGGCAAAGGTTTTGCCGTGGTAGCAGACGAGGTGCGCACCCTGGCAGGGCGCAGCCAAACAGCCGCAACAGAAACAACCAGCCTTATCCAAGATTCCATCGACAGGGTGGAAGTTGGCTCCAATATTGCCGAATCCACATCCACCTCTTTGGACGCCATTGTTTCCAGTGCTAACGAAGTGCTTTCCATCATCAGTAGCATTTCTGCTGCATCCAAAGAGCAGGAAGAGGCCATTGCCCAAATAAGCAACGGCCTTGCCGAAATATCCAAGGTAACCCAAAGCAATTCGGCGGCTTCGGAAGAAACGGCGGCGGCTTCGGAGGAACTTAACTCCCAAGCCGAGCGTTTGCAACACCTTGTGTCTTACTTCAAATTAAGTAACAAATAATAGCCACAAAACCCTCACCTATGTTTAGGTGAGGGTTTTAATTATGCTTCCAGAATCAAAACCGTTCATGCACATCACCGCCATGCTTTCGCACACCTAAAATATTGAACAAAGATGGACTACACCAAAGCCCATAATTGCTGGCTTTTTTGATATAATCCTATTATAACATCAGCACCATCCGGATTAAGCCCGAATATGCGCTGAAAAGCTATGATTGCCGTTTGGGTTTGGTGCCCAAAGTTGCTATCCACCGGCACTTCCGGTATGCCCGGGTAGGAGTGGGCAAGCCTATTTATTGCCTGTTGCACCCTGCGCACACTTGCACCTGTAGAGCCAATGCGAAGCGCAGTGCCGGGATATGGCGGCATATCGGGGCTTTCCGGTGGCGGGGCAGGTTGGGGATGGGGGGTGTTGGCTCTTATGCCCCAGTAAACCTCATAAAGCCTACGCCATGTTAGGGGCCCCACAATACCGTCAGCCGTTAAGCGAAAGTGGCGTTGGAAGGCGCGTACAGAAGCGGTTGTTAGAGTGTCAAAGCGGCTGGTTTCTGCTACAAAGGGTATATCGTCATAAAACATGCCGACAAAGTCCAGAATATACTGTAATTCGGTAACCAGCCTGCCTGTATTGCCCTCCCTTATAGTTTGGGTGGGTGGGGTTTGGCCAATGCCTATGCGTATGCCTTCGCTGTCCATTTCCCACAAACCTTTTTCGATGGCGTAAATGCGGCTGATTTGGAACCATGTAGCACGGTTGATGACCCCCGTTTGAGGCAGGTTGTAAATTTCTTGAAATGTACGGACGGAGTTTTGGGTGCTTACACCGAATACCCCATCAACGGGGTTGATTATGATGTTGGTGTAACGCCCCAAAACACGGTTAAGATAACGCTGCATGGTGCGAACATGCTCCCCGCTGGAACCTACAGAAAGGTTGCTGCCGGGCCAGGATTCCAATGCGCCTGTAAAATTGTCACTTTGCCGCAATTGTAAATTTTGGGTGTAATATTTATTGATAATTTGCCAAGCATTCATCCCTGCCCGCCCATCGTAAAACGAGCCCCATTGGGACAGACGACCGGGGAAGTTGGCCACAACCCCGTCATTGTACAAGGCAAGGAAAGGCTCTTTATGCCCCACCACCGCAAGATAATTGTTAAAAATATCATCCACAATATTAGAAATACGTGCTCCAATAGTGCCGCCATGGGTGTATTGTTGATCTATGGTTGTGCTGTTGGTTATATCAAAGTCCCTGCCTTGTTTGCGATAAAACTCTGTAAATATGCGGTTTAGGGTAAGAGATACAATGCAGTATACGTTTGCGATTATGGTTTGCTCCGGCCAAGTGTCAAAAATTTCATGGCTGGTCACATTTTTGATGTATTCAATAAATGGCACACGCACATTGGGGGCGGTTGCTGTGGGGCGGCCAAGGTGTACGGTAATAAATTGAGGGATTACCACATCGGGCAAAAGACGTAGCAGGGGCGGGTCACCTTCCGGTTCGGGTGGCTGTGGGTGGTCAAGGGCGTGGCCGCTGATGTCGATAATTTCCACTTCCGGGGGTTGGCCGGCAAGGGATGGGTGCAATTCCACCACTTGGATTGATGTGGACTTGTCAAAAATCATTATGCCATTTAGCACCACCGTGTTGTAGCCCTGCGCTTTCACAGTGGCGGAATAGGTGCAGTAGCGCAAATCAACTGCATTTGGGTCTTCTGTCAAACTGCCGCAGGGGGTTTCCAGCTCAATTTCCATGGCGTGGCCACTTTCGTCGGTGGTTAGCCTGTGGATTACCCTTCCATTGGGGTCCGTGATGGTGATTTCGGCATTATTTACCAAAATCGCACCAGCGGCAGAAACCACTTGTAGGCGCAAAATGCCTTTTCCAATATTCCTCATCTTGTCTGCTTCCTCCTTATAATTCAAGGCTTTCTAACCATTGTATTGCAGGCCATACTTGTGTAGTGCATGGTCGCAAGAAAATATTGACAAGGACGGGTTGTTGCGGTACAGTGTGGCTTGCTATTTGTGTGTCCAATAAAATTTATAGGTGGTGCCGTGTCCACCATGATGATTTAAGGAACAAAACATACACTTTCAGCACAACAATTACAGCATCGTTAATGCATGTATTGGTTGGGGCTTATTTTTTCTATTTACAAATCTACCTTATGGTTTGGATGAGCGTTTTGGGCGTTGCCATTTACGGGATGGTATTTTTAATTAACTGTGCAGGGCACACCCGCCTTGCCAACCTTGCGTTAGGCCGCATCGTATTTAGATTTTTTACAAAAACAACACATTGGGATAATTGTTGATTGACAGAGGGGCTTGTTTGTGTTAAAATAAAGGTTGGAGCCTTTATAGACAAAGGATGGTGTCCGGGTGGCGGTCAGTAATCAAACTCAAAACAAAGCGTATGCTTCCATGATGATAGTTATTGCTGCTTCGGTGCATGTGGCCATCGGACTCTATTTTTTGTTTATCCAAATTCCGTTGATGGTGTGGATTAGTGTTTTTGATTTGGCAGTTTATGCTGTTACATTTTTGATTAATCGTGCAGGCAACACCCGGCTTTCTAGTTTTATTCTTGTTATAAAAGTCACATCTTTTGCAGTTTTATCCACATTTTTATTTGGAACAAATGTTAATGCCCAATGGGTTGTCATAGGGGCGGCCTTGCCTGCCGCATTATACCTAGACTTTACTAAGATTCAGCGGATTTGGATTTTGGCCTTCATGGCGGTGGCTGTTAATGTTCAGTTGGCTTTTCCTTTTATGTTTGTGCCACCGCTGTACATGCCGGATGATGCAATTTTGCCCTTCTTTTTCGGTAATATAGCCTTCTTTGCTTTTATCGTATCTGTGGCCACAAATGCCATTATCACCCATAGGCTAACGGCTGCCCAAGCCAAGGAAGTGGAGGGCTTTAAGCAGGCTTCTGTTACCGACCCGCTAACTCAGATTAGCAATCGCCGTTATGCAGAGATTTTTTTTAACAATCTAACCGCTCAGCACAAGGCCGCACCCTTTGTGTTTGCCATGATGGATATTGATGATTTTAAACAGGTTAACGATACTTACGGACACGACGTTGGCGATGCTGTGCTTGCTGCCGTAGCAGATATTTTGCGGCAAAACACCCGCCAGGAGGATTTGCTGTGCCGCTGGGGCGGGGAAGAATTTTTAATTGGCTTGCCCGGTTGCAACCAAGAAGTTGCAAAGCGTGTTTTGGAAAAAATACGCAAAAATGTTGAAGAAATTCGCATTGATACTGAGAGCGGCATCATCGGCGTAACCGTTACTATTGGGGCTTCCCTTTTGGTTGGCAATGATATAAAAGCCACCTTGCAAGTTTGCGATAAAAACCTTTACGCAGGTAAGTGGGATGGTAAAAATCAAACTGTGTTTTGAGAGGGGTGATGGGATGCGGTTGGATAAGTTAGTGTCCAATTGCGGTTTTGGAAGCCGCAAGGAAGTGAAGTATTTAATGAAGCAAGGTTTGGTAACGGTAGATGGCCAAATTGTCACAAAACCCGAAACCCATGTGGACCCCACAGTTTGCAAGGTTTGTGTTGGCGAACATGTAATTGAATATGAAAAATACAGTTATTTGATAATGAACAAGCCTGCGGGGGTTATTTCCGCCACATATGATGAAGTGGAGCAAACCGTTTGTGATTTACTTGAAGACCGTTATGTGATGGGTGATGTTTTCCCCGTTGGGCGGCTGGATAAAGACACCACGGGCTTGCTTATCCTGTCCAATGACGGGGGTTTTGCCCATCGTGTTTTGTCCCCCAAAAAGAAGATTGATAAGGTGTATCATGCCGCATTAAACAAGCCCTTTGGTGAGAAAGAGATAAAAGCTTTTGAGGCAGGTGTTGTGCTAGATGACGATTATAAAACCATGCCTGCCGGGCTTTTAAGTTTGGATGAAGATGGGTTGCTTGCGCAAGTTACCATCAAGGAAGGTAAGTACCACCAGGTTAAACGGATGTTTGCAGCTGTGGGCATAAATGTTTTAGCTTTGAAGCGGGTTAGCTTTGCAGGTATTGCATTGGATGAAGTCCTTGCCCCCGGGGAATACCGCAGGTTGACGGATGCGGAGCTTGATAAGGTTTCAAATCTGCTTTCTAAGGACTAATCGTTAGCATATATTGGATGTAAAGGGGGAGTGTGCGTGGGAAAGAAAACTGTTGCAGTGATATTTGGCGGGGCTAATAGCGAACATGAAGTCTCTATTAAATCCGCCAACACCATTATGAACAATTTAGATGAGGATAAGTATTTGGTTTTGCCTGTTTTTATCACCCGTGACGGGCGTTGGTTTTTGTATGATGGACCAAAAGGTAATTTGAATTGCAACAACTGGGAAAAGTACGCAACCCCTACGATTTTAAGCCCTGACACCAGCCATAAAGGGCTTTTGCGCATGGTGGGCGACAAGTTTAGGGTGATAGAAGTTGATGTGATTTTTCCTGTATTACACGGTAAAAACGGAGAGGATGGGACAATACAAGGCCTTTTTGAGTTAGGTGGCATACCTTATGTGGGTAGCGGGGTTTTGGGCAGCTCGGTTTCCATGTGCAAGGCATTTGCCAATATGGTTGCCGAAAAAATGGGCATAGCCCAACCCGATTTTTTAACCGTAACTAAATCTCAACTTAACGAGGATGCAGATGCCGTTGCGGCCGTTATCCGCAAAAAAATTGGATATCCTTGTTTTGTTAAGCCTTCCAACACAGGCTCTTCTGTTGGTATTTCCAAGGCAAAAAATAAAAAAGATTTGATGCAGGCTTTGGAGCTTGCAAGCACCTACGATACACTGATTGTGGTGGAAAAAGCCGCCATTGGCAGGGAATTGGAATGTGCCGTACTTGGCAATGATAACCCGGCAGCATCTTGCGTTGGCGAAATTACCTATGAGCGGGATTTTTACTGTTATGAAGCTAAGTATATGTGTGATGGTTCTCGCCCAATCATCCCTGCCGACATTCCCCATAGTGCTGTGGAGGAGATACAGGATGTATCTCTGCGGATATTTAAGGGGCTGGGTTGCAAAGGGCTTGCACGTGTGGACTTCTTCCTGACAGATGACGGCAAGGTGTTGTTTAATGAAATCAACACAATGCCCGGATTTACCAGCATTTCCATGTACCCCATGTTATGGCATAGCGATGGCAAAACAACGGCAGATATTGTGGATGAGTTGATAGAGCTGGCACTGGAAGGCAGGGATGATACTGAATAGCAAGTCTAAGCCCATCGGCATATTTGATTCGGGAGTTGGCGGACTAACGGTGGTAAGGGAAATTATGACAACCTTGCCCCATCAGCCATTGGTTTATTTTGGGGATTGCTTTCGTGCACCCTACGGCGACCGAAATGATGAAGAGTTAATGGAATTTTCCCGCAGGATTGTGCGGTTTTTGCTAAGCAAAGACGTTGGTGCGGTGGTTGTGGCTTGCGGCACCATCAGCGCAAGGATTTTTGAACAAGTACGTGCTTTTGTGCCGCCCAACATCCCTGTTTACGGCATGTTGGCAGCAGGTGTGCAAGCTGTGGTGGAAACCAGTAAAAATGGTAAAATTGGGGTTATTGCCACCGAAGGCACGGTTAATAGCGGGACTTTTGAGCATTCGATTGTTGCCGCACGCCCTGATGCAACGGTAAAATCCGTGGCATGCCCTTTATTTGTGCCTTTGGTGGAAGAAGGATGGGTAGATAATGAAGTTGCTGACTTAACCGCCCAAATATATATGAGGGAGCTTGAGGATAGCGGCATAGATGCCCTTTTGCTGGGCTGCACCCACTATCCCCTACTATCACCCAGCATCGCCAAGGCTTTGCCCCAAGGTGTTACCTTGGTAAATCCCGCTGGTTATGTGGCGCAAGCCTTGCAACGGGATGGTTTCGGGGCAGAGGATGGCGATGGTAGCTACGATTTTTATGTAAGTGGCAAAAAGGAGCGGTTTGACAAAATTGCAAAAATAATTTTGCCTGTGTTTGACAAGGGAAGTATTTTGGTGTAAAATGTAATTGAATGGTCGTAGCCGGCACACGATGTGCGCCTTTACGTTACAAAAGAAAGGATTGACAATACATGTCACTTTATAAAGATTGGATGGCCATCGCCTACGATGAAAAGGGTGGTTTAGTTGATGAAACATGGGATAAATATTTGCCCTTAGAGCAAGCAGTGTACGAAAAAATGCTTGCCGGCAAAGACCCTGCCATAAACGGAACCATTGCCCAGTTGGCAGAGCGGTTTAGCATGCCTTCCCAATTTGTTGCGGGCTTTTTGGACGGCATTTCCGCAGCTTTAGACATCCCACCCACCTTGGAAGAACTTGCCGAGGGCACGATGATTGATGTAAAGGTGGATTTTGCCACCCTTTACAAAAAAATGGTGGAATATAAGGCGGAACATTTACAGGATTTGCCAGAATGGGAAAATGTTTTTACAGCAGACCAGCGCAAGAAGCTTTATCGTGAGCAAAAATCCAGCACAACGGTTGTGGTGGGTGAAAAAACCGGGCGTAATGACCCCTGCCCTTGCGGCAGTGGCAAAAAGTATAAAAAATGTTGCGCATAGATACTGTTGTTGAAAATATCGAAGTTGGTTCGGCTTCGGTGGATATAATTAAGCAGGCTGCTCGGATTATTAAATCTGGCGGCCTTGTGGCGTTTCCCACGGAAACGGTGTATGGGCTTGGGGCAAATGCGCTGGATGAGGCGGCTTGTGCCAAAATTTACGAAGCAAAAGGCAGGCCCGGTGACAATCCTCTGATTGTGCATATCAACGAAGGTTTTGAGTTGGTGCGCCTTGCCCGTGAAGTGCCGCCGGGAGCACAAGCTTTGATGGGTGCATTTTCGCCGGGGCCATTGACGGTTATTTTGCCCGCACGCCCCGGCATTTTTGCCCATGGTTATGGGGATACGGTTGCAGTGCGCTTGCCCGGCAACATGGCAGCACGGCTTTTAATACACCATGCAGGCGTACCCATTGCCGCCCCATCAGCTAATCTTTCCGGAAGCCCAAGCCCCACAACTGCAGCACATGTGCTGGCAGATTTGGATGGGCGTGTGGATATGGTGCTGGACGGTGGGGCTTGCAAGCACGGAATGGAATCCACGGTGGTGGATTTTACCGACACTGTGCCGAAAATTTTGCGCCCGGGGGCAATTACCCAGGAAATGATTGCGAATGTTATTGGTAAGGTGGAAATAGCGGGATGTGGCGAGGCTGCCAAGTCTCCGGGGATGAAGTATCGCCACTATGCGCCAAGTGCCAAGATGACATTGGTTATAGGCAACCCTGCCAGTGTGTCCGTTAAGATTTTGGAGCTCTTAGGACAGTCTGATGCTAAAAAGCCTGTTATTTTGGTGCCTACAGGCGATAAAGCCCTGTATGGCGAAGCCCCTATAATGCTTTTGGGTAGACGGATAGAAGAGGTTACAGCAAATATTTATGCTGCTTTGCGCCGCATAGACGAGCTTGGGCATGATGAGGTTTTTGTACAAGGTGTGGTGGAAAGTGGTTTGGGATTGGCAGTTATGAACCGCTTGCGCAAGGCAGCAGGCAATAATGTGATTATTGTGTAGGTGGGAGTGGTGATGGTTTGAATAAGGTGCTTTTTGTATGCACGGGCAACACTTGCCGCAGCCCCATGGCGCAGGCTTTGGCGGAGGATTTGTTTGTCAAAGGTAATATGGATTTTTCAGCAGAATCTTGCGGGGTTTTTGCGGTTTGCGGCCAGCCCGCTTCTGCCAACGCCGTGATGGTTGCGGAAGAATCCGGGTTGAAGCTATACAACCACAAAGCCCGTCTTTTAAGGCGTGATATGGTTGCAGATGCCTTAGTGGTAATAACCATGACCATGGCACACAAAGCCCGTGTTATTAGTCTTTTCCCTGACTTTGCCAACAAGGTGTTTACGCTGATGGAAATTTATGGTGACGGTGGCGATGTGGCCGATCCCTTTGGTGGTAGTGTGGATGTTTACAAACATTGTGCAGAGCAAATAAAATCATATTTAGAAAAAATTGACTGGGAGATGTTTTGATGATCGCTTTGGGATGCGACGGGGCAGGTTTTGCCCTGATGAAAGAAGTGAAGGAATTTTTGGTAGAACATGGTCTGGAATACAAAGATTTTGGAGCTTACGACGATGGGCCTGTGGATTATCCGGTTTATGCAAAGGCTGTGGCAGAAGCAGTGCAGAGCGGTGCAGCAACCAAGGGCATCTTAATTTGCGGCACGGGCATTGGCATTTCCATTGCGGCAAACCGCCATAATGGCGTACGTTGCGCCTTGGTGCATGATGTGTTTTCAGCCAAATCCACACGGGAGCATAATGACAGCAATGTACTTGCCATGGGCGGGCGGGTTATTGGCACCGGTCTTGCCTTGGAGATTTTGGATACTTGGCTGACCACCGCATTTTCGGGGGTAGAGCGGCACCAGAGGCGCGTTGATATGATTGAGCTTAATCTTGATGATTGAACTTCGTGATATTACATGGGACAACCTTTGGGACGTTATAGAACTTGCCCCCAAGGTGGAGCAGGCACATTATATACCCACAACTGCCGTTTATATGGCACAGGCATGGGTAAACCTGAAGGCGGGTGACGAGGGAGCCTGCCTTGCCGTTTACAATAATAATATGCTGGTTGGTTTTGCAAAAATTGAATTGGTGCCCGCCGGACTGTATCCATTTGACTTTGACGAAGATGCTTACTATCTGGATGGATTTTTAATCGGTGCTAAGTTTCAAGGAAAGGGGCTTGGGCGGCTGGCTTTGGGTGCAATTGTGGCATTTATGCGCAACAAGCCCTTCGGCAATGCGGATGCCATTAAACTATCTTGTTATGATGAGAATGCAGGTGCAGTGCGACTTTATGAAGCTTTTGGGTTTATCGGGCTTGATAAGTTTATTCCTGACAAAAGCGGCAGAAAAGATTTGAGAGTTTATGAACTGAGGTAACTTTTATGAAAAAGATTTGTGTTTTAATGGGTAGCCCCCGCATCAACGGCAACACAGCGGAGCTTTTGAAGCCCTTTATGGCTAAATTGTCAGAAGATGGTTGCCGGGTAGATTATATCACCCTGCATGACAAGGGAATTAAGCCTTGCATGGGCTGTTATGCTTGCCAGCATGCGGCAGGGCGTTATGGTTGTGCTTTGAATGATGATGCCCACGGCATTATGGATGCGATTATTGCCGCTGATTTGGTGGTTTTTGCCACGCCCATTTACAGCTGGTATTGCACCGCCCCCATGAAAGCCCTGTTAGACAGGCATTTCGGACTTAACAAATTTTATGGCAGTGTTGATAGACAATCCCTTTGGGCGGGCAAGCAAATTGCCATTATTGCCACCCATGGCTATGACAGGGAATATGCTTGCCAGCCTTTTGAAACAGGTATTAAGCGGCTTTGTGAGCATTCTGAATTGGAATATATAGGCATGTATACCGTGCGTGATGAGGATAATCTGGCTTCGTTTCGGACGGAGGACGCCGTAAGCGGAGCCGTTGCCTTTGCTACGTATTGCCAATAATGGGGGAATTATGGATATTTTTGGGCGTATGAAGGCACTTAATGTACATGGACTTTCCATTGCTTGCTTTGATGATAACGGCATTTCGCTTAACAAGCAATTTGGCGTGTTGGAGCGTGACACAGGTAAAGTTGTGGATGGGGATTCGGTTTTCCACGCATGTTCTATCAGCAAGATGGTGACGGCTTTGTGTGTGTTGCGGCTGGCACAAAATGGTTTGTTGGATTTGCATAAAGATGTGGGTGGCGGCATTACCCTTGCCAATTTACTTGCCCATCAGGGCGGGTATTGTGATGATTATGGCGGCATCAAATTTGCACCTGAAACTGATTTTGAATATTCCGACCTTGGATATTCCCGTGTTGCAGAAATTGTGAAAGAAGCTTTGGGTGAGGATATTGCACAGATTGCGGGGCAGCTATTGTTTAAGCCGATGGGGCTAAAACGTACCTTTTTTTGGGATAATTTACCAGATGGTTTAATGCTGGAAGAATGTGCCGTGGGGCATGATAAAAATGGGGATATTGTGCCGGAAATACGCATGGTATATCCCAATACGGAGGGTGCCGGGCTTTGGACAACCCCCACAGAGCTTGCAATGATTGCGCGGGAAATAACGAAACATGAAAAAGTAATGCTTACCCCATACCGATATGATGAAATAGGACTTGGAGTTTTCCTAACAAAAGACGGGTTTTACTCCCAAGGCTGGGGGATTGGGATGCAATGCAAATTGGAAGTTAATTTTAAAAGGCAAAGCGGCATCGTGGTTATGATGAACTGCGAGCCGGGTGTAGAGCAGGACAAATCCCTTATTGGGGAGATAATTAGATGGGGTGAAAGCCGTGTATGGTGAATATTTAGTTGAACATAATTGGCTTTTATATATAGGGCTTTTGGTGGCATCTTTTGTGGTTACATTGGCGCTGACGCCTTGGGCAAAAAAAGTTGCCATAAAGGTTGGCGCAGTGGACAAGCCCAAGGCAAGGGGCCTGCATAGCAAGGAAACCCCACGCCTTGGCGGGCTTGCTATGTTTATTGGCTTTATGGTTGCCATGGGCATTGCCGCCTTTGTTGCGGAAGATTTTAGAAGTTTGGAATTTGCAGGCTTTTTGGTTGGCGGCATTGTTATTGTCGGCATTGGCATATTGGATGATATTTACAATTTGCGGGCATATATCAAATTGGCAGTGCAAATTGCTGTTGCGCTGATTGTGGTGTTTACGGGCACGCAAATTGACTTTATAGGTTGGAATTTGCCTGATTTTTTTGACAATTTCGCCATACCCCTTACAGTTTTGTGGATTGTGGGCATCATCAACGCTGTAAATTTTGTTGATGGTGTGGATGGCTTGGCGGCAGGTATTTCATCCATCGCTGCAATTTTTCTAACCATTTTGTGTATTATGACAGGCAGCCCACTTGCAGTGGTTTTTGCCATTGCTTTGGCAGGCAGCTGCCTTGGTTTTTTGCCCCGAAATTTTAGCCCCGCCGAAATTTTTATGGGGGATACGGGGGCAACATTTCTTGGTTACGTGTTGGCAGTTTCTTCAATAATAGGTGTTTACAAGTCCTACGCCCTATTATCGGTGGTTATTGTTGGTTTTGCACTGGCTTTGCCTATTATGGATACGGTTTATGTTACCGTTTGCCGCATATTAAAGCGCAAAAACCCTATGACGGCAGACCGTGGGCACTTTCACCATAAATTGATTGATAAGGGCTGGTCCCATAAGCGTACGGTAGTTTTTCTTTATGCTGCCAGTGTTTTGGCGGGGGGCGTTGCCATACTTATCGCCCTTGAAGATTTGCGGGCATTGTTAATTGGCTTAGTGTCTTTGTTGGTGATATTTTCCATTATTTATGTATACCGCAAGCGGGTAAGCAAACCCGTAAATGAGGAGAAAAAGGACGATGAACAGGTATAACTTGGATTGTCGTGTGGGGTTTAGCCATTTACTGGCAGATGACACCGTTAGCCTGCCCGCTTTAATGGAGCGGGTGCAGGAATGCTCCCTTTTTCACACTTTGGATGCGGATTTATTTGGATATTATGAGGAAAATGATTTAGCATGGGTGCTTACCCATTGGCAAGTAGAAATTTCCCGCTACCCCAAAGTTGGTGAGGTTGTGAACATTTCCACATGGCCTGTGGGTTTCAAGGGGTATTTTGGTTTGCGGGGATTTGAGGTAGCCGATAAGGGTGGTAGTCGGTTACTTGCGGCAAATTCCAATTGGATGTTGTTAAATCGCAGTACATTAAAACCTGTACGACCGACGCCTATTATTGCCGAAAGATATGGGGACACTGCCCCATTTTTGTTGGATAAGGATTTTAGCCTGCCTGATTTGGCGGATTTTAATCCCCTTTCCCACCACACATATACCCCCACACGGCGGGATTGTGATACGAACAGGCATGTAAACAATGCCAATTACCTAAAATGGGTGTATGACCTTATACCGAGGCAATTTTATACAGGGATGCGGGTCACAAAATTAAAGGTGGCTTATAAACAGGAAACCTTGCCTAATGATTTGTTAACGATCAAACCATTTACCCGCACATTTAATGACAGGGTGGAAATGCTGGTTTTAATAGAAAAAAACAGGCAAGTTACCACAGAAATCTTTATGCGGTGGAAATAAATAACATATATTTTATGATTCAACAATGTTCATAACCCCCATATAAAAACACCCCCGCAGGCTGACAAGCTTGTAGGGGTGTTTGTTTGCAAATCCGCCTCAGACGAATTATGGTAGGGCTTGTTGAC
>WRAX01000034.1 GCA_009779935.1 Defluviitaleaceae bacterium | reverse complement strand
TTGATGGGTGGTGGTGCAAGTTTTGGCTTTGGCTTTGATATTGCCGAAAATATGATAGAACACGCAAAAGAAACCGCTGAAAAAGTAGGAATTAAAAATTGCTCCTTCCATGCGTGTGATATACTCAAAATTCCAGAGAATTATCATGGGCAGTTTGACTTTATTTTCTTTACAATCGGTAGTATTATTTGGTTTGAAGATTTGTCGTTATTGTTCAAAAAGGTTGCAAATTGCCTGAAAAAAGATGGCACATTAATTATTAACGACTATCACCCGATTGTGAATATGCTACCTTTACCAGATGAAGCCGAATATGACCCTGACAACTTAGACCGTGTTCACCGCTCCTATTTTACAGGAACGCCTTGGATTAATAATAACGGCATGACCTATATGTCTACTTTAGAAAAATCCAAAACTTTTACAAGTTACAGGCACAAAACATCAGATATTATAAATGCCTTAATCGGTAATGGACTTAATATCAGAAAGTTTGATGAGTACGATTATGACATTATGATAGACACTAAAGCCTATGAAGGGATAGGTTTTCCGTTATCTTATATTCTTGTTGCGAAAAAGTGTGACTAATAAACATTAGTGACGTTACTTCCGACCTTCACAGATTGTAGTGTAGTGGTCTTATGTATCCACTTTTCTTCCCTCGCCACCGTCATTGCGGGCGGGGCGGGATGACAACAAAGGAGATATACCATGAAAAAACGAGCAATTGCAAGGAATTTTATTGGGCTGTCTTTAAGCCTAATGTTGATGGCTTGTTCCGGCTCGGGCCTTTCGGCGCAAACATCCCAGCCAGCGGATGTTAACGTATCTGTCCATGGGCAAGCTGTAGGTTTTGACGGGCAACCACCCGTTGTGGTGGACGGGCGCACCCTTGTACCTGTACGGGCTGTTTTTGAACAGCTGGGCTTTACAGTCACATGGGACGATGTTGCCCGTGCCGCCACCATCACCCGTGGCGCAGATGTGCTTGTCATCACCATCGGCAGCGACCGTTTTACCACCAACGGCATCCCTCACACCTTGGATGTTTATGCCCAAATTATCGGCAGCAGCACCATGGTGCCAATCCGCCTGCCCTTAGAAAGTGTAGGATATACCGTGGGATGGCAGGAGGGCACCCGTACCGTTACCGTGGGGCATCCCGCCCCGGCTGTTGCCCAAACCGGCGGCGCACTTGCAAATTATTCCACCTTGGCGGTGCCACGTGAGCAAACCGGCTATTTTACTTGGATTGACAGTTGGTCGCCACGCCCATCCCACCCAATCCCCAGCTTTGTCATGGAGGTGGGGGATGTGGTTGCAACCCAAACCACGCCGGCAGGGGAAAATATGCAGTTTTTCTTTGCAACGATTCCTGTGGCATCTTTTGCACGAACAACCCGTAACTGGGACGACTTTTTTAATGACATTGAGGCATTAACCGCAAATCCTTCCAGAAATTGGACGATGAGGTTTGACGATAGTTTTGGTGAACGCATTATCTTCCGTCAGATGCTTAACCCCCAAACGGGAGAGCGCACCGGATGGATTCCCATTGGGCACTTTAACCTGCCCGCACCACGCCCGCCTCTTAACCATCAGTTTGTAGAGGATTTTAACCGCATTGATGCGGATGAAAGTATAATCCTTGTTCGTATGGATGTGGCGGGGCGCACCATCTTTTTGGAAGAGGAAGTTATCTTTAATTTGGGGCGGTATATGACGCCAATTTCAAGGCTGGAGGAGTATCTGACGGCACAAGTAAACCGCCCTGCCATCCAGCCCCCTTATTTTGCAACAGCTTGGGTGTTTACCACACGAAGCCAAACCTTTGAGCCTTATAACAGAGAATTCCTCGCCACTTGGGATGCGGAGCTGTTTGACCATTGGAGCAATAGAGCCATTACAATTGAGGAAGCAAGAGAAATCATGTTCCTCTTTTACGTGGACAATCTTCCCCATAGGCGTTTGACAGATGACGAGCGCAACCAGTGGATTGCCCATTACAGAGCCACAGGGGGCATTAATGAATTTGAGCGGGAGGTTGCCCGTTTGGTTAATGAAATCAGGGTCGGTTATGGTTTAAGCCCTGTGGAAATTTCTGACACCTTATCAATGGCAGCTCGCTTTTACACCCAACAAAGGCATGACCTTAACCTTGGTCTTGGCCACAACGAAGGGCCTTATGGTGATGGCAGAGGAACAATGTGGTTTGGCGGTACTGTGCATCATGGTGCTTCGGCGGCCGTTGTACGTGCTTTTGGCGGACAGTTGCGCTGGAATGGTGGCAATGGCGGCGGCGGAACACCAAGTCCGGAGAATATGGTTAATTCGTGGATGAATTCTCCCGGCCACAGAGCTTACATTCTATCACCGGAACATAGGTTCGTAGGGGTGGGTCACACCCCTGGCGGCAATTATCACAGTTATTTGTTGTTGAGTAATGTAAATTAATATAATAAAACGGAATTAAAAAGCCGCAATAACGGTTGTTGTAAGGACGGGGCCGCATGGAGTAAGACGCAAATCTCGAAAACTTCGTAGTTTATACACCAAGGATATATATTGCGGGTGCCATTGTGGTAGCAGGTGCTGTTTTCATACTATTTTCCGTGTTAACGGTTTTGCTTTTGGCACTTCCATTGGCAGCTTCACAGTAACCAAATCCGCCACAAAGAATTGTTTCGTCCCCCGCACAACTTCACATTCAAAGATATAACCGAAGCCCGTGCCAAGTGGGGTATTGAGCAATACTACACAATCACCCTATACTCACGGGAAGATAAGTTGTTAGTTGCAGAGCAGCCCTATGCAGGATTTAGCCAGCTAATCGCCCGCCTTAAAGCAGAAGGCATTATTATCGAATCAACTAAACTTGTTTCTTAATAAAAATTTTGGAGGTAATTAAGATGACAAAAATTGTACAATGCGTACCAAATTTCAGTGTTGGTGCTGATGAGGCTATTTTGAAAGGCTTAGCGGACATTGCCCAAAGCGTGCCCGGTTGCACCTTGCTTGATTACAGCGGGGACAAGTCCCATAACCGCAGTGTTTACACGCTGGTTGGCAGCCCCGAAGCTTGCGCCGATGCAGCCATTGCCATGGCAAAATTTGCAGCGGAAAAAATTGACCTAAACAAGCATGAAGGCGAGCATCCCCGTATGGGAGCAACGGATGTTATCCCTTTTGTGCCAATCAAAAACATTACCATGGAAGAATGCGTGGAAGTTGCCAAAAAAGTTGGCGAAAGGCTGGCTACGGAACTTAACATCCCTGTATATTTGTATGAAGAGGCCGCAACCGCCGCAAACCGCAAAAACCTTGCCACCGTGCGCAAAGGGCAGTTTGAAGGCATGGCGGCAAAAATGCAGGAACCCGCCTGGAAGCCGGATTTTGGCGATGCCAAGCCCCACCCAACAGCAGGTGTTACCGCCGTTTGTGCCCGCCGCCCGCTAATCGCCTTTAATGTAAACCTTTCCACAAACAATGTGGATATTGCCAATAATATTGCCAAAGCCATCCGCGGTAGCAGTGGCGGCTTGAAGTATGTAAAAGGCATTGGTATTTATATTGAGGAGCGGGACATGGCGCAGGTTTCCATGAACCTTGTTAATTACGAAGCCAATGCCCTATACCGTGTAGTAGAATTTATACGTATGGAAGCCGCCCGTTATGGCATTTCCGTCATCGGTTCGGAACTTATCGGCATCGCACCCGCTCGTGCGCTAATTGATTCTGCCGAATACTATCTGCAACTGGAAAACTTCGACTTCGACAGCCAAGTCCTGGAAAACAGCCTATTGTAGAGCGGGGCCAGTCCCCACCCTACCCCGCTGACGACAATCTTAAAGGAGGCAACCATTATTTTTGATTTAGTGATAAAAAACGCCCAGCTGGCAACAGCCACGGGCAATGCCCCAAAAAAAGGGGTAGAGCAGAAGAATGTGACTATCACACCATCCGTAAGCATTGGCATAAAGGATGGTAAAATAGCATGCATTTGTACCGACGACCAGTGTTGCGAAGGCAAGCAGGTGGTAGATGCAGGCGGGCAACTTGTAACGGCCGGCCTTGTGGATAGCCACACCCACCTTGTTTTCGGCGGCTTTCGCCAGCATGAATTGGAGCTAAAGCTACGTGGTGCAGAATATTTGGAGATTTTAGCGGCGGGCGGCGGCATCTTGTCCACCGTAAAGGCAACCCGTGCCGCAAGTGCGGACGAACTACAAAACAAAGCTGCGGATTTTCTTGACCAAATGCTTGCCCATGGCACAACCACCGTGGAAGCTAAAAGCGGCTACGGTTTGGACTATGAAACCGAGTTAAAACAGCTGGAAGTGGTAGCAGAGTTGCAAAAATCCCATAAAATGGACATTGTGTCCACATTTATGGGCGCACATGCCGTGCCGCCGGAATTTAAGGGCAATACAGAAGGTTTTGTTGATTTGCTGATAAATGATATGATTCCAAAAATTGCCAAAACAGGCTTGTCGCCTTATTGCGATATTTTTTGCGAGCAGGGCGTGTTTAACGTGGAGCAAAGCCGTAGAATTATGGAAGCGGCACGCAACCACGGCTTTAAGCTAAAAATCCATGCTGATGAAATTGTGGATTTAGGCGGTGCAAAACTGGCGGGCGAAATGCAAGCCGTATCAGCCGAGCATCTTATTGCCGCCAGCGATAAGGGCTTGGAGGCATTGGCGGCAAATGGCACAATTGCCGTGCTATTGCCCGCCACCAGCTTCTACCTCAATAAACCCTTCGCCCGGGCCCGCAATATGGTGGATTTTGATATACCCGTAGCAATCGCCAGTGATTTTAACCCGGGCAGCTCCCCCGGCTACAACATGCAGCTTGCCATGTCGCTGGGCTATCTAAAATACCGCCTGTATCCCGCCGAAATACTAACAGCAGTTACCCTAAATGCTGCCTGCGCCATTGGCTTGGGCGATACCAAAGGCACAGTCGAAATTGGTAAAGATGCGGACTTGGTAATTTGGAACTGCCCCGATTTGGACTTTCTGTTCTACCGCTTCGGCAACAACCAGGCAAACAAAGTGGTCAAAAATGGTGTTTTAGTGTAGGGGGAAATATGCAAAAAGCAATCATCAAAAAAATATTGTGGACTTTGTTGGTGATAGTTGCCGTTATGCCATTTATGGCGGGTTGTGATGCCGAAAGGGCAAACGATACAGATAGCTACACCTGGCTAAGGGATGGAAATGACATGGAAGATGCCCTGCGTTTTTCTGTTGATGAGGTTGGTAGCCTTACCATCAGCACAGTGGTTAACCAGATAACAATAACAACCCACGATGGAAGCGAAATTGTGGTAGAATATATACCGGACCATCCGGGCATGGGCAATTTCTATCACCACATCATCTTGCCCCGCTATCAGCTTATTAATGGGCATTTAGAAGTATTTAGGGATGTAAATCTTGCGCCAAATACATTTATGCGGGGCGGGGTATTAAATGTGTTTGTGCCATTTGGGTCGTTTTCCTTTGAAAATGTGTCCATCACAACCACGGGCAGGGATGTGGATTTAGAGAATTTACGTATATACGGCCAACTTTCCATAACAACCAATGGGGACATACGAATAACAAATGTGGAGACAGATTTTAATAATGCTATACTGAACACCACAATGCCTGATGGAATCCACATAAATTAAACATAAAGGAGAATTGATAAAATGAAAAGCTTTTTAGTTAATTTAAGTGTTGCTGATTTTATGGCAAAACTTGCCAGCAAAGAGCCGACCCCGGGAGGCGGCTCGGCAGCGGCACTTTCGGGCGTTATGGGCATTTCTCTTGTGCAAATGGTGGCAAGCCTTACCCTTGGCCGCAAAAAATATGCCGACCATGAGGGCTTAATGAATGACATTTTGGCCGCTTCCACCACCCTGCATCTGGACTTGCTAAACGCCATAGACATTGATTCAGATGCCTACAACCAAGTATCTGCCGCCTTTGGCATGCCCAAAGAAACGGATGAGGAAAAAGCCGCACGCTCCGCTAAAATCCAAGAAGCTACCATAATCGCCACAAAATCCCCTTTTGATATATTAACCAAATGCCTTGACGGCTTAAAGCTTGCCCACAAAGCAATTGGCAAAAGCAATACCAATGCCGCCAGCGACTTGGGCGTTGCCGCCACCAACCTTTTGGCGGGGGTTTCGGGGGCTTGGATGAATATACTTATAAACCTGCCCGGCATTAAGGATGAAACTTTCGCCGCCGATATGCGCAAACAAGGCGAAGATGGCGTTGCGCAAGCTTCCAAGTTATGGGAGGAAATTAATAATTATGTAATGCAGGAAATTAATCAGTAGTTCCAAAAACAAACGCACCCCAGCAATAATGTTGCGGGGTGCGTTTGTTTTTATATGCGCTGCATTTATGCCTGCGGTTGTGATACCGCCGGTGTTGATATTTGCGGCATTGCTGCTTGTACGGCCTCTGATGCCATAGCCCTGCGCACGCTGGCGGGGTTCATGTTAATTCCATAGGACGGGCAGTCACTTTCCCGTTCGGGGGATAGGCGTTCGTGGTTTTCTGCATCCTCATTCTGCTGGCGCACGGACATGGCAAGCTTAAACATTGCCGGGTTGTGTTCCAATAAAAAATCCTTATCCTCCTGCGGCACATTGTCACCCCGCATTATGCGGGTGGCAATTTCCATGGCAATGCGCTGGTTGCGCCAATATTCCGCTTGTGCTTTTGCGGCTTCACGGGCATTTTTTGCATCTTCTTGCAAACGCCGCATATTTTCACGGTGCATTTCCTGTTGCTCATGCAATTCCTGCATCCGCTCCAACATGGTTTTTTCTCGGTCTTCATTGGCTTCTGCGGGGGTGTGGGTATTTGCCTGCTCTATCTTTCGTGTTGTAAGCGGGGGTTGTGTAAAACTTTGGGTTATGGGGCTTATCACCGGGCATGCTCCTTTCGTATTTTTCGTAGTTTATATTTATTTCGGCAGTTTTTGGCACTAACATTAGCAATAAAAAACCCCGCCGCATGGCAGGGATTTATATTATGCCGCAACAGCGGACCTTGCAGTTTCCACAAGCTTTGAAAAAGCAGGCGCATCATGTATGGCCATTTCGGACAACATTTTGCGGTTTATGTTGATGCCGGCAACTTTAAGCCCATTCATAAAACGGGAATATGACATGCCGTTGATGCGGGCAGCGGCATTAATACGGCTTATCCATAAACGGCGGAAATCCCGCTTAACTTGCTTACGCCCGATATAGGCATGTGCCATGGCACGCATAACAGCGGCCTTTGCGGTTCTATATTGCTTACTGCGGGCACCATAATAACCCTTTGCAAGCTTCAAAACTTTTTTATGCTTTTTCTTGGCGTTTACGCCGCCTTTGATTCTTGGCATCTATTTTCTCTCCTCATCTTATAGGTATGGCATGGCTTGTTTGTAGTTTTTTTCCTTAGTTTTGTCCACCAATGTGGCTTTGCGCAAATTACGCTTACGCTTGGGGGATTTTTTTTCCAAAATATGGCTTTTGTTCGCCTTCATGCGCTTTAGCCTGCCTGTGCCTGTTATGGTAAACCGCTTAGCGGCCGCACGGTGTGTTTTCATTTTTGGCATGGTAATTCTCCTTTATTATTGGTTTTCTTCCGGTTTATCCTTAGTTTTTTCTGCTGGTGCCGGTTTATCTTTTTTCTTGGCATCCTGCGGTTTTGGTAGCAAAAACATGGACATGCGCCTGCCATCAAGCTTTGGCAATTTGTCAACGGTGGCATATTCTTCCAAACTTTTTGCAAAGTCTATTAAAATGCGCTGGCCCACATCGGTGCGCCCCATTTCCCGCCCATAACGAAAGCGTACTGTAACCTTAACTTTATCGCCTTTAGATAAAAATTCAATGGCACGCTTCAATCGCACTTGGATATCACCGCCATCAATATTAGGTGATAGCCACAATTCCTTAGTTTCCACATTTTTCTGTTTTTTGCGGTTTTCCCGCTCTTTTTTAGCCTGTTCAAACTTAAATTTGGAAAAATCCATAATTTTACAAACGGGCGGGTTGGCTTTGGGGGAAATTTTCACCAAATCCAAATTCTTCTCCTCCGCCAAACGCTGTGCTTCTTTACCAGAAACAACACCAAGCATATCCCCGTTTGTGTCCAGCAGACGTACCTCTTTGTCCCTTATCTGCTCATTAATATAAAATTCTGCTATGTCTAAGCACCTCCTGCTAAGCCCGGACAATAAAAAAGCGGGCAATAAAAGCCCACAAAGATTCCGAAATAAAATTCATCAAAATCCTTTAACCCCAATGCCGACAGCATGAGGTGAGAAGCAGGCTTCTTCTTCATACCCAACCATTCTACCACATCTTAATGCCCCTGTCAACCCCAAAATTTATTTTTTCCTATTGCAAACACCCCAAACCTATATTATAATAAACATAGCAAGACTTACTTATGACGGAGGTTTGAAATGTACGAATTTAACGAGATTTTGCAGGCAGACCCTGCCGTGGCAGATGCCATAACCCAAGAAATTGACAGACAAAAGCAAAATGTGGAACTTATCGCAAGTGAAAACTTTGTATCCAAAGCTGTTATGGCGGCCATGGGCAGCCCGCTAACAAACAAGTATGCGGAAGGCTATCCCGGCAGGCGCTATTACGGCGGCTGCGAAAAGGTTGATATTGTTGAAAATTTAGCAATTGATAGGTTAAAAGAACTTTTTAAGGCGGACCATGCCAATGTGCAGCCCCATTCGGGCGCAAATGCCAACACGGCGGTGTTTATGGCAGCCCTTTCCCCCGGCGATACCATTTTGGGCATGAATTTGCAGCATGGCGGCCACCTTACCCACGGCAGTCCTGTAAATTTAAGTGGCAAATGGTTTAATATTGTGCCCTATGGCGTGCGGGAAGAAGATGCCCGTATTGACTATGAAGAAGTGCGCCGTTTAGCTGTGGAGCATAGACCGAAGATGATTATTGCAGGCGCATCTGCCTATCCACGTGCCATTGATTTTGAAAAGTTTGGCGCAATTGCCAAAGAAGTTGGTGCATACCTAATGGCGGATATTGCCCACATCGCAGGCTTTGTAGCCACCGACCTGCACCAAAGCCCAATACCCTATGCGGATTTTGTAACAAGCACAACCCACAAAACCCTGCGTGGCCCCCGTGGCGGCATAATCCTTTGCAAAGAGGAGCATAAAAAAGCTGTTGATATGGCTGTTTTCCCGGGCACACAAGGCGGGCCGCTAATGCATGTTATTGCCGCCAAAGCTATCGCCTTCAAAGAAGCTATGGATAGAAGTTATCGTGACTATTGTGTAAAGGTGCTTGCTAATGCACAGGCTCTTTCCAAAGGGCTTATGGACCGTGGCTTTAACATTGTATCCGGTGGCACGGATAACCACATTGTACTTGTAGATTTGCGTAATATGAATGTGACAGGCAAGGTTGCCGAGCACCAATTAGATTCTATTTCTATGACATGCAACAAAAACACCATACCTTTTGACCCCCAAAGCCCCTTTACCACCAGCGGTGTGCGCCTTGGCACACCTGCCATTACCAGCCTTGGCATGGACGAAGCGGATATGGATGAGATTGCAGATATCATCGCAATTACCATTAAAGATTACGACAAAAATAAGGATGCGGCAGCTGCAAGGGTTGCTAAGTTAATGGCCAAGTACCCGCACCACTAAAAACAGCTATTTTTTGGGAAGGAAAGCAAATGAAAAAACTTTTTACATCAGAATCTGTTACCCGGGGGCATCCCGATAAAATGTGTGACCAAATATCTGATGCGGTATTGGATGCCATTTTGGCACAGGACCCCGCCGCAAGGGTGGCCTGCGAAACCATGGCAACCACGGGCATGGTTTTCGTCACAGGCGAAATTACCACAAACTGTTATGTGGATGTGGAAGAAATTGTGCGTAAAACAGTTAAAGACATTGGGTACACCCGTGCCAAATACGGCTTTGACTACGATTCTTGCGCTGTTGTTTTGTCGCTTAAAGGGCAGTCGCCTGATATTGCCCGGGGCGTGGATGTGGCTTTGGAAGTGCGTGAAGGTGATGCCATTGATGATTTGGGCGCAGGCGACCAGGGAATGATGTTTGGGTATGCTTGCGACGAAACCGACACCTATATGCCCCTTGCCATCCACCTTTCCCACGGGCTTGCCCGCAGGCTGGATGAAGTCCGTGCCAGCGGCGAAATTGACTATTTGCGCCCCGATGGTAAGGCGCAAGTTACATTGGAGTACGGGGAAGATGGAAGGCCAAAACGTGTGGAGGCCGTTGTTTTGGCTGCCCAGCACGCCCCCGGAACCACCCAGGAAACCATTCAAAAAGATTTGATGGAAAAAGTTATTAATAAAATAATCCCCGCCCATTTAGTAGACGGGGACACCCAGTTTTTCATCAATCCCACAGGGCGTTTTGTAATTGGCGGCCCCAAGGGGGATGTGGGGCTTACAGGGCGCAAAATCATCGTGGACACGTATGGCGGCTTTGCCCGCCACGGCGGCGGTGCATTTTCCGGCAAAGACCCCACAAAGGTGGACCGTAGCGGCGCATATGCTGCACGTTATGTTGCCAAAAACATTGTGGCAGCAGGGCTTGCTAAGGCTTGTGAATTGCAAATTGCCTACGCCATTGGTGTGGCAAGGCCTGTTTCGATGGTGATTAACACATTTGGCACGGGCATTATCCCTGATGAAGAGATTTTGGGGCTTGTGCATAAGCATTTTGACCTGCGCCCCAAAGCCATAATCAACCACTTGGATTTGTGCCGTCCAATTTACGGCAAAACCGCCGCTTACGGCCATTTTGGACGTAATGATTTAGATTTACCATGGGAGCGGCTTGATATGGTAGATAAATTGAAGCCATAACACAAAACACCCTTGCAATAAGCTTATTGCAAGGGTGTTTTGTTTAGTTTCAACTTAATATTTATTAGTCATTTTTCGAGACAAGCAGTGACATTAGGTTGTCGTTAAACTTCAAAAGTTGTATGCCAAAATTTGATAAGACCGTCATTACAATCCCCGTGCTTGGAAAGTATGCGGTATGAAAGTTTACACCATAATCGCCACCATCATGCCAATAAATGGTTTCACCATTCCTCTCAATAACGAACACCCCGAGACCAAAATGCCCATCAATATCATCGAATCTTGTGCGTGGCGTTAAAAACTGGTCTAATATGTTTTTTGATAGTAGCTTCCCTTGGAACAAGCCATCCCAAAACAACCGCATATCTGCGGCGGTTGTGTATGCCCCACCGTCCCCAGCACCTATAATGGGTAAGCGAAAATAATTCCCCACAAATTCTTCAAGCTTTTTATCCCAAGCATAACCAATAGCTGTGTTAGCAGGCAGGTTGTTTGTTGTATAAAACCCTGTATGTACCATGTTCAAAGGCTCTATAATATTTTGCTTGATGTATGTGTGATAGCTTTCCCCGGAAACAGTTTCAATGATTAGCCCAAGTAAAATAAAATTGGAATTAGAGTAATCTGCTTTTGAGCCCAGCGGAAACACGCTTGGACGTTGGTTAAAAAGCGGTAGATAAAATTCATTGCTTGTCCATTTGTTTACGGGGTGGGCGTCGTAAAACCGGGTCTCACTTTCTTTATCATCAAAATCCAAATAATCCCTAATCCCTGACGAATGTGTTAATAAATGAAAAACCCTTGTGTCTGCATCAATTGTGTTTAGGTCATGGGGTAAAATGTCCCTAATTTTGCTTTCAAGTGTTAGCTTGCCTTGGTCAATTAACTGACAAATGGCAACGGCTGTAAACAATTTAGTTCCGGATGCGGTTGCAAATGCCGTGTTTATCTGGTTTGGCAAGCCCTCCGCTTTATTTCTCAACCCTTGTACTTTTTCATAAATTATGTCATCTTTACCCGAAACAGAAATAACACCAGAGAAGTCCTTGACAAAGCCATTGTTAGCATTTGCCCAATCAGTGATAAAGGTTTCTATTTTTTGCTTTATAGCCATATTCATAACTCCTTTTTATCCGTTGTGCCTGCCACCCCGTTATTATATCATAACTTTGCTCTACTTTCAACATTTTGGCCTTTCTGTGTAAAACCTCATGCCGCTTAGTGCAAGGCAAATTTGTGCAGGGGCGTAAAACAGCCAAATGGCATCCACGGCCAATTCGCCCAAGATATGGTTGATAATACCCATGCCTGCCAAGTTAAAAATAGCAACACAAATATCACACAAAACAAACAAGCTCATCCCCGCCACTACCAGCGTATTGTTGGGGGCAGGGTATTTTTTTGAAGAAATGGCACGTAATGCCATAATATAAGATATCACAAACAACCCCGCATACAAAGAGGAAACCACCAAAAGTACATCACCCATTACAATGGCAAGTGTTATGGGCAAGGGTAAGGCAAGTGGGAAAAAACGCCAAATCCTATTTCCGCCATAACGCAAGGCATAAAACACATGGGCAAAGCAAAAAATGGCCACACCAACGGGATATATAAACAAAATGGTCAGGAAGAAGTCCGCTGCCACGGTAAATGCCATTGCTAAAATCAACAACAGCCAATCCCGCTTGCTTAAACAGCGCTTCCCAAAAGACAGTGCAAGCAAAAAGCAAAGCACCACAAGTGTAAACTTCGCCTCCACATTGCCACCCCCATTGCGTTTCGTTTTGGTAAAATAAAGGCATGACCAAAGGCCATGCCATATACTTATTATACGCTTGTCTATCGCAAATATTCTTAGTAAGCTTTTACGTTACGCCTTACGCCAAAAAACCGACAATCAAAGACATGCTCATAAAAACAGCTGCCAAAACCTTGGTGTATATTTCCTGCTTGCCTTCTTTGGTACGGCTTTTGTTTTTGTCAAAATAGGTTCTTTCGCTACTGCTGCTATCCATACTTTGACCGGAAAAGCCGGCATCACGCTTGCTTTGCATCAATACAACCATCACCAAAACAGTACAGGCTAAGCCCAAAACTGCCGTTAAAATTATATAAATGGTACTCATCTACTCATCCTCCTCGCATCCAAAATTGCTAACCAAGGTATTATACCACAACATCGCCTTGGATGCAATACTTTTTTAAGTTAACTTACCCTCTTTTTTCAACTGCAACAAATGCAGGTAAAAGGGTATGCTGGCTTCGGATGATTGGAATGGATATGTTTGCATCCCTGGGTAGGTATTTACTTCAAAAAACTTCAGCTCGTTATTTCTGGATCTGTCCACGGCCACATCCATAGCAAAAGAGTCGATTAGTTTTTTGTGATTTCTTTGGTACACACGTGGGAAGGTTTTGGCAATTTGCTGAATTTCGTTGTAAATAGGCCTCCAACTATCTCCAAATTGTTGTTTTAAGAAAGTATTTAGACCCATTGCAACAGCACCCCCCGTAGCAACATTAGATACAATGCCGGAACTACTGCCAATACGGGCATAATTTAAGCGGGTATCCCATTTGCCTTCGTGTCCGCGGCGCAGATGCAATCTTATATCGAAAGGATTGCCTTCTATTGTGCTGGAATCTATAAAAGGTTGCACAATATACTTGGTTTTGAACAACTCAAAATACTCTTCTTTTAGGTCCTCGAAAATCAATACCTTTTCTCCTTCTTCAAAGCGCAGGGTGAAAGTGGAATCAGCGTTTTTTTGTAGCTTATAGATATTTTCACCCCTGCCACCATCGTTGGGTTTGATGATGACTGCTTCACCCGCCGCCATGTTTTTTATACCCAACTCATCCATGTCTCTGAAATAAGTGGTTTCGATTACATATTTGGCAAAGCTGCTTTTTTTGATCCTGTTATAAATAGCCGTTTTTCCGCCCAAACCTGTAAATGTCAAATAACAGTGTTGCTTTAACTCTTCAAACAACTCCTTGTCTTTGGTGCGAAAGTTGTACTGGTCATCTACGATTTCGGGATAAGGAACAACCTTTCGCACATAGCTATGGGTTTCTTTGTCCCAGAAAAGACCGTTTATGGTTTTGTCTTCCACATTAATGTCCTTAGGTTCAAATTGAAAAAAATCTAAGTCGTACATACTGGCAACCGCAAACATGGAGCGCAGCTTTGCCTTGGGGCTGCTGCTGTTGTAATACCGCAAAAATCCTACTGACATTATCTATCAACCTCCAAAATGTCTGTTAAATAGCGAGCATATCCTGATAGGTGGCTTGCCACATCATCATTACGTACACGGAAGGTGTGGTGGCGCACAAAAGAGCCGTACAAGATAGTTTCCGGCGACTTAAAGTACATGGCAAATTCGGGGAAGAAAATACCGTTTAACAGCCTTTCTGCTCTTATTTTCATTACCCTTTCAAACTGCTCTTCATCATATCTTTCCAATAAGCTATCTTTGCCTGCCGCTTTAATATTTTGTATCATAACATTGGATGCGGTAAGTAATTCCAAAAATGTTGCCCATGTTGTTATGCGGTATTCTATAAAATTAAGGTTAGAAAAGGCGTTTTTCAAACCAAAGTCAAAATACCTGTCATCATCAGAAACCTTGGTAAGCTCGTTTATAGCATAGGCTATCCAGTGGTCGTAATTCTTCCAATAATTATTTTTTATAAAATAGTCAAAGGCCTTGTTGGCTGCTTTTAGCCATTTTTCGTCCTTATCAAAGGCATAAATGCACATAAGGGCAAAAGTTGCCTCGCCTGAATAATATACAATCCTAAAAAGTTCAATAACTTCCAAATCGGGGTGCCCAAGAACATGGGTAAACTGCCCCGTGGCCGGGTTTTGCATATAAAGCATGGCATTGCCAATGCGCTGCATTATGGGTAGATATTTATCCTTTTCATCACCAAAAATTTCCAAATATTTGGACATGGCAAGAACGGCAACACCCAAAGCACCCAGCTTTATTTCACTATTACTTTCAAATTCTGCAATAAAAGTCATGTCATCAACGTCATAGGCGAATTTATCCACCAAGTATTTTAATGACGTTTTGATTGGTGTTATCAGAGCCTCGTCCTTGGTTGCAAGATAGGTTTCGCACATGGAATATGTGCCAAGGGCATGTCTGATAACGTTATATGTGGCAATCTGCTTATCATAGCAGGCAAAATATCCATAAATAAACTTGCCACTTTCCTCCACAGTGCCCGCCAAATAGCGGGACATTTTTGTAATCAAATCCTTTGCTAATGGAGCATCAAGACTTTCTACTTTTCTTCTGTGGTTTGCAAGCTCTTCTGTTTCAATCTCAAAAAGCTGGTCTTCGTCAAAAAAGTACCCTCTGGTGTCAAAAATAATAACTTCTTTCAAGTCATCACCGGAAAGCATGGGGTTTTCGCCCCTTACAGTTCTCACATAATGGTTAACATTGTTAAAGTTGATGCGGGCATCATTGCGCCCGGAATCGGTTTCACGGGATAGCCCTATAAGCTCTGCTATCTCGGTAGATGGGTTTTCGTTTCTTTTTTCGGCAATGCTGTATTTTATCAGTGCACCGCCATTAACCTCCTGTTGCAAAAAAGCATTGTTGTACATACTATCAAAAGAAATGCCATACTTAAAGTAAAACTTTTTAGTCCAGCGTGCCATGGATAAAAAATCGTCCATAAAAAGCTTTTTTTCCATCACCACAATATCAGCTTTTAGCCAAGGCGGCTCTGCCCCCTCAGCTTTGATATATTTTAGTGCACGATCCTGGGCGGATTTGAAGGCGGTATCCAGCGTATTACCAACGCCGGCATAAACCACAGCCCGCTTATGTCGATACCCCACAGAAATGAAGCATTTTATCTTTTCGTCTGCGCTTGCGTTTGCATGTGCCGCAATACTATTCTTCAAAGCGGCAAGCTTGTCCATGGTTGTCATTGCATTTACAGCAGTGTTTTCTTGCGCCATCTTATCTCATCTCCCAAGGTTTTGTTATATTGTGGTGGTTAAAGGTGGTTTTCAAAAAAGTCTTCCGAGCGAAATATTTACACTCGGAAGACTTTTGAAAACCTTAGTCTTGCCACGCAAGATTATTGGATAGTCTACCCAACTGCGTTTTTATCATTCGAACCAGTTGGGCAAACCACCTATCCTGCACAACAGGACTATTTGTTGCTGTATTGCACACTACTTAGCAGAGTTGCTTGCATCATCACCATCTTTGCGACGCTTCATCAACGCTCCGAAGAGGGCGATTGCACTGGCAAAGAATGGTACAGCAAGTACGCCTGCGGCAGTGTTTGGACCATCATCACCGGTTACCGGGTTGACATTTGCAGCAGCAGCAGCTGGTGGGTCAAGTGGAGCAGCAACCGCACCTTGTGGCAAGCCGCCATCGCCGTCAACATCGTTGGCACCGTATGGCAATTCGCCGGCAGCACCTTCATCACCTGGCAATTCTTGACCTGGAGCTTGTTGTGGTAAGCCTGGGTCAGTTTCTTGCTGTGGCAATTCTTGGGCTGGGGCTTGTTGTGGTAGGTCTGGTTCGTCACCTACATCAGCACCGGTGTCGCTATCATCATCGGCACCTGTGTCAGGAGCAGGTGGTGGTTCTGGTTGTGGCTGTGTTGTTGGTGGTGGTGGTGGTGCGTACGGATTGTCGTCGTTATCGCCGTCTGGGTCGTCGTTATCGCCGTCTGGGTCGTCGTTATCGCCGTCTGGGTCGTCGCCACCGCCGTTACCTGGTCCTGTGCCTCCAGTATCATCATCGCATTCACCATCACAATCTGGGTCGTCACAGTTATCGCAACCGCCGCCTACGCCGTCACAGTCAGGATCATCACAGCTACCATCGCAGTCTGGATCATCGCAACCGCCGCCTACGCCGTCACAGTCAGGATCATCACAGCTACCATCGCAGTCTG
>WRAX01000033.1 GCA_009779935.1 Defluviitaleaceae bacterium | reverse complement strand
TTGGCTTCTGCCTGCAAGTGTTCTTACTTCATCTGCTACTACTGCAAAGCCTTTACCGTGTTCACCTGCCCTTGCAGCTTCTACGCTGGCGTTTAGGGCAAGTAGGTTGGTTTGGAAGGCTATATCTTGTATAACTTTGATAATGCTGGATATGTCGTTACTGGATTCTTTGATGCCAATCATAGCCTCCAACATTTCCTTCATGGCCCTATTGCCTGCTTGGGCATCGGTGGTGGATTTATTTGAAAGCTCGTTAGCTTCCGCTGCGTTTTCGGAGAATTTCTGGGTTTGCTTGTTAATTAGCTCCACAGTGGTGTGTAGCTCTTCTAAGCTGGCCGCTTGGGCGGTGGAGCCATCTGCAAGCTCCAAGGCGTTGGTGGTGATGGAACTTGCCCCTTCCAATACATTTTTGGATGCCATGGAAATTTCTGAAACCGCCTTGTGCCACGTTTTTGTAATGCTGTTAATGGATTCTTTGATGGGTGCAAAATCGCCAATATAATCTTTGTGGATGCGCCCTGTCAAATCACCATTGGAAAGGGCAACCATCTTGTTGGAAATTTCGTTTACATAGCCGTCCAAGGCTTCGATGGTGTTGTTTACGCTTTGTTTCATAATCCCAAAGTCTCCGGGGTAATTCCCTTCCACCTTTTTATCAAACTTACCTGTTGCCAAATTGCGCATAACATCACGTATTTCTACCACAGGGGCATCTACCGCCTCTGCAATATGGTTAAGACCTTTTATTAGCTTTAACCAGCCGCCCTCGAAGCCCTCTTCGTCCAAATGAAACTCCAAATCCCCCTTGTCGGCGGCAGCTTCTATCATCAATTCAACACTATTTACAACACGGTTGATGGTATTAATAAATTTATCCAGCCCTTCGTTTACAACAACACGCTTGCCGGGCAGCTGCTTGGGCACGATATCAAATTTACCCGCACCAATGTCCGTTATGGCCTCAAAAAACACCCAGGATTCCACCTCGGCTTCATCCACGGCTCTGTTTACTTCTTTTACCAGCTCCTTATAAGCACCTTTGTATTTATTGTAGTCCATGCGATATTCAAAATCCCCCAATTCTCCAATGTTTTTGGAGAAGGTGGTTAAATCATCATTGATGTTTTTGATGGTGCTGATAAGCTGAAAAATATCGTAAGTTAGTGTGCCGATTTCGTCTTTGGTGATGTCTGCTTGGTTCATATTTACGTTAAGGTTGCCATCCACCACATCTTCTACCAAGGCAACCAGCTTGTTTACAGGTTTGGTAAAAAGGCGGGCAAGGATTATGGAAAAAACCAAGCCGGCCACAACAACTGCCCCGATAATGCCAATCCAAAGGGTGTACACACTTTGCTCCTGCGCTGTCATGTATCCATTACCAACATTTGCCAGCTGCGTCATACCTGCAATGCTAACCGCCGCCATAACAACCAATACCAAACCGAAGGACAGTATTAACTTACTGCTGATTTTCAAATTTCTCATCCGCTTTCCTCCTAAGATGTACAAATTATATTTGCAAAACTTGGTTTACGGTATGCTCCACCACATCTTTTTCGATGGGTTTTGCCACATAGGATGCGGCCCCAAGGGCGTATCCCCTTTCCACATGCTCATCCTTATTGTTGGCGGACATTAAGATGACCGGGATGTGAGCCAATTTGTCATCACTTTTTAGCCTTTGCAATACTTCATAACCGGATATGCCCGGCATAACAATATCAAGGAAAATAATATCGGGCGGGTTAAGCTGCGCCATTTTAAGGCCTGTTTCGCCATCCAACGCAAGGGTTATATCAAACTTGTCTTTTAGTATGTCGTTTAATATCAGTAGATATGTGTCGGTATCGTCGATTAGCAGTGCTTGCGGGCGAGCGATGCTTGCTGCTACGGGTGTTTGCGGTGTTGCTTCTAAGGCGGGCAAGGCTGCATAAATATTGTCCAGCAATGCTTCCAGCCGGGCTAAGAAGGGCGGGGTGCCCGCTTCTATAAAGTCCCTATCTTCTGCCAGTGCAGCGGATTCCAAGGCTTTTGCCGCATCCGCCACATCATCTGCACCTATACTTTCCGAAATGCCGCCAAGGGCGTGCACATGTACCTTAAACAGGTGGGTGTCGCCGTTTCTGATGCAGTCATTAATTTCTTCAATCAGCCTGCTCCCATTTTCCTTGTATCTGGCAAGCACACGCAAATAATTTTCAAAACTACCGCCGCTTTTTAGGACACCCTTGCTTACATTAACACCCTCGATATGCAAGTTGTGGCTTGTTAGCTCTTGGGCGGTGCTTTTGGTATCTTCTTGTTTTTCTGCGGGTATCCAACGCTCCATAATAGCATTTAGCTTGGATGCTTCTATGGGTTTTGCCAAAAAGTCATCAAAACCGTTGTGGCGCAACATATCACGGGAGGCAAATTCCACATTAGCGGTAAGTGCCACAATTGGTACATTTTTACAGTCTGTAAGGCAACTTATGTCTAAATCACGGATGGCAAGGGTGGCTTCTGCTCCGCTCATCACAGGCATTAAGTAATCCATTAAAATTAGGTCGTAATTATTGGATTTTACCGCTTCAATAGCTTGTGCGCCACTTTCCCTTGTGTCCACTTGGATATTGTAGGGGGCAAGGAAGCCTTGCGCAACAAGCAAATTTGCACTGATGTCATCCACCACAAGCACACGGGCCGTTGGTGCTGTAAATCTTGACTTGTTGTTGACGGGCATCACCTGGCTGCCTGCAAACGCATCACACAACAGGTTGGATGCAGAAAGGCACAGGAAAGGATCTGTCAAGCGTATTATTTTTGTGTTGGTATCGGCGTGGTTTAGGCTTTTTCTAAGCTCTGCATAAGAAGCTTCACCAACAAGGGCGTGGGTAAAACCACCACCAATTATGGCATTTGGCAAATCTTCTATACCCGACAGGGTTTGGTGTTTTATGCCAAGGTTTTTTAGGGTGCGCATGGTGGAATTGCGCAGGTTTTTTCTATCCTCAAAAATTAACACATTTTTATTGCCCGCATCAGATATAAGGCAAATTGGTGCGGAGCCGTTACGGGCCTTTTGGGGAATGGTAACAGTGAAAATGCTGCCAATACCAAAGGTGGATGACACATCGATGCGCCCGCCCATAAGCGACACCAAAGCCTTGGTGATAACGAGCCCGATACCCGTACCTTCTATGGTTTTTTCATCAAACTGGGCAAATTCTTTGAAAAGGTGTTTTATGTCCTCCTCTTTAATGCCGCGGCCTGTATCTTCAACTGTGATAATTAGATTTAGATTGCTAAAATCCCACTCTGCCTCGATGGATAGGGATATGTAACCTTTGGTGGTAAATTTAATGGAATTTGCCAAAAGCCCCGCAATAACCTGCCGCAGGCGCACCACATCACCTAAAAGGTCGACGGGTATTTTGCTGTCCACAAACACCAAAAAGTCCAGTCCCGCTTCACGGCACTGGGGGGTAAAGGTTGTTACCACATCGCTTATCATAGATGCAAGGCTATACTGTTCACGCTCTATCATTAAATCCCCGGAAATGATTTTGGTATAGTCCCAAATATCGTTAAAAACCATCATAAGCTTTTCGCCGGCTTCTTTTATGGTTTGGGTATATTCCCGTACATTGGGGGGCATGTCCTCCCTCAACCCAAGCTCGGCAAGCCCTAAAATGGCATTTAAGGGCGTGCGCACCCCATAGCCCATTTTAGAAAAAAAGTCAGATTTGGAGCGGTTTTCGTTAGTGGAAACTTCTATGCGCAATTGCTTGGTAATGTCCGCTATAAACCCCTCCACAATATGGGGCATTCCTTCCGGGTCGGTGGAAAGCACACGGCTGCGCATTAGCACTTGTTTTTGTGCACCGCTCTTGGTTAAAATGGTTAGGGTGCTTTCCAAGGGCACGCCCATTGCAATGGTTTCTGTGTGGATTTTTTCGAAAGCAAGGGGATCCTTTTCATAAATCAGGTCGATAAATTTAAGTTTGCCCTCGCCAAATTCCTCAGGGGTGTAACCTGTTAATTCCTTACAACCATCGCTTACAAAAACAAAGGGGTGCCCCGGTAGGTTGCAAATGTATCTGTACACCATAATGGGCATTTTGTCCAGCATTTTTGCCTTATCTTCTGTCATAATGTGCTTTTCCATATCCAAGCCCCCTTATGTTAATGATAAAATTTTGTTTGCTATTCGGTTTAGTGGTAACTGGTGCTGCACTGCGCCCATTTCCATTGCCACCTTGGGCATGCCGTATACGGCACTGGACTGCTCATCCTGCCCGATGGTGGATGCGCCTTTTTCCCGCATCCGCAAAAGCCCCCTTGCCCCATCTGCACCAACACCTGTTAGGATTACCCCAATGGCGTTTTGCTTAAAAACATCCGCAACCGAGTCAAAAAGCACGTCAGCGGACGGGATGCAGGATTGTACTTTGGCTCCCGCCTTACATTCTACAAACACTTGTTGCCCGTTTCGGCTTATCACCCGCATGTGCTTACCTGATGGGGCGATAAAAACCTGGCCTTTTTTGAGCACATCACCATCTACCGCTTCTTTAACAGAAAGCTTTATGTCACCATCTAAATGGTTGGCAAAAAGCCTTGTCATGCCTGCCTGCATGTGTATAACTAAAAGAACAGGCGGAGCAGAATCAGGCAAACCACTTAAAAGTTGCCCCAAGGCTTCTACGCCCCCTGTTGATGCACCAATGGCAATTATTTTTCCAAGTCCACCAAACAATATACGCACATCCTAATCTACGACAATTTATTTACAAAGCTACACATGTATTATATCATATTACGACAGGCATTTCAATGGTTAATTTCGGTAGTTTCAAAATCGGGCTCGTTAAGCCGTATTTCTTTTTCGAATTTCATTTTTTTGTAATAGTCCAGCTCAATAATATCGGTGGGGCTTACGGGTTTACGGGGTTTTTTGAAAGGTGCAAGCCCTGCATATTCCAACATATTAAAAACAAATTGGGAGCAAAACATGATATTTGGCTTGTAACTGCGGCCTGTTACAAGCCCCGTAACATTGTAGGCACTGCCCTCTTCATTAATTTGTGCTACTTTGTTTATCAGCATTTGTTTTTGCTCTTTTGTGCAGGCGATGGAGTATACCATAATGCGTGCATCGGGGGTTTGGTTAAAAAATTCCAGCATTTCGTAATTTAACCCGGGTGGGTACACCTTTTGCCCGCCGTTGTAGCTGATGGTGGTTTGCAAATCCCTGTCAAAGGAAAGGGATGCGTGGTTGTACATTTTGCGGGTGTAAATCGACATCAGCTCGGATACCGGGCTGCCCGTTTTGGAGATGATAACGTAGATATGGGGGTCGTTTAAGGTTTTTTTGGCATCTTCAAAATATTCCTCAGTTAAGCTACCGTTGTTAATGTAGTTGAAGCTGTTGTGGCGTGTAAGCTCATCTACTGCATCTTTTAAGTTATCAAGGCACAGCTTTTTGCGGGTATCGTTTGCGGCATTTTTAAGGCGCACAAGCTGGGCAAGCCCGATGGTGGCGGCACTGCCAATGGATGGCAAATGAAAACTTGCCCGCCGCCCCGCCACAATAAAGCGGCTGGCAAGTACAGGCATGATAAGGGCGGCAATTGCCAAAAAACGCCCCAAAATATGCACTTGCCGGGTGTATTCCCCATAATCACCGCTTACGAAAATTAGGCGGTAAATCATAAACACCTGCACAAGCACAATGCAAGCATATGCAAGGATAAGTACGATTTTTATACGCATTTCCCCCGGCAAAAGTACGGCTTTAAGGGTTACAAGGATAAACATGGCAATATATGTCATCACAAACAAATCCTCGGTGGCGTAAAACATTAGCCCGACGATAAGGAAGGCAATAAAAAATTTATTCAAATTTGCAAAGTGCTTTTCAAGGCTCATTTTATCTCCGAATTAGGCTTGCGGCTTGTCTGATTTTGTAGTATCATGTTAATATACGAAAATTTGGGGTGTTGGTATGGCGAATAGGAAGAGAAGAAAGCGGCGTGCCCCTCGTCTGGCACAAATAAGACGTAAGCGCAGAAGGTTTATTGTTGTTTTGTCAGTTATAGCCCTGCTTGCGGGCGTTGGTGGTTTTTTGTTCCATTCCAACCCTGCTTGGTGGAATAGGGTTACAGACGCCGCCATTGAAATTTGGGATGGGATTACCGGCTTTTTTGGTGGTAGCGCAAATATTGCAGAAGGTTATGTGCATGTGCATTTTATTGATGTGGGGCAGGGGGATGCAGTGCTTATACATGCCGCCGAAGGTGCCGTGCTTATTGATGGGGGCGACAACCCGATGGGCGGAAGGGTTTTGGAATATATCCGCAACCAAGGTATTAGGGAACTTACATACGTTATTGCTACCCATCCCCATGCTGACCATATTGGCGGGCTTATAGCCGTTGTAAACGAAATGCCCATCGGTACGCTGATAATGCCGCAAATAGCCCACAACACCCGCACATTTGAGCGGTTTATTGATGCGTTGGAAAATAATGATATAAATGTAAAAGCCCCTGTGGCGGGCGAAACCTTTTTAGTGGGTGATGTTGTTTTTACCATAATTGCGCCTGTTTACAACCATTATGCCAATATTAACGACCATTCCGTGTCCCTGCGTTTGGTTTTTGGTGATATTAGCTTTGTGTTTACAGGGGATGCAGAGGTGGCATCCGAGCGGGATATGGTGGCATCGGGGCGCAACTTGTCAGCAGATGTGTTGCATGTGGGGCATCACGGCAGCACAACCAGCACCACGGAGGTGTTTTTGGATGCCGTTTCGCCCGGCATTGCAGTTATTAGCGTTGGGGCGGATAATGGGCATGGGCACCCCCATGGGGCGGTTGTTACACGCCTTATAAGCCATGGGGTGCGCATTTACCGCACGGATATACATGGCAATATAGTGATTGTTACGGATGGTGAAAACGTGTGGACTACCCACGATTAATCCGCCACCATATCCATCACGATTTTGGCGGATATTACAGATGCTTCTTCCACAAATGCGGGAAAGTCCTCATGTGCAGTGCCGTCGGCTTTGTCGCTAATGGCACGTATTGCCACAAAAGGGGTATTTGTAAGCAGGCAAACTTGGGCAATGGCGGCCCCTTCCATTTCGGTGCAAAGCACCTTGTCTTGGTGGTTGGCATAAATCTGGTTTTTATCAGCGGGACTTGCAATAAACTGATCCCCTGTGGCAATGCGCCCTATGTGCAGGGCTTTGCCCGGGTTTGCCGCCAAAGCGGCCATGCCTGCTTTTTTTGCGGTTTCCACAAGGTTTTGGCAGGCGGCAAAGTAGGGGCTTTCCATGCCCGGCACCTGCCCTGTTGTGTAGCCAAATTCGGTGGCCTCCACATCATGCTGCACAAGGTCTTGTGATATTACCACATCCCCAATTTCCACATGGGGTGCAATGCCCCCGGCAACGCCTGTGTTTATAATGCCTGCCACATCAAAGCCGGTTATCATAATGGATGCGCAATGGGCGGCGTTTACCTTGCCAATGCCACAACGTGCCACAACCACAGGGCTTTTGCCCAACTCTCCCTGGGTAAAATCTATCCCGCCAATGGTGCGGGCTTTGGTGTTTGTTAGTTTTGTGAGAATGTTGCGTATTTCAACTTCCATAGCTCCTATTATGCCTATCATTTGTACTCCTCCTGCGGCTGTATATAAGGGGTGTTGATGGTGTATTTTCTGACTTTATTATCTTCTTCCAAAAATGTCCAGCCGCATTTTTCAAAGTATCCTATGTGGTAGGTTGTAAGATATATTCTGGAAAGCCCCAGCCCGGCGGCCTCTTCTACGGCGTGGTTTGCCAGCAAAGCACCCAATCCTTTGCTTCGCTTATCTTCGTCTATATACAGTCCTGCCAAATTTGGCTCACTTCCATCCACCATCAAACCAACACAGCCGATGATGTTTTCTCCATCCAGCATAATATACCAGCGGGGAAGCGGGTTTTTAGTTGTGACGCAATCCCCAATCAATTCACGCCAAATTTCCCTGTTAAGCTTCCAAGCGGAGCAATAATAATCCACCAAACCATCCAAATATTGTGGATTATCCCGAACGCTTATTATTATCATGTGCCGCCCCTTGTTGCCTGCTCCAATAAATCTGCTAAACGGGTGGCTTCGGCTTCTATTTCGGCAAGGTTGCTGCCTTCTATCATCACACGTATTAGCGGCTCGGTGCCGGATGGGCGTATAAGTACCCTGCCACGCCCTTCAAACTTGGTGTGGGCATTGCCAATTTCTGCCGCCACTTGGGGGTTGGATAGTACCATATCCTTTTTATCATTGGGTATTTTAGCGTTTTTAAGGGTTTGTGGCATCTTTGTCATCACTGTGTTAAGGATTGATAGGGCTTTGCCTGTTGTCGCCACTATGGTGGCAAGGGCAAGGGATGCCAAAATGCCATCCCCTGTGGTTTGGTGGTTAAGCAGGATAATGTGGCCGCTTTGCTCCCCGCCAAGGGTAAAGCCACCTTCCTTCATGCGCTCCATTACATATCTGTCGCCCACCTTGGTTTGTTCCACGGTTAGGCCATGTTCTTTGGCGGCGGCAAAAAGCCCTAAATTGGACATTACCGTGGCAACAACGGTATTGTGTGCCAACTTGCCCTTACTTTTCATGTGCATGGCAATTATGGACATTATCATGTCCCCATCCAGCACATTTCCATTTTCATCTACTGCAAGGCAGCGGTCCCCGTCCCCGTCGAAGGCAAAGCCTGCATCTACCTTGTTTTGGCGTACAAATTCTGCAATTGTGTTCATATAAGTGCTACCGCATTTGTCGTTTATATTAATGCCATCGGGATTATTACCAATTAGCAGCACTTTTGCGCCCAGCCCTTCAAAAACCAAGGGTGCGGCTTGGTAAGTTGCGCCATTGGCGCAGTCCAGCGCAATGGTAAGCCCTGAAAGATCCGTGCTATTTACGCATTTTTTCAAAAAATCCACATAACAGGGCAGGGCATCCGGTGCGGGCAACATGCGCCCCACATCTGCCCCGCTGGGCAGGTCTAAGTCATCCAATTTAAGTATCTGTGCTTCAATTTCATCTTCAATATGGTCGGGCAATTTGTATCCATTGCCGTCAAAAAATTTAATGCCATTATCATAAAATGGGTTATGGCTGGCGGACATCATAACGCCTGCGTGGGCGTTATAACGGTTTACCAAGGCGGCAATGGCGGGCGTGGGCAAAACGCCTAAATTTATCACATCTGCCCCAACGGAGCATAAGCCCGCCGTTAAAGCTGCCACCAACATATCGCTGGATAGGCGTGTATCCTGTGCAACCAAAATACGTGGCCGTGCAGTTGTTTTTTTGGCAAGCACCAAAGCCCCCGCCTGGCCAACTTCAAATGCCAGTTTTGCAGTTAATTCTTTATTAGCAAGCCCTCTAATACCGTCGGTTCCAAATTTCATACTAATCCCCCTCTGTTTCATCATCGCTATCGCCTTCATCATCCTGCGGGTTTTCCTCATCAGGCTCCGGTTCCGGCTCTATTTCATCGGGATATTCCTGTGTGTCTGTTTCGTCCGCATCATCAGGCGGCAGGTTGTTGTTTTCTTGGTTATTGCCAATATGCACCACAAGGGCAGGGGTTGACCCCACAATACTTGCCCCGCTGGGCAGGTTTACATTCAAATTAATGGTATGCTCCCCTTCACCACGCCCGATAAGGTTGATGGATGTGTTAATATTACCAATGCCCGCCAACACACTTTCCAAGGCGGATATTGTAAAGGTTACATTGTCGGTTAAAATTTGGAAGTTGGATGGTGCACCGATAATGTTCACATTCTCCCTTGCCACGGTAAATTCCCTTTGCCTTATGGGCTCTATCACCACTTCTGCTGTTGCAATGTTTTGTGTAGAATCTAATAAAAACACCCCCGCAGGCAGGTGCCGGCTTATGTCAAATTCCCTTGTAAAGCTTTCGGTTGCCCCATCCATCACAATTGGCGGCAGGGTTATGGATGTAAGGCCTTCGATGGCATCCCCGCTGCCTGCCACATAAAATTGGGATGGGGTTATGTGTATGGGCAAAACGCCAAAGCCGACCCCCAAGCCCCCTTCGTGGGTGGGCGGCAAAATATTTACAACACCGCCACGGTAAATGGGCACGGTAACTGCAACGCCGCCGATAATGCGTATGTCATGTGAAGTTATCCCATCCCCATCTTCGTTGACGGCAATGGGGCGTTGGTTATTGCGCTGTATGGTACCGGTTTGCCCCTCCACATCCACTTCCAGCACCAATCTGTCAATTTGGGCAAGTAAGCTGGATGGGCCTTGCAAAGTAAGTGCATCAGGGCTTATGGTGTAACGCTCCTCCACAAGCACATAACCATCAGCCACCTGCCCTGCCACCACAAAATCTACATCAAATTCCCTTGTGATAATATTATCCAGATACAAAGTTACTGTCGATGGGCTATGGGAGCGAAAATCCACCCTGTCCCCAAAATTACCCATCACATTAACCATTGTGTTTATCTCCCCACGCCCTTCGGCGGCGGTTTGTATTATCCTGTCGGTCGATAAATCAATATATGCCACAAGGCTTTCTTCAAATGCCTGCACATCTGCATTATTTCCCCGCACCTGCACGGTTATTATTTGGTTTCGCAACTGCTCGGCATTTTCTAAAAAGAATTGGTGCTGGCTGCCTACAAGCTCATTTTCATTGCGCAGATACAGACGCACAAAAAGTTCCTGCGTACGTACAGGGTCCTGAAAATTAAGGATAAGAAACCAAATTGCCAGCGCAATAAGTACAGCCCCAATTTTAAGGGGCAGGTTTGTGACAAACACTTCCTTTAATTTTGATAGGAAACTGTCCATGGTATTATCCTTTCTTTTTCTTTTTGCGGCGTAATTTTATGGGGGCAACACCGGACATAAGCATGTTGCGTATTTCATCTTCCGTCAATTTTTGATGCAATTTGCCATCCCTTGCAATGGATATTGCACCGCTTTCCTCCGACACTACAAGGGCGTAGGCATCACTGTTTTCTGATGCGCCTACGGCGGCACGGTGCCTTGTGCCAAGGTCGCCGCCCAAGTTTTTTTCTGTTAAAGGCAAAATACAGGCGGCGGACTTTACACGCCCCTTACCAATCAAAACGGCCCCGTCATGCAGCGGGGTTTTATCTTCAAAAATGCTTAACAACAGCTGGCTGGATACCACCGCATCCACCCGCACGCCGCTTGCTTCCAAGTCTCCCAGCGGGGTTTCTTGCTCTATTACCATCAAAGCCCCTGTGCGGGTTTTGGACATTTTTATGGCGGCTACAATAATTTCATCCACACAGGCGGCAGTATCTTCGTTTTTATCCTCCTCCACTAACATGGAAAGAAAGGGTATGCGCCGTCCTTTGCCCATCTTTTCCAGGGCACGGCGCACCTCCGGCTGAAAGACTACAATTAAGGCAATAACTGCAAACGCAAGGGTTTGGTTAATAAGCCATTGGGTTACATGCATATCTAAAATTTCGGCTGCAAGGTACACCACCGCAAGGGTGGCAATGCCCTTAAACAAAGCCCATGCACGGGTTTGTTTTATCCAGCTTAGCAACTTGTAAACAGCAAAGGCGATAAGGGCAATATCTAAAATAGATGTGAAAGAAAATGCGGGCATTGTAAAGCTGGGTAAATTAAGGAAATTTGAAATTTGCTCTGCCACAGCACCACACGCCCCTTCATAATGAAACACAACACATTATTTTATCATACGTCACAAGGGAATGTCAACACCGGTGGACATATTTACTTATAGTGATTTTATATGAATTTATCTTTGGTTTTTATTTGACAATTAGTGCGTGATAAGCTACAATAATATTGTACAAGTCAATGCGGGTGCGTACGGTCTGCGTTGCATTAAAGCGGCTTTGCCGCCGATTTTATAAAGGAGGAAGATTTATGAAAAATCTCAGAAAGATTATTGTTTCGGTAATCGGAGTTGCCATTCTTGCAATGGCAGTTACGGCTGTTGCATCCACAATAGATGCGCAAGACGCCTATAATACAGTGCTGGAATGCTGTGTTGTGCCGGAAGATATTATGTTTGAGCCATTGACGGGCAGCTGCAACGAATGTGGATGGTTTGGCTTCTGGTGTTCTGTTGGTGTTATAATGCCATGCAGGGCAGACAATCCTGGTGCCATGCGATGCGTGTGCAGGTGGTAACATTGCATTAAAGTGAGGTGTTTGTGTGAAGAGCATACTTGCAGCATTGATTTTGGTGGCAGCAGTTGCCATTTATATTGCGATTTCGGCCAACTACAATTCAAGGTTGGTTTTGGCACTTGTCGATGCCCCATCACTTATTGTTGTGGCACTTGGTGCAATTTCGGCAAATATCGCTTTCGGGCAAAAAGGTCTTTTTGGAAAAGTTGTTAAAGTGGGTTTTGGGTCAAAAAATACTATATCCAAAGAACATGCACAAGATGCCTTGACCCTATTTAAGTTGATGCGCAGAAGTGCTTATTTAGCAGGGTTTTTGACTATGGCACTCACAATTATACTTACTTTTACTGCCCTTACAAGATTTGGTTTTGCTGATTATATATTATTCCAAGGCATTGCAACATCTTTGATTGGCCTTACATATGCGGTTGCGGCGGATAAATTATTTTTTAACGCTGTTATAGCAAAGATAGAGCAATTGAAGTAAGTGTTGGAATACAACCATAGCACCCCCTTGTGGGGTGTTTTTGATTTACCCATCGGTTTCGCTTGACGATTAGTGTGTGGTGGGTTATTTATAATATTGCACAAGCCAACACAGTCGTATTACATCAAAGTAAATTTGGCAAAGGAGGAAGGTTTGTGAAGCATAAAATTTTAGCCGTGGTGATGGCATTTTCTGCCGTTGTGGTTTGGAGCCACCCATTGCGCCCGTTCCAAACTACTCATCTGAATGGGCGCCGGGCAGTTTTATCGAAACCGATGCAACCTACGGATGCCGTCCTTGTGGGTACGGCACTTAACTTTAACGGGGCTGTGGCACTTGGCCAAGCCGCCATTGGCGGAACAATGCCATATAGCCGCCTAATAAACGGTGTTGTATATTCCGGCTCTCTCACAGCTGTAAATGCCAATGTGTTTCAAGTATCCTCCGGTTGGTTTCATGTTTATGCCACATTTACCGGCTTTATCCATAACACCGGCATGGGCGTTTGGGGCTACCCATCAATTTTAGAATAATCACAAGAAATGTATACTTAAAATAAAACCAAAACCCCTCAAATTTGAGGGGTTTTGGTTTTATTCGTCATCCGAATGTTGTCCGTAATCATAGGGGTTTGCCCGCCGTGGGCGAATTATTTGGGGTGCGTCATCGCTATCATCATCAATTTTTGGAGCCGTGGGCTGGGGTCTGTTTGCTGCCTTAACTTTCGGTACAATTTTTACATAATACACATTATCTTCATCATCAAACTTAACCCGCTCTACACGGGCATAATCCATCACATTGTCAAAAAACTTGGCAACATATACAATCCCAACGGATATGATGCTGCCCAAGATGATGCCAAGCATGGTTAAATCCACCTCTGCCACCGCAACAATCATTATCATACTGATAAGCCCGATAAATGCACCAACACCAAGGGCAATATCCTTAGCCCGCTTAATGGACAGCAGGGAGATTAAATGAACAGCAAGTATCATCATTGCGAAAACAAAGCCAACTATCACCCACGCAAGGTTTGTGGTTACAATTTCGTAAAACTGCCCAAAAATGTCCATAAATGCGCCGGGTAGCTCCATAAAATCAAACTCCTCCGCCGCATGCACGGGTACGCCTTGGGCAAGCTCGGTAAACAGTGGTAAAAAGCTCCAAACCGCCGTGCCAAGCACCACAGGAATGATGGCTGCAACACCAAAGTATAACCCGGCAAACAGCACCACCGCATAAGGTATATTGAGGTTAAACCCGATTACAATAGCAAGGATTAGCATGGTTTGCTTGGGTGCAAGGCGGGCATAAAATACGATAATAAGCAACAAAAACAGGAAAACTAATATGGCAACTTCCAAAACCAACGACAACTGTATGGCAATAAGCCCTGCCACAAAAAACAAGGACAGGGCAGGGGGTGATACGGTGAAGATGATAGCGAAAAGCACTGCAAAAGCCACGCCCGTGCCACCATTAAACAAGATGCTAAATTCTTCTCTATACATGCCAAGGCGTGCCACATGCAAAAACACAAACAATGCCAAAATAAACTTTAAGCTATAATTTATCGGCACTTCAAATTTTTTATACACATCTATTATGCTTTGTCTTATATTTATTAGTTGCTCCATGGAGTGTACCCCCGTTATTTTTTCTCGTCATCCTCATCTTCCCAAAGGGACGGGTCATCGGTGCTTCGGTAATTGTAGGTTAGGTTGCCGTCGGCTTGTCGGCTGCGGTATGGGCGGAAGATGAAGGGCTCTTCCTCTTCTTCGGGTTGGGGTGGCGGGGTTGTTGCGGCTTTGCGGGCAAAAAGGCGTTTTGGGGCAGGTTCTTTAACTGCGGCCACCTCTTCTTCATCAGCTTCCCCGTGCAACTCCCGCATCAGGGCAAAATATGCCTTAACACGCTTTTGGGACAACAAAAATTCCCGTGTAAACAGTATTGTGCCGATAAAGCTGTAAATCAGCATTACAACCACGGCAAAAATAATAATCCGCATAAGCTCCGCTTGAAAGTCCAAGGCGAAAATATCCACCTGGTCCACGGCAAGCATACGCAGGGCGTAAAAAACCACAAGAATTAAAATACCTATGCCCACATAAAAACGCATGGACATGTTTTTTTTGTAAATAAAATCATGGCGGAAGTATTCATTGGCCTCCGCATCTTTTTGGAAGCCTTTTTTGTCATACAGTGCCATTTGCGCCATTAGGCGTATTTTGTTGGGGTCGTGTTTCATACTTATCACCAGCATTCATTATATCACAATTAAGCCTTATTGTAAAGGTTTCATTGTGGGGAAAAATAGCACATCACGGATGGATGCAGAATCGGTTAAAAGCATCACAAGGCGGTCGATGCCCACGCCAAGCCCGCCTGTTGGGGGCAAGCCAACTTCAAGGGCGTTTATAAAATCCTCATCGATGGGTGATGCCTCATCATCCCCCGCTTGGCGCAGTTTTTCTTGATGCTCAAAGCGGCGGCGTTGGTCGATGGGGTCATTAAGCTCGGAGAAGGCGTTGGCATATTCCCGCCCGCCGATGAAAAGCTCAAAACGCTGGGTATAATCGGGGTTGGTGGGGTCCGCTTTGCTTAAAAACGAAATTTCCACAGGATGGTCGGTTACAAATGTTGGTTGCACCAGATGCTCCTCTGCAAATTCCTCAAAGAAAAAGCTGAGAATTTCCCCTTTGCTATGCACCGGCTTAAAGTGGATTTTATGGGCTTTTGCCACTTCCTTTGCCTCTTTCACACCTGCAATGGCATCAAAATCCACACCTGCGTATTTTTTAACAGCATCCACCATGCTAATGCGGGCAAATGGGGCTTCAAAGTCAATTTCCTGCCCTTGGTACTCAAACTTGGCACTGCCAGCAATTTCCTGGGCAAGGTGGCGGAACAGGCTTTCTGTCAGCTCCATCATGCCGTGGTAGTCGGTATATGCTTGGTACAGCTCCATGGACGTAAATTCGGGATTATGCTTTATGGATATACCTTCGTTGCGGAAGCACCTACCTATTTCATAAACCCTATCAAAGCCGCCTACGATAAGCTTTTTAAGGGGCAATTCCGGGGCTATGCGCAAAGACATGTCCAAATGCAGGGCATTGTGATGGGTTTCAAATGGGCGGGCGGAAGCACCCCCGGGGATTGTGTGCAAAATGGGGGTTTCCACCTCCATAAAGCCACGGTTATCCAAAAATAACCGCATTGCCTTTATAAGGGCAGAGCGTTTAATAAAGGTTTTGCGCACCTCGGGGTTCATAATTAAATCCACATAACGCTGGCGGTAACGCTTGTCCACATCTGTTAAGCCGTGAAATTTTTCAGGTAATATTTGTAGGGATTTGGCAAGTAATGTGATGGTGACAGCACGTACGGAAATTTCGCCACGCTTGGTTTTGAAAACTTCACCTACCACGCCAAAAATGTCGCCAATATCCCATTTTCTATTAAACTCATCATACATATCGGCTCCGATATTGTCGCCGCTGATGTAGATTTGCACACGCCCTTCTTGGTCCTGCAAATCGCAAAAAGAAGCCTTGCCCATATCCCTGCGGGACATTAAACGACCCGCTACGGTTACGGTTTTACCTTCCACTTCATCAAAATTTTCGGTAATTCGGATGCTATGGGTATCCACATTAAAAGTGGTTGTGTGGAAGGGGTCCTTGCCCATTTCTTGCAATGCCGCAAGCTTGTCTCTTCTTTGCTGGCACAAAATATTAATTTCATTGTCCAAATTTATCGCCTCCTGTTACATTTTCCTTTGTGAACCTGCATTGATAAGGGTGGAGATAACGCATATAATATTTATTGGGTTAGGTCGTTTATATCAAACATTATAACGTTGCCATAAGTACCGTCATCATAAAGATAATCAGGATGTTCATAAGATTTTATAAGCTCATATTGCCCGCCCATATAATCATTGATAATATTCACCCAAAATAAGCTGATGTAGCATTTTGGGTGAATACTATTTTCCAACTACCTTTATAAATATCAAAAATTTCAAAAACTGCTTTTTTACCTATGCCATGGCGACGATATTTGTGCATTATAAAAAATTCGTCAACCAAATAATCTGTTTCCACATGCCCTTCCGCGCCGGCAGCAATCATAACAAAGCCAGCCAGTTGCCCATTGGCTTCAATAAAATATGCGGCATAACTTTCGTTTTCACTCCAGTATTCGTCAGAAACATCACAGTCATATAACCCAAATTCATCTACGTCCCAACCATGATGTTGAGAAAATTCATACTCATACTTCTCTATTAAATTGATGAGGGTTTGTTTTTTGTCCACTTCAACCCTCTTTAATGACATTTTCAACTTCATCACCCTCTAATGTAAATGTCATGTTATAGGGGGGGTTACGAAATATTTAACACCTTAAACTTCATTACATCACCCGTTGGGCCTGTAATATCCACATTTGCGCCTGCTTTTTGTCCAATTAAACCCTTACCAAGGGGGGATTCGTCTGAAATGCGCCCTTCCCTCGGGTTGGCTTCGGCGGGGCCCACTATATGGTATTCCACCTCTTCATCAAACTCAATATCAAACAATTTTACTTTGCTACCAAGGGCGATACAGTCCCCATTAGCTTCGCTTATAACTTCTGCATTGCGCAGTATATGCTCGATTTGGGCAATGCGGGCTTCCATTTTAGACTGCTCGTCCTTAGCCGCATCATATTCGGCATTTTCGCTTAAATCCCCTTGGGCACGGGCTTCTTTTAACTTTTGGGCAATTTCCTTGCGTCTTGGCCCTTTTAGGTCTTTTAGCTCTTCTTCCAACTTCTCTATACCCTCATTTGTTAGTGCAAACTTTTTGCCGTTTTCCATGTTTATACGCTCCTTATTTCCAGTCAGATTTGTCAAGCTTATAGTCGATGCTGGTTTGCAATTCCCCCAGCTGGTTTTTCCAAGAATTTTCCCGCACACCTACCTTTTTGAAGCCCAGCTTTTCATAGGTGCGTTGGGCGGAGGTGTTTTTTGCATTAGTGTCCAAAACAATTTGGTTATAGCCTCTTTTGAAAAGTTCATCAATAAGCAGAGAAAGGTAACGGCTTCCATAGCCCTTGCTTTGCATTTCCTGTACGCAAATTTTTATGCCGATTTGGGCAATGCCATTGCCTTTGCTGTTATAGCTCATCTCGCCAATAGGCACATGATCCGCTTCCAAAATAAGCAGGCCGTGTTTGCCGTTCCATTGTTTGAATTTATTCTTAATCTCCTCATCTGTAACAGGCAAACCATTGGGGAAGCCCGCATGCGCCATAACCACGCCACTGCGCCACCAACGCCCAAGGATGGCAGCATCTTCAATTTCCGCCTTTCTTATAATTAGATTGCCGTCAAAAAGCTTCATTGCTTACTTCCCAACTCCTTTAAGATGTTGCGCACTTCATCAAAGTTGCCTGCTTGGTTAATTGCTACTTTGGCTTCGGTGGCATCCCGCAAGCCTTTTATATACCAAGAAAAGTGTTTACGCATTTCCCGCAGGGCGACTTTCTCCCCATCATGCTGGGTTGCGTCCTTTGCGTGCTGTAAGGACATGGCGATTTTTTCGCTGGGGGTGGGCATTGGTAGCGACTCCCCCGTGGAAAGGTAGACGGAAATTCGCTTGAAAACCCAAGGGTCGCCGTAGGTTGCACGCCCGACCATCAAAGCATCAACGCCACTTTCTTCCATAAGTTTTTTTGCCTGTTCTGGTTCGGCAACATCGCCATTGCCTGTCACTGGCACACCAACGGCTTCTTTCACCTTCTTAATCCAAGTCCAGTCCGCCAAACCAGTGTACATCTGCGACCTTGTGCGTCCATGGACGGCAATTGCATCCGCCCCAGCATCCTCAATAATCTTGGCATACTCTACACAATTTATGCTATTAAAATCCCAGCCAATGCGG
>WRAX01000032.1 GCA_009779935.1 Defluviitaleaceae bacterium | reverse complement strand
GTTATGGTTATCGATAACCCATTGGATGGTAAGACCTTGTGCGTTTTCAACATAGGCTGTAAGACCTAATGAAGAAAGGCGGTTTAGGGTTGGGTGGGTGGAGGTTATGGTTAGGGAGGGGGTGGGTGCCAAAACAGTAAATTCAAATTTTTGAGATATGCTTTTGTCTCCGAATTCAGCCCACTCCACGATGATTATGGCTATGTAATTACCGGGTGGTGTTGTTTCGGAAGTGTGTATCAAGAAACTTCCCATGGCTTCGTATGAATACGAATCGCCACTGGTAAGCTGGAAATACTCGCAGGCTTCAAACCCTGCGTTTTCGGGGTAAATGAACACTTGCATAGGGTTAAATGAACTTGAAATATCCGAAACCCCAACTGTTGCAAGAAAGCTGCCGCTGTTGCCGGCGATAATTTGTACGCCGCTTTCAACATATAGTTCCACTGGGCTTGATTCTTTTATGGTCAGTGTGGCACTGTTGGATTCAAGGGCTTGTGGGTATGACGGGCTTGATTTTGTGAAGGTAACGGAAGTATCACCAAGCGGGAAGCCTTGTGGGATGGCCACTTCTACTGTGGCTATACCGTTTTCAAAGTACACATTCCAACCGGAAGAGGCGGAAGGGATAAGGCTTGTAATTTCGCCGGATGTGATATTGGCCGGACCATACCAATTAGGGCGGGTTTCGTTGATATCCAGTGTGAAAGATGCGGTTTGACCTGTTTGCCAAAAGTCCGGCCAGTTGGCGGTAGCCGTCATGGCGTTTGCAAGTATTGGTTCTTCGTCTATTACAGTGAAAGACATTGTAGGGGTTGAAGCATGCGTGTGCCGAACATATTGGCCATGCTGCCCCGGGGACACTCTTGTAAACGCCATGGAAAATTCAATATCCGCTGTCAAAGGTACGGTGGCAGGTACATATACTGCTACATGGAAATGCCTGTTGTTGCCTTGGCCCTGTATGCGCCCTTCGGGAATCCTGTCAATGGTTACCGAAACACCCGGAAAAGCAACAGATGTACGTTGCAGCCCGTAATCAGGGCTCTGATCCAATAGCGGAATGAAAAGGTCGTAATAGTTGCCTACCAAAACCAAGTGGTTCATATGAGGGTGCTGAACCCCTTGGTTGCTTGTGTTTACCCGAAATATGTTTTCTTGCCCTCTAACAAGCTGATTTGTATTTGTAGTTGTATTGATTGCACTCATAGGAGCGGGGGAAGGATTGGCACTAACTTCCTGCACCGGCATAAAGGGCATAAGCGGCAACATAACAGCGACCAAAACAACAGCTGCCGCTTTTCGCAAAAAGCGTACATGCTTTTTCAAAGATGTCATCTTAAATTCTCCTTTAATTTTTTTGTATTTGATTTTGTGAGCGAGGCAGGCTCACCTTCATTCTACCACATTTCCAAGTTTTGTCAAGAGGTTTTTTGAATTTTTTGTAGACGAAGATTGCTTATGATTAATACAATTGTTCTTTTGATTGTTTTTGAGAAATTTTCAAATTAGGTATTGACATTAGGGTGTGGTATGGTGTATAATACTTTTTGTGCTTATGAAATGGCACATTTGCTTGGGTAGCTCAGTCGGTAGAGCAGTGGACTGAAAATCCACGTGTCGGCGGTTCGATTCCGTCCCTAAGCATGTTTTGTTTGTGGGAATGATATTCCTGCGGGCGTGGTTCAATGGTAGAACGCCAGCCTTCCAAGCTGGACGCACGGGTTCGATTCCCGTCGCCCGCTTATGGCGCACAATGTGCACCGATACAAAGTCCCGTGGTTGACACGGGTTTTTTTATATGTTATAATGGTTGCGATTGTAAATTGATGATTTAAGAAAGTGGGATAATATGAGGGGTAGAATAATTTCTGTTGCCAACCAAAAAGGGGGCGTGGGCAAAACCACCACATCCATCAACTTATCGGCTTGTTTGGCGCAGGCGGGCAAAAAGGTGTTGGTTATTGATATAGACCCGCAGGCAAACACAACCAGCGGGCTGGGACTTGACAAAAGTGCCGTAGAAGCCTCCCTTTACGAGGTTATTGTGGGGGAAAAGCGGCTGGATGAAGCCATACACCGCACCGATGTGGACAGGCTTTATTTGTTGCCTGCTAAGGTGGAGCTGGCAGGGGCGGAAATTGAGCTGATTGACCACGAGGAGCGGGAATACATCCTAAAACGGATGCTGGTGGATTTGAAATATGCATACGACTTTATTATTATTGACTGCCCCCCTTCATTAAATGTACTAACGGTTAATGCGCTTACGGCATCCGATTCTGTACTGGTGCCTATACAATGTGAATATTTTGCACTGGAAGGATTGGGGCAGTTGATGTATACAATAAGCCTTGTGCGCAAGCGGCTTAACAAAAAGCTGGCAATTGAAGGCATTGTGTTTACCATGTACGACCCACGTACAAACCTGTCCGCTGATGTGGTAAACGAGGTGCGCAATAATTTTGAAGAACATGTGTATGACAGTGTGATACCACGCAGTGTGCGCCTTAGCGAAGCACCCAGCTATGGGTTGCCCATCACTAAATACGACCCTAAATCTAAGGGGTCGGATGCGTACAGGGCTTTGGCGGAAGAAGTGATAAACAGGACATTTGGCTTAGGGGGTGCAGGATGAAAAAAGGTTTAGGTAGGGGACTTAATACCCTTTATGGATTTGGCAAAGAAGTGGAGCAAGCCGCAGGCGGGGAAGCTACCGAAATAAATATTGCAAAAATTAAGCCCAATCCGAACCAGCCCCGCAAAGTTTTTAAGCCTGAGGAGATTGAAGAGCTTGCCCAGTCCATTAAAGAATTTGGGGTTGTGCAACCACTGATTATTACACCCCGCCAAAGCGAGCCGGACGGTGACGTGGAATATATGATAGTGGCAGGAGAGCGCAGATGGCAGGCATCCCAAGCGGCAGGGCTGGAAACCGTACCTGCTTTGGTGCGCAATTACACGGATTTTGAGATTTTAGGCATTGCCCTTATAGAAAATGTGCAACGTCAAAACCTTAACCCTATCGAAGAGGCAACTTGCTACAAACGCCTGACGGAAGAATTCGAAATGACGCAGGAGGAGCTGGCAAGGCGCATTGGCAAAAGCCGCAGCCACATTTCCAATTCCATGCGGGTTTTGCGGCTGGATGAACGGGTAATTGCCATGATAAGTGAGGAAAAGCTTACCATGGGGCACGCCAAGCCCATTTTGCCCATAGAAGGGGCAGACGCCCAGTTTGAGGTTGCAGCTAAAATGGCGGAGCAGGGCATGAATGTGCGGCAGGCGGAGGATTTTGTGCGCAGGTATTTGGCGCAGGTGGAAGCCGGCGAAACCCCCGAGGTAATTGTGGACAGCACCGGTAACAACATTGGCACGTCTGTTGTTAAGGACAAGTATAAAGCCGATTTGCGCAGCTGGCTTGGCACAAGGGTTAATATTAAGGAAAGTAAAACTGCCGGCGGTGGCGGCAAAATAGAAATTAACTATTTTTCGCAAGACGATTTGGAACGTATTGTGGAGTTGATAAAGGGCGAGTAACGGTTATAAAAGGGTGCCATGTGCACCCTTTTTATTTGTAGCCAGTCCGAAACGGCGTATTTTCGGCATGGCAAAAGCCGGTGGAAAACTATGTGGAAAACTTGCCCCCGCAAAGGTTGATTTTGCGCCATTCTACTAAAAAAGGTTGATTTTGCGCCATTTGCAGTATGCACATAATTACAAAGTAATCCACAAAGTTATTCACACAACCCCTTCAAACCCCTTCAAAATAACCCTCACCAAAATTTGCCACCCATCATACTATGGCATGAGATAGTATGCAAAATATGGGAGGTATAATTATGGCAGCTTTTGAATTTGGCAGCTTTCACCAAAATCCCCACAACCGGGCAAACCCGCCGGAAGTGGTACCGGAGCCTATTGTAGAAGAGGCTGTGTTGGAGATGGCCGCAAGGCCTGCACCCGTCATCCAAGAACCAATTTTGACCATGAAAATCTACGATTCGTGTAGAAGCAAGGATTGCTTAACCCCGCAAGAGTTGGGCCCCGCCCGTGATTTAAGTGGTGACCCGGTGCGCCCGCCGGATGAAGCCCGCTCCGTTAGTGTGGACAATTTAACTGTTGGGCGCATTGGCATTATGAAAAAGCAACCCAGCCCATTTCGCAACGGTTTCTGGGACTTGGAAATCCAGTACCTTTTGGCGTACGAGCTAAAGTATTTTAGTGCGGATGGCCAGCACATTGACATCCAGCCTGCCATTTCCACAGTTACCCGCAGGCTTAGCCTTTTTGGCTCTGTTGGGCGCAACATCAGCACATTTACAGATTTACTTGGCAACAGCGGCCTAATTTTGGGTAATGGCGAGCCATTTGTGCATGTGGAAGCGAAAGCAATGCCATTAACTGCGGAGCTTTCCAGAAGACATTGTGACGGCGGCCACGGATCCCACCACAGGCATGTTTTTGTCACATTTGGACTGTTTTCCATTGTTAAGCTTTATCGTTTAGCATCTCTGTTAGTAGAATCCCGTGGATTTTTGATTCCGCCAAAGTGCAAAAACCTTGCCCCAACCAACCCCTGCGACTTTTTTGAGGAATTACACTTCCCTATGGACTCCTTTTCTCCGCCTCAGAAAAAGGAGTTTATTGCGGGCGTAAGCCTTGATATACCCGCAGATGGGGTGGATGACTGCCTTTGTGCCGCCAGCTGTGAGTTGGAAGAGTAATCTTAGAAAAATTTTAATAAAAAATCCCCATAAACCGTGTGTGTATGGGGATTTTTGCGTGTGACCCAATCCGACGGCAAAATGATATAGCTTTTTCTTAAAGCGTGTGATACAATGAGTTTAAGAACTTGTACATGGAGGTGGCATTAGAGTATGAGACGCAATATAACTCTAAAATCCATGATGCGCCAACCTGCCCGCACTTTATTGCTGATGCTGCTTATTGCGCTATCCGCTTTTGTTTTTGTACTGCGCACGGTGGAATATGTGGTTGTGAGCAATCAACTTAACGAAATAGGCGAGGGTTTTAGCATTACCGGGTTTATACAGCACCCGGACGGTGGGCATGGTAATGTTTCCCATGCGGCTGCAATAATGGCCGAAAGCGGCTTTATCGCCCAAGAGGACAGGCGCAGGGTGTTTGAGGGAACCATTTTTAACCGCACCACTGCTGATATTTCGGGCATGGTGCGTGGCGTGGGGGATGATGTACACCAGCTTCGCTTAACTGATGTTTATTTTTATGGTTTGATTTTGGATATTTATATACCCCCGGCCCCGGATATGACCCATTGGCTGCTTTTAAGGGTGCAGCATAGATACACAGGCATAACCGAGCATGCAAATGCCGGGCAGATGATGAATTTGGGTTTTTACCCCCATCTTATAGGTGAGGAGAATTTTCAAAAACTGCTGTACATACATGAAAACGAACCTTCTTTTGGCTACACCCTTGCCCCGGCACAAATAGGCCCAAGGCGGTTTTTGTTTCGTGCCAGGTATTTTGAGATTTTTGGCATTGATGGGCTTCGCTGGCCAACCATATCCGCTGCCAGGCATGGGCGCAATACAGAACCGCTGATGATGATGCCGCTTAATGATGGTGAAGGTGTGTGGTTTTGGCAAAACCCACCCAGCAGGGGTCTTGACTTTGCGAATATACCCGAACTATCCCATCTTGTAGAAGAAATAGCCTTACTGCGCCACCACCAGCGGGGATTACACATAATAGGCACCCGTGACTTTTCCATAGCCCCTGATATTTCCAGGCATGATGCTCCCGTGCGCCATGTGGCGGGCCGCACCCTAACATATGAGGATTATTTGGAAGGCAATATGGTGGCGTATGTTGACAATCGTTTCCTTAGATGGCGGAATTACAGAATAGGTGATTCATTTATAATACGCATGCACCGGGAGCAGTTTATAACCAGAGCCGCCCCGGGTTTTGACCAGCCCATTGTCCAATCCCGCCCGGGGGATGATTTTTATACATTCCGCCTTACGATTGTGGGCACATTTTCATATTTTGGGCCGCCCAGCACCTTTGCCACAACCTTTGTGTATGTGCCCCTATCAATCATCCCGGAAAGCTTGCAATTATCCCCGCCGATACACGATATAAATTTTGGGCACGAGCCTGACTATTTGGCGGCGGCATGGTACAGCTTTACCATATCGGACCCCACCCGCAACCAAGAAATGCTGGATTGGGCTGCGGAACACCCTGTATTATCCAATTACAATATAATTATATTAGGCGGCAGCCACGAGGCGTTAAATTTCATGGCTTCTGCGCAACCTGTATTGCTGACTGCATTGTTTAATGCGGTTGTTTTTGGTATAGTGGCATTGCTGGTGCTTATTTTGGCCGGCTTTATATTTGTGCGCCAAAGGCAGCGTGATGTGGCTATTTACAGGGCTTTGGGCAATTCATCCGCTAAGGTGGCTTGTTATATGCTGGGCACTTTATTGTTTTTTGGTGTGCCGGCCATCGTTTTGGGTGCGTTTGCGGGTTGGCATTCGGCGCAGGTGGTTGCCATAACTGCACTGGAGCCCTTTGCCGACTTTATGCGGGATGCACCTGTGGCTTTGCACCCCATTCTACGTCCACCGCCGCCGCAGGTGGTGGAATTTGATGTGGGGCTTGGCCACCAATGGTTGGCCGGTTTAATGGCCGTTGTTTTGCTTGTTTTGGCAGTTGTGATGCTTGTTGCAGCTTCCCGCATTTTAAGGCTTTCGGTGCTTGCTATGTTGCAAGGTGCGGCAACAAAAAGGCTGCGTGAACGTAAAAGGCTCAAAGATAATCAAAGGGACAGTGTTGCAGGTGAAGCAGCAAATACCTTAACTACTCAGTTTACAACACACAACCAGCCCTTGGAAATGACAAATAAATCCAAAATTAAGGCGGCTTGGGGCTGGATTTTGCGCCACATGCGCCGTTCTGTTGCTAAATCCGTATTAGGGCTTGTGGTTGCGCTGTTTTTTGTAATTGCCATTGGATGGCTACAAGAGGCCACAGTGCGCAACCAAGCAGAGGTTGACAGGTTGTATGATACCACCCTAGTCAAGGGCGGCATAGGCCCAAACTTACCCGGCCACCAATTGGTGCCGGTGGGAAGCAACAATCTTTTCCAACCGGGCTTTATGGGGGATGTTATACGACACCAAACCTTAGGGCATTTGCGGCAGTATGAGCATTTGTTTGAATATATCTACATAGAATCAGGCTTTGCCCGCTCCTTTTTTGTGCCAAGCCCTGATGGTTTGCCGACAAATGGCGTGTTACCCGAAAACTGGGAAGAGCTTTCAGGCATCAACACAAGCATAGGGCTTGCTGCCAACTTCCCCGCCCTGGACAGATTGCGCACATTTAGCCATTTTGACATATTTGTAGAAGAGAATACCGACCACACAGGGTCGATTGCATTTGAATTTGCCCAAGGCTTTTGCCCTGCGGAGTTTATGGATTTTCGGAAGGGGGGTCGCATACCCGTTATAGCCTCGCCCCATGCCATGCATGCCAACAACTTAGCCCTGGGGGATTATATTGATTTGGGATTTTTTGCGGTTACAATATCCACCATCAGGTCATTTCCCGCCCAAATTGTTGGTGTGCACAATGGCCACATTCTGCGGGATTTTATGGATGACACATCCCTAATACCCCTATCTGCTTTTGAGTATGCTTTGGGCGGCTCATCTAATTATTCGCTTATAAGCTTTCAAGTGGATACCGGCCGCAACCGTGATATTGTGGAGATTAGGGAAACCCTTGAATATGTGGCACGCACAACCCGTGGGCATTTGGGAGTGCAAATGCACCTATTTCTTAGGGATGAGGAGTTGCGCAATACCACCACGGCGGTGGGTCAAACTGTGTTGTTACTGGAATTGATGTATCCCGTTGCCCTAACGGTGGCTGTTGTTATTGCGGCCGTGTTAAGTATGCTGCTAATGTTGCAGTCAGCTAAAAATGCTGCCATTATGCGGGTGCTGGGCACAGGCAAAGCTAAAGCCCGCTACATGCTGGCCACGGAGCTTATTGTGGTTTGTATCGGCGGCCTAATTTTTGGTGCGGTTTGGTTGCTAAGTGCAGGCTGGGGTTTTGGGCCAACCCAAATCCTAATAGTTACTGCTGTGTATTTGGGTGGTGCTTTGTTTGGCTCGCTAATCGGTGCGGTTGTTGTTACCAAAAAACCCCCCTTGGAATTGTTGCAGGTTAGGGAATAGTACCAATTCCAATTCGAAACATGGAAAAGGATATTTTGAAAATCGCAGGTTTCAGTGCGTTTTCAAAATGTGCTTTTCCGTGATTGAGAATGGAATTGGTATAGCTTCATGGCCACGGGTTTTAAGAGCCTGTTCAAATTCTTTTTGCTGACAGATTTGCGAGCGGATTTTTCAGCGTTCAAGGAGCGTCTTGACGCAGTGTACCCATAGATACACAAGGAAAGTGCGATGCAGAAGGCCGGAAAATCAGCCGTAAAGATGACAGTAAAAAGATTTTGAACAGGCTCTAAGTTGTGGATTAAAAATTACGCATTTAATTTTTCCTATTGACAGGATAGAAGATGTATGCCATAATCATTACAAAGCAGATAAATAGAATGTGCCACGCATTAAGCCACAGGCTTGATGCAGATGCGGAATAGGGTGAGAATCCCTGCGAGCGGGTCACTGTGATGCAACACGGCAAAAGCCGTTGTTGCTAAGTCAGAAACGTTGTGGCACATAAAAGCTTCCCCGAACGAGGCTGTGTATTTTTTGTGTTTTGCCTTGCGCATTTTGGACACGCTTCGGGGATTTTGCGAAGCGTGTTTTTGATTTTTCGGGAATCTGCTAAAAAAAGGGGGTGTTAGGTGGTTGTTTGGCTACGCATTGCACATAATTTATATGTAAAATTTGGGCGTTTAAGTAAGAGAGGAGAATGATTTTGAAAAAAAGAAAAGCAATTAAGCGTTTGCTGGACATGATGCTTGTGCTGGTTATGATTTTTGGGGCACTGCCCGTTTCCGCTTTTGCGGATGGGGAGGGTGACGATAAATATCTGTATTACCAGTATTACCAGTATTACGAGCATTATGAATATTGTGGGGAAGCCCAATATCAGGCGGACTACGATATACCAAGGCCTAGTACAGCGATTTACGGGCTTGCAACGGTTGAGCAAATTGCGGATTTGGTGAATTTAATTGAACAGGCACAAGCTCGTTTGGAAGCCCACTACACCCCCGAAACCTGGGCAATATTGGTTGCAGCGTTAAATAATGCCGTAACCCAGCTGGATTACAACCGCACAATTGCCGACATAACCGCAGCAACCAGCGATTTGGCAGCGGCTTTGGGCGGGCTTGCGGAAGTTGTTGCTGATTGGCAAGGTGCAGGAACATCCGACAACCCATTCCTAATCGCTAACGCAGAGGATTTGATGCTGTTGGCGACAAGGGTAAATGAAAGCCCAAGGCCGCCAAACAACTCGCAAGCGGGTGCCGGTGCTTTTGCCGGTGTGCATTTTATGGTAACGGCTGATATCCAGCTTGACAGCGATTGGCAGCCAATTGGAACACCATTTATCGCCACTGCATGGGTCAATCCCAACCAGCATCAAGGCACGTCTTTTGAGGGTATTTTTGACGGCGGTGGACACACCATCCGTTTTGCCCACGGTTCACAGCCCCTTTTCGGGGCGGTGTGGCATAATGCGGAAATCCGTAACCTTAACATTTATGGGCCGTATATTGCTGGGCATGGGCTTATTGCAGGGGTTGCCGCCCAATCATCTTTCGGCACGCCACAATATGTGTTGATTGATAATGTATGGATTTTAAGCGGCACAACCATCCGTGGCTCCGGCTTTGCGGGCACGGATGGTTTTAGGCCGCAACAGCTAAATATACGCAACAGCACAGTGGAAGCCGGTGTGCGTATCGGCTTTGATGCAGACGCAAACGCCCCACATGACCAAAACATTGGCTATTTCGCCCATAATGCAGGGTCCGGGCCCGGTGTGGGCTCGTTTGTAAGTGGGCTTGCCGGCACGATTTACAACAGCGTAAGCTATGCCACCGTGTATGGGCATCCCAATGTGCGCAATGTGGGCGGCCTTGCGGGCTATAAACAACAGTCCATGCGCAGCTTTTTGATTGATAGCTCCCATTTCCATGGCACGGTAAGCGCACCCTACAGCATGCATGTGGGCGGTATTTTGGGAGCCAGCTATGACAGTCCCAATCCACGCAATTCTGCTTGGCATGGGCAACTTACGGGCGCAACAGCGGCCAACAACGCCCCCAGCGAAAATATCCGCAACAGCATAGTAACCGGCACAATTATCGGTTATGACTTTGTGGGCGGTATTGTGGGCGGCACGTTTACCAACCAAAGCTGGTCCGACGGCGGCGGCGGGGCGCACCATTTCCACGTGCCAAACCCCAATATGCCGGAGCATAATGTGATAAACAACCACTTTGACGGCACTGTTACCGCCATGCGCCAAGGCACACGCAATGTTGGTGCAATATTTGGCTACATACGCTCGCTAAACCGCAACAATAATATTGCCGGCAATACATTTGCTGCCGGTAGTGCGTACAGGGGCATAGGGCATATCTCCATCATCGATACAATTCATCCGAACCCTACTACAATCGGTGATACAACCTATTTTAGCACACAAGGCGGCAGCCCCGGTAATGTTGCCGGCTTTGGCCTTGGCGGCTTTGGTGCTGGGGCAGGTAGGGCGGATTATTACCGCACCGATGACCCGATGGGAACAGACAAGTCAAGCCTTGTAGCGGCAATTGGCGAAGAGCCGGTAGATTGGCAAGGTGCGGGAACGGCCGAAAACCCTTTCCGCATTTACACGGCGGCGGATTTGGCACTTCTTGCCTCAAGAACAAACGACCCGGCAACCAACAGGGAAACCAATGCCCATTTCCGTATAATGGCGGATATTAGCTTGCCGGCGGACTGGACGCCCATTGGCATACATGGCACAAACAACAACATTGTATTTGGCGGCATAATTGACGGTGGCGGACATACCATCACATTTGCCCATGGCTCCCGTGCCTTATTGGGTGCAGTGCGCTTCCCTGCCGAAATCCGCAATATTAACATTTTCGGCACGTATATTGCTGATAATGGCTTAATTTCCGGCGTTGGTGCAACTATGCCAATGAATGCTAACCGCATTATTATTGACAATGTAAATATCCTTTCCGGCACAACCATTCGCCGTTCCGGCTTTGTGGGGGAAGGTTACAACAGGGTTGTGCAAGTTTCAATTTCTAACAGCACCATACAGCAAAATGTGCGCATTGGATGGAGTATGGAAACAAATGCACCAACCGACCATGCCGCATTTTATAATACAGCGGGTTTTGGCTCTGGCCCCGGTGTTGGTTCGTTTGCCAGCGGTTTGATTGGCGAAATTACCAACAGTGTAAGCTATGCCACCGTTTATGGCCAAAACCAAGTAGGCGGCCTTGTTGGTTGGAAAGGGCAAACAATGCGCCCTTTCCAAATTGATAATTCCCATTTCCGTGGCACTGTTATTGCAACCGGTGATTTTGTTGGCGGTATTGTGGGCAGTGGCCATGCCCACAGAAACACAAACGGCTTGCCTTCAGGAAGCAACACGCCGGGTGTTAATATTTCCAACAGCACCGTTACAGGTACAATTAACGGGCGAAATAATGTTGGCGGCATCTTCGGCGGCGAGCAGTTGCAAAAGCAGGCTTGGGACAACGGCATCGGGCGTATCGTGGGTAACCATTTTGGCGGCACAATAAATGCAACCGGCGAAAATGTTGGTGCAATAATTGGATATATGCACAGCATCAACCGCAATAACGTGATTGCGGGTAACACATTTGCATATGGCTCCGCCCCAAGGGCTTTCGGGCGTTTTATGATTGTGGATACAATCCATCAAAACCCAACCCCTGTGACCGGAACGACCTATTTCAGTTCCAATGTGACGGCGGCAGAGCTTGCAAATGTGCGTGCTTGGCTTTATGGGCAAACAGGCATAAACTGGCTTGCCGGTGCTGGTTTTATGGCAAACGGCATCACCCAAACAGGCCATGCCCGCACAGATGACCCGTTAGGGGCGGATCTTGCCCGCCTTGCAACGGTTATCGGCACATCTGCGGTGGACAGGGCAGTGCTTGAAGCGGCAATTATAGCAGCGGAAGCACTTAATTCAGCCAACTACACCCCCGCCACTTGGCAGGCCGTGGAAACCGCATTAGTGGCGGCAATTACTGTACGTGATAATGCAGAAGCCACACAAATACAAATAAATGGGGCTTTGGCGGCTTTGGAGCTGGCCATTGCCGGGCTTGCAGCCCGTGCCAACTTTGCCGCCCTTAATCAGGCGATAACAGCGGCGGAAGCCAGAACCGAAGCTAACTACACCACAGCAAGCTGGAATGCTATGCAGACGGCACTTGCCGCCGCCCGCTATGTTGTTAACAATGTAAATGCCACCCAACAACAGGCGGATGATGCCGCCACCGCACTTAACACAGCAATCGTCCAGCTGACACCTGCGGGCGGCGGATTACCGGGGCCAGACCCCGGTCCAGAGCCTAGCCCTAACCCGGCAAGAGTGCGCCTGACCGTTTACAACCCAAACCCCAGGGCGGGTTATAACGACCCTGTGTTATTCCTGCAAAACGGCACGGTGCGCAGTATGTACATCTATATTAACGAAGGCGAAACAGCTTACAGCATAATCCGCAGGGATGATGTGGGCTTATATGTGCAATCCACGGGTCATAGTGTTTGGGCGGGCATGTATGTGGAAGCTGTAAATGGATGGGGTGAGTTTGACGGCGGCCCCCTGTCCGGTTGGATGTATGCGGTTGATCGTGTTTTGCCCCAATTTTCCGCTTCGTTGTTTGAGCTGGAGAATGGGCAGGTATTATACTGGCTTTACACCTATGACTTAGGTGATGACCTTGTGCCACGTTTCGCCAATTCCAACTTCATGGGCGTGAGCAGGGCGGATCTACAAGCTTTGATTGCCCAAGCCGAACAGCGTGTGGAAGCAAACTACACCGCAGCCAGTTGGAGCACATTCCAAACAGCAATAGAATCGGCTCGCCGTGTATATGCTACCGGGATTTCCTCCCAGAGCGATATTAACATTGCAATAAGCAATTTAAGAAATGCAATGGAAGCCTTAATAACCCATTCATCCCCCGGCGCACCGGGCACCGGCGGCAACCAAGGCGGACAAGGTAACCAAGGTGGTGTCCAAGCCGAACCGTCCGTGGTTCAACAAGCAGCAATGGCACCGGGCACAACGGTTGCGGAGCTTGAATTGACCATCGCCCATATTAAGGAGCTTATCGCAGAACATTTAGCTTTGACGGCTGCTTCCGAAATCGCCGTAATAACCCTTGATGTGGACACCCTTGCAGGCATTGCCTATGGCAGGGATGCTGATTGGGTTGTGACTATTACAGCAGAAATTGCCGACCCGGATGTGTTGACAACCTATCAGCGAGAGATTGCGGGCAACAATACCATCATTAGCCTGCTTGTTATGGTAAACGGTGTTGAAATAACCCGTTTTGACGGTATTGTGTCCATCATAATGCCGTATATGTCAAATATGGCAGCCGATGACCGTGATTTGATGACGGTTTATCGCATAGAAGGCGACGGCATCAGCGAAATCCCCGGAGCCGCTTATGACGGTGAATATATGGCCTTTACCACCGACCAATTCTCCCTATTCTTCATAAGCCCATGGATTAGCCCCTTTGGGGATGTGGGTATGGGTGACTGGTATTTCCGTGATGTGCGTTTTGTGTATTCCGAAGGTTTTATGCGTGGCGTTGGCGGTGGAGATTTTGCACCAAACACCGAGCTTTCCCGTGCTATGGCTGTGACAATTTTGTGGAATATGGCGGGCAACCCAATTGTGCAAAACGGCGCAAACTTCCATGATGTGGCCGCCAGTAATTGGTATGCAGATGCAATTGCTTGGGCAAGTGCAAACGGCATAGTGCAGGGACATGGCAATGGCACATTTGCGCCAAATGAAAGTGTAACCCGTGAGCAATTGGCGGTTATCTTCCAAAACTTTGCCGGGTTTAATGGGCAAGATGTTACCAACAGTAGCTTTACCACGGAATTTGCTGACGAAGCCAGCATTTCGGCATGGGCCTTGGATGCTATGGCGTGGGCAAATGCCCAAGGCCTAATAACAGGCCGCACACTAACAACATTAGTGCCAACAGGAACGGCAACCCGTGCAGAAGCCGCTTCTATTATGAATCGTTTCGCACAGTAAAACATTATCTCGTAGGGTGGGGGCAAGCCCCCACCCCTTACGGATAAAAGGAGGGCAAAATGCGTAGAATATCGGTGTTTTCCATAGTTTTAGTAATGTTTGTGGGGATTTTTGTCCCAATGCAGACAGTTTCGGCTAAAACCCAGCCCCACTGGGAATACGCCATGAACCGCTCACTGGACTGGATTAGGTCGGCGGTTGTGCCAAATCCCCTTGTTGGCTCGGTGGGTGGGGAGTGGGCGGTGCTTGCCCTTGCCCGCGCCGGGCGGGTGGATGTGGACGACCCTTGGGTGCAAGCGTGGCTTGCAGATTTGGAACGTATGCTTACACAAGTGGACAATATGGCAGCGCAGGGGCATAATATCCAGCATCCGCCATCCGCCGGCACTTTCCCGGGTGGCATGCGCCGCTGGACGGACTTTCAGCGTGTTACCCTTGCCCTAAGCTCTGTTGGGCTTGATGCCAGCGACTTTAATCGGCGGGATTTAACGGCGGTTTATGCCAATTTTGTGCCCGTAAATCAACGCCATGCCTTAAACATGACAATTAATGTGGACACTTTTGCCCTAATCGCCCTTGATGCCATGCCCTATGAAGGTGACAGGGAGAGGTTTATCAGCTGGTTAATAGAAGACCAACGTCCCAACGGCACATGGGGTTTAGGCACATTTGACCTTGATGTAACCGCAATGGCGGCACAATCCCTATCCCCCTATTACCACACAAACCCGGAAGCGGGTGCCGCAGTTGACCGTGCGCTGGACTGGCTGCGCATGCAAACCTTCCCGGACCCGGAAAGCACGGCACAAATGATTGTTCTGCTAACCGCCTTAGGTGAAGACTTTGCTGATGAAGCTACATATTACGTTAATTGGCTTTTACGCTGGTTTGACCCGGAAAGCGGCGGTTTTCGCAGACCAGCACCCAACGACCCCGTAAACCACATGGCTACGGAGCAGGCGGCATATGGGCTGGTGGCCTATTGGCGCATGCGAAACGGCATGACAAGCCTTTACGACATGAGCGACATGTTTGACGGTGGCGGGCGTGAAATGCCTGATTTAGACTTGGAAGCAGGCATTATCGGGCTTGCCGGGCGGCATGAGGATGTGCGGCCTGTACCTGTTGCAAACGAAGGTAAAACCTTTGCAGATATAGTCGCCAGCCCCAATCGTCACGCCATTGAAGCCCTTGCGAGCCGTGGCATTGTGGGCGGCAGAACCGAAAGCACCTTCGCCCCGGATGACAACATGACAAGGGCAGAATTTGCCGCCATTATCACCCGTGCACTTAATTTGCCGGCCATACATACACAAGTATTTACTGATGTGCCATCAGGCGCATGGTATTTTGCCCCTGTTGGCACGGCGTTCTTTTATGAAATTGTTGGCGGCGTATCCCAACGGGAATTTGACCCGCACGGCTTGGTAACACACCAAGAAGCGGCTGTGATGGTGGCACGTGCCGCCGGGCTTGCCGGGGTTAACAATCAGTTGGGCAATGTGGAAACTATCAATATTTTAGCCATGTTCGGTGATTATCGCACGGCGGCAAGCTGGGCATGGGAAGCTCTCGCCTTCTGCTATCGTGAGGGGATTTTGGATGATGATGAATTTTATATAAATCCCTTAGCCCCCATAACCCGTGGCGAAACCGCCCGTATGGTGTATAATCTACTAAGCAGAGCAAACTTATTGTAAGGAGAACGGCATGAAAAAACACAAAAGTAAATTTGCAGCGGGCGGCGTTGTGCTTGCGCTGCTGTTGGTTGGGTGGTTCTGGGGCGGAATGCCCCAAATAAACCACCCAACCCCGGCAGCACACGAAACAACAACTGTGGACGCAGGGTGGGGGCTTGTCCCCGCCCTGCCTGCATCCGCCGAATCACACATCCTCACCGACCATATGGGCAGTGGCGAGTCCCCGTCCCACCATTCTATTGAACCCCACGAAACGGAGTGCAAACCCAAAGAATATATTGATGAACCCGACCCCGCAGAGCCGGAAAGCAACACTTTCGACACAATACCGGAAGTGGCCGGTTATGGCCGCTTCGCCCAAACCCCGGAAGGTGTAATTGTGCCGGATGTGGCCCCGGAGGATATCCAAATATTCGCCGCAGACCACCCGGAAATGCGCCAGCCGGTAGAGCCGGAGGACATGGTGTCCGGTGAGGGTTCGTTTTATGTGACCCTGTCTGTTCGGGCGCACACCATACTTTACAATATGCACCTGTTGGACCGTGACAAACACGAGCTTGTGCCGGAGGACGGCTGGATTTTTATGCCAACACAAGTTATTGCCCACGAAGGCGAAAGCGTGTTTAATGTACTGCAACGTGAAATGCGCCGCCACCGCATCCATATGGTTTCCCGTTGGACGCCGATTTTTAATTCGGCATATGTGGAAGCCATCAATAATCTTTATGAGTTTGACGTGGGGCCGCTGTCGGGTTGGATGTACAGTGTTAATGGGTGGTTTCCCAATTTTGGGGCTTCCCGTTACTTACTAAGTGAGGGCGATGTTATTGAATGGCTGTATACCGTGGATTTAGGGCGGGATTTGGGTGTTTACTGGATGGGTAGCTCTGATGAATAAAGACGCCTTTGGAAGCTTTCATCCACTGGTAAATATGGTGTATTTTGCGGCGGTTATCGGTTTTTCTATGTTTTTTATGCATCCCATAAACCTTGGCATTTCTGTGGTATGTGCCTTTACATACGCCATTTATCTAAGCGGCAAAAAAGCCCTGCGGGTGGGCCTTGTATTCATGTTACCCATGCTGGTGCTTACGGCGGTGCTAAACCCCTTATTTAACCACCAAGGGGCAACAATTCTGGCGTATCTGCCCAATGGTAACCCCCTAACGCTGGAATCTGCAACCTATGGCATTGCCGCCGCAGTTATGCTAATCACCGTAATTGCGTGGTTTGCATGCTTTAATGTTGTGATGACAAGTGATAAATTCGTATACCTATTGGGGCGCATAATACCCGCATTATCGTTGATATTATCAATGGCATTGCGCTTTGTGCCCAGGTTTCGCCGGCAGATAAAAATTGTAGCAAATGCCCAAAAGTGCATAGGGCGAGATGGCGGCACCGGCAGTATTTTTAAGCGGGCGAGAAATGGCATTAAAATCATGTCGATTGTGGTTACTTGGGCTTTGGAAAACGCCATCGAAACGGCGGACAGTATGAAGGCAAGAGGATATGGTTTGCCCAAACGGACAGCGTTTTCAATCCATCGTTTTGATATACGGGACGGGGTGGCTTTGGCCTTTATTGCCATTTGTGTTGCTGCCATAATTGCGGGGGCGGTGCTGGAAGTTTACCGCTTTCGTTATTTTCCCACCATCGCCCATATGGAGCGGGGCTGGTGGCGGGGTTGGACGGCGGCACTTTTCGCCGCCCATCTCGCCCTATGTGCCATGCCTATAATCATTAACATAAGAGAGGATATACTTTGGAAACGTATAAAATCGAAAATTTAACTTTTACATATCCAAGCCGCACCGAACCAGCCCTGCGGGATATTAACATAACCATCCACCAGGGTGAATTTGTGACCCTTTGTGGTTTTTCGGGCAGCGGCAAAACAACACTTTTGCGGCAATTAAAGCCCTCAACCGCACCCCACGGCGCAAAGTCGGGCAAAATCCACTTTGAAGGCACATTATTATCAGACCTATCCGCCCGTGACGGGGCAACCAAAATTGGTTTTGTTTTCCAATCCCCCGACAACCAGATTGTAACGGACAAAGTGTGGCACGAGCTGGCCTTTGGGCTGGAAAGCGCGGGAGCAAAAACCCCGGAAATACGCCTGCGGGTGGCTGAAATGGCCAGCTTTTTTGGCATACAAGCGTGGTTTCACAAACCGGTTACCGAATTATCCGGCGGGCAAAAGCAATTGTTGGCACTTGCATCCGTTATGGCATTGCAACCCTCGGTGCTTATTTTGGACGAACCCACCAGCCAGCTGGACCCCATAGCCGCAGGGGAATTTCTTGCTGCCCTTGGCAAAATTAATCGAGAGCTGGGCGTTACAATCATCCTAACCGAACACAGGTTGGAAGAAGCCCTGCCCCTGTCTGGACGTGCCATTGTAATGTCGGGCGGCAAAATAATTGCAGATGGCACACCGCAAGAAGTGGGGCTGGAATTGCGCCGTCAAAACAGCGGGATGTTTTTAGCTATGCCGTCCCCCATGCGTATATGGTCATCCTGCAATGACAAATCCGACCCTCCAATAACTGTACGTGACGGCAAAAGCTGGCTGAATGTCAAAACATTACAGCATTGTGACAACTCCGTCATTACAAGCGTTGCGAAGCAACCTCTTGCGGTTGATGTGGCCGGCGTGTGGTTTCGCTATGAAAAAAATGCCCCTGACATCATCAAGGGTATAGATTTTACTGCTAATTATGGCGAAATTACAGCAATATTAGGTGGAAACGGCACAGGGAAAACCACAACCCTGTCACTAATAGCAGGACTTAACACGCCCTACCGTGGCAAAGTCCACACGGACACCCGTGTTTACGCTTTGCCCCAAAACCCGCAATCTCTTTTCACATCAAAAACTGTGCGGGAAGAATTGTTGGAAATGTCCAAGGACATAGCATCAATGGTGCGTTTATGCCACTTAGAAGATTTGTTAGATGCGCACCCCTATGACCTTTCGGGTGGCGAACAACAGCGGGTCGCACTCGCCAAAGTCCTGCTACTAAAACCCAAAATCCTATTGCTGGACGAGCCAACTAAGGGGCTGGATGCTGTATACAAACAAATCTTTGCCGCAATCCTATGTAAGCTGAAAGAGGGTGGGGCGGCTGTGGTGCTGGTAAGCCACGACATAGAATTTTGTGCCGAAGTTGCCGACCGCTGTGCCTTGTTTTTTGATGGCGGCATTGTAACAGAAGGCGCACCAAGGGAGTTTTTTGGCGGTAACAGCTTTTACACCACCACTTCAAACCGCATGGCTCGCCATCTTCTCCCGCAAGCCGTTACCGTGGCCGATGTGGTAAAGGCTTTAGGTGGCAAAATACCCCCGCCCCCGCAAATCATAGACATTAACACCAAATATGAAGCAAGTGACGAAAAACCGCTTCCCCTGCCCCCAAAACCCCCAAAGCTAACCGCTGCTCGCAAAATCCTTTTGGGGTTTTTCGGGATGTGGCTGTTTTTCACTTTGGTTTGGGCGGGTGCCAACTGGGATAATTTGTTGGCATTTATTGGCGGAGGTCGGGAAGCCCAAGCGGTTATGGAGCAGGGGGCAACCATCTACATCACCATCTCAACATCTGCCCTAATGGCAATCACCAGCATAATCATCGCCCTTTCATGGGGCAGGGGCGAACCCGTCCCAAAGCCACAAAAAAGACCGCTGTCCAGGCGTACAATCGCAGCAGCAGTCCTTATTTTGCTTACAATCCCCGCCACCATCTACCTGGGCATAACCCTGTTAGACGACCGCCGTTTCTATTTCATCGCCATGCTAATAATCCTTCAAACCATGCTGCCTTTCATACTTGTCTTTGAAAGTAGAAAGCCCTTGGTGCGGGAGATTGTGGTAATTGCCGTCCTTGTGGCAATAGCTGTGACCGGCCGCTCTGCCTTTTTCATGCTGCCCCAATTTAAGCCCGTTGTGGCAATGGTGATAATTGCAGGGGTGGCATTTGGAGGCGAAGCAGGCTTTTTGGTGGGCGCAATGACCGGGTTTGTAAGTAATATGTTTTTTGGCCAAGGCCCTTGGACGCCATGGCAAATGTTTGCCTTTGGTATAATCGGCTTTCTTGCAGGTATCCTGTTCCGCAAAGGGTTGTTGCGGCGTTCCCCCATTTCCTTAGCGGTTTTTGGCGGCCTTGCCACCTTCCTAATCTACGGCGGTATAATGAACCCTGCCAGCGTAATAATGTGGCAACCCCAGCCCACAACCGAAATGTTTCTGCTTGCCTATATTCAAGGTATCCCTTTTGATATAATCCACGCCGCAGCCACAGTGTTTTTCTTGATAATTATTTCCCGCCCCATGCTTGAAAAGTTGGATAGGGTGAAGGTTAAATATGGACTGGTAGAGTAAGAGATTTAGATAATTTATGATTGGAATAAACAAGAACCTTCCAAAAGCACTTGGAAGGTTCTTGTTTATAACCACGTATGCGGATGGAGGGACTTGAACCCCCACGCCATAGGCACAGGTTTCTAAGACCTGCGTGTCTGCCGATTCCACCACATCCGCATGCTTTATTTTAGAACGACAATGGATAGTATATCATGGTTAGCTTGTGTTGTCAAGAACTTTTTTTGTAATTTTTTGTTGACGCATTACAGTTTTGTGACACTTTATTCTTTGGTGTTATTTACTGCATGCAAAGTGCCGATGTGTAGTATATTGGAAGTTCGGTGGCAAAATTTTCTTTATAAATTCCAAATTTTCACTTGACATTTGTAAAGAAATAGTGTATCATTAATTTGCAAGGGGTTTACCCAAACGAATATCGATGTTTTTTAACGACCCCTTGCTGTATAATGGTGCCAAGCAACACCGAAACAAACTTCTGCTCAGCTCTCTTTAAGGCAGGGCGGGTTTGGTCAACACAGGCGCAATCGGCGTGACAACAGCTGACAACCTAATATTAAAAATATCTAATTTAACAAAGGGAAGCCAGAGGCAGGCTTAGAACCCATTACAGGTTCAAAATTTTCCTTTGTTTGTTGGATATGCTGGGTTGCGTCCACATCAACTGAGATAGAAGGGAGGCTTTACAGTTTTAGGTAACACCTAAGATAATTCATAGGCCCCTTTTAAGTTTCAGTTGATTTTACATTATTTGTAAAGGGGCAGATTGTGCAAACCTGTTGATGCAAACCGCACGCCATTTATGGCAAGCTTTACAAGAGACAATGGCTTAGGTACTTTGAAGGGCGCAATTTAAGGCCTATACCTTTTAGCCACGAACCAAAATGAAGCAAAAAAGAAAGGAAGTGCGCTTTGAGACGCAAGTCTTATGAAAGAATACTAAACGCAAGACGTCACCGTGCTGCGGTGGCAAGAAAAGCAAGAGCCATTATGGTGAGCTCTGCTCTGGCGGTAGTTATTTCTAATAACCGCCTTAACATCTCCACTTTTGCTGCTGACATACTTGATGAAGTGCGAGACAATGCCATTTCTGAAATGGTTAATGAGTACATAGAAGCTGATGAAGCCCAAGAAGTTGAAACCGATTCTGATGACGATGAAGAGGAAGAAACCTCCGATTTGCCACCGGAAGACGGCGGTAACGACTTGGACGAGGCTGATGAAGAAGCTGACGAAAACCCAAGCGACATGGATGACGAGCCTGTGGTTGGCGGCGGCGATGACGATGAGTCCGATTCGGATTCTGACATTACGGAATATCACCCAGCTGATGATGCCGATGCCGAAGATGATATCTTTGGTGACGACGACAGCTATGGTGATGATGACATCTTTGGCGACAGCGATGCCGCTTATGGTGATGATGACGGCGATGTAAACGGCGACAGCTACGGCAGCGACGATGATGCCTATGGCAGCGACGATGACGGCTACGCTAGCGAAGGCGACGGCTACGGTGACCATGATGCCGGTGCTGACGAAGGCGGCTTGCCGGTACCACCTGCAATTGCGCCACCAAACGGCCCCGGCCAAAACTTCCAGAGAGCTGGTATTTTCGCTGCACAGCAGGGTGTCGTTACTTACGAGTCTATTATAGTAACAATAGACCTCAGAGACATAGGAATCTCTGTTCCGCCCTTTGTGCCAGCAGCAGCATTTGCTGATTTGGAGCTACGTGTTCAACGCATAAGAACACCCGGTCAACCAGATCGTCTTTTGATGGTTGATGATTTTACAAACAGGACAGTTCTTGTGACGCCTGAAAACCCTACTAGTAGCGGAGGATTCTTTGGAGGCACTGTACTTGCTAATCCCGGTACAACCCTTAACCACTTAGCGGATGGAAGATTAGAGCTTAGGGATTGGACTGCAAACAGCTCATTATCCAGTCTTCTTGGTACTAGTGTTATTGCGGATACAGTAATAGTTATGCATGACACACCTAACCCGGATGGTCGCTGGAATATTGAAGTTATTATAATCGGAGGTAATGGTAGCATGGTTACAGCTGGCCATCGAGGTGGCCTGTTTATGGATCTGCCATTTAACTCCGACAACGTAGTGTATGCCCCAGTAATTGGCTGTGATGATTGCGGTGACCCGGATTGTGACGGTATTTGCGTAGGCGGCGGTTGCGATGATCCAGACTGCGATGGTAGCTGTGATGATCCTGACTGTGACGGCGTAGGCGGCGGTTGCGATGATCCAGACTGCGATGGTAGCTGTGATGATCCTGACTGTG
>WRAX01000031.1 GCA_009779935.1 Defluviitaleaceae bacterium | reverse complement strand
TTTGATATATAGGTTGAGGATTAAACAAAGATGATTTGATGATGAAGCGGAGCAGAGATGTGAAGCTGATGATGTGTTCGTGTTTGGTTTTGAGGGGGTGGGGTTATGTGTGATTTGGTGTTGTTTGATATGGACGGGACGTTAGTGGATTCCCAAGAGGGTATAATTAACTCCATCGTGTATGCTTTGGACTTTTTTAATATAAGAGTCGATGACACTAACTCTCTCAGAGTGTTTTTAGGACCACCCCTACGGGATACGTTTAATAAGATGTTTGGTTTTGAAGGGGAGCGTTTAGAGCAGGTTGTTGCTAAGTATCGTGAGCATCTTTCTGACAGAGGTCTTTATGAAGGTGAACTTTATCTTGGTATTATCGAAACATTGGCAACACTTCGTGAGAATGGTGTCAAAATGGCTGTTGCTACTGCTAAAGCCACTGTATTTGCAAAAGAAATGCTTGAACATTACCATATTGCAAAGTATTTTGATTTGATTGTCGGTTGCGAGTTAGACGGCAGACGAAGTGAAAAATCTGAAATCATAGCTTGTGTACTAGATGAGATAGATAACGAACGCACAATGAAGCCGATAATGATTGGCGACCGAAAGTTCGATATTCTCGGGGCTAAGGCTCATGGCATTCCTAGTGTTGGTTGTTTATGGGGATATGGTGATGAAGCTGAGCTTATAGAAGCTGGTGCGACATATTTAGTAAAGTCACCGAAAGAAATTTTAGATTTGGTATTAAAGGCGTAAGTCTTGATATAACGGGGTGTAGCGTAGCTTGGTAGCGCGCGTGATTTGGGATCACGAGGTCGAAGGTTCAAATCCTTTCACCCCGATTGGGGGCGGTTTATACCGCTCTTATAAGTGCCTGTAGCTCAGCAGGATAGAGCAACGGCCTTCTAAGCCGTGGGTCTGGGGTTCGAATCCCTACAGGCACGTTTGAGGGATTGTAACTCGTAAAAAAGAAAGAAGTTGTTGAGAGCGGTTTGATTCATCAGCCAACTTTTTTCGAATTTTTTATACAGACCTTCTGGTTGGCGCATACAATCCCTTAGATTTGTTATGTATTTGGGACAGTTATATGCATGTAATGATTAAAATGGTGAGTGTAGCTCAGTTGGCAGAGCGCCAGATTGTGGTTCTGGATGTCGCGGGTTCAAGTCCCGTCATTCACCCTAAGGTAGACTTTTTTCGCCTTTGGCGAAAAAACCACTCCGCATTTACTGCGGTGAAGCGTTCGCAGTAAATGCCTGCGCTGTCTGGGTCACTAGCTCAGTTGGTAGAGCATCAGACTTTTAATCTGGTTGTCCAGGGTTCGAGTCCCTGGTGACTCATTGGCATATAATATGCCGATATGTTTATAATATTATGTAATATTGGGCTGTCGCCAAGCGGTAAGGCAACGGACTTTGACTCCGTCATGCGAAGGTTCGAATCCTTCCAGCTCAGCTTTGATCCCCTGTCACAAGATAGGGGTTTTTGTTTACAGTATGCTGCGGAAAATCGCTGTCATTTGAGGGAGCAGGTTATTTACAATAAAACGGGTAAGCACAAAAAGGGATGCGGCATAACATGCCATGGTAGTTATTTTGGAGAAAATGGGCATTTTATCCGAATCTATTAACATATTCATAATCATGTGCAGGCATCCGATGAAAAAAAGTTCGGCCAGCAATTGTATAGCTTGGTTCATAAAATATCCTCCTTGCAAATTTATTTTGGATGTGGTAAAATTTGTACATGTCGGTTTCTTTTATATATACTGGAAGGAGAGATGAATTATGAAAAGAAGAACCAAGGTATTGCTTGCCATTGGTGCAGCAATTGCGGCACCGGTGATTATTAACCACGCAATTACGAAAAAAGCGCAGGCAAGGTTGCCTAAGCGGGAGTGCGAAAGCCTGTATAACTGGGAATATGGTGATATACGCTATATAACCGCCGGTGATGGGCCGCCGCTTTTATTGTTGCACGGCATTTACCCCGGTGCAGGAGCTTTGGAGTTTAAGAATGTTGTTAAAAAATTTGCGGATAATTACAAGGTGTATGTGCCCGATTTGCTGGGGTTTGGCTATTCTGACAAGCCTAATGTAAGTTATTGCGCATATCTTTATGTGCGGCTTATTAAAGATTTTGCGGAGGATGTTATTGGTACACCAGTTGTGGCGGCTGCATCCCTGCACACGGCGGCGGCCTTGGCAATCTGCGCTAAACTTAACCCTGAGGATTTTACTAAAATAATCCTAATTTCCCCTACCGGCACATCGGAAGATGTGGATTTGGCTACCGATGTGGAGGGGTATGCTAAAAAAGCTCTCGAATCCCCAATTTTTGGTACTAGTTTTTACCATGCGTTAACCAGCAAAAAGGGCTTGCCACAGTTTTTGGAGTATGAAGGAATTTCCAGCACAATAGATAATGAAACTTTGGATGAGCTGTACTTATCTGCCCACGCCGGTGGCGCAGGTGGAAAATACCCAATTGCTGCTTTGCTTGCCAAGTTTTTTAATGGTGATATCAATGCTACATTGGATGCTTTAACTGTACCATACCATATCATTACAGGGGATACCCAGCCTGCCAGCGAGCATTTTGCCCTTTGGAGCGAGCCAGGCGAAGAAACCCCTGTATCTATCGTGGAAAATGCCCGTTTGCTGCCTCATTTGGACAATCCGGAAGCTTTCCATACCCTTTGCAAAGAGCTACTTGGATAGGAGGGTGACTATGAAAGTTATTGCTATAAATGGCAGCCCTAATAGATCCGGAGGCACTTATCATAGCTTGAAAGCCGTGTGCAATGCCTTGGAACGAAATGGGGCTACAACAGAAATTTTGCATGTAGGTGACCAAACTTTTCATGGTTGCAAGGCTTGCGGCGGTTGCTCCAAGAACAAAAACCGCCAATGCGTTTTGGGTGATGGTTTTAATGGGTTGGCGTCAAAAATTTTTGAGGCGGATGGCATAATCATTGGTTCGCCGGTGCATTTTTCGGGGATGAGCGGGGTTTTGAAAACCTTTCTGGACAGGCTTTTTTATGTAAGCACTGCTAATGGTAATTTGTTTTATCAAAAAGTGGGTGCGGCCATTGCATCTGTGCGCCGCTCGGGCGGTGTTGCCACGGTGGATGGCTTAAACCACTACTTACAATATTCGGGCATGTTAATGCCTGCTTCCAATTATTGGAATGTGGTGCATGGCAATGGTGGTGACCAAGTTTTACGTGACGAAGAAGGGATGCAGACCATGGATTTGCTCGGGGAAAATATGGCATGGATGCTACGCCTGCGCCAAATTGGTCAAAATGCCAATCCGCCGGCTGCGCCCAAAAAAGTTTATATGAGTTTTATTAGAGATTAACAGTTTCGTTGCGGAGGAGATTAATTAAGTGCAAACAAAAATCAAGTACTTTTTACTCGCTGTCGCTGTGATAACTTTGCTGGGAGCAACCCTTGTTGCGGCTGATTTTGCCGGCGAAACCCCTTCCGTGCAAAGATGGGTGGATTATGGGGTTTTTCCTGTTGGTGCACACGAACATTTGGATAGAAACATCACCTATCACGGTTTCGCCCTGTTGATGGACACTTTGCTGGGTTATGAGCTGGATGAAAAATTCACATTTAACACTGCTTTAATGTACATTAGGCGGCACGAGGCGTTTAATTTGGTGAAGTTGGCCTTGGGTGGCCGCCCCATGACTTTTTATGACCATGGTGGCTTTCTAACCTTTGGCGGCCTTGCAGATATTCTGGATGAATTGATCCAAATCTATGTAACCGATGATTTTAGTCTTAATTTAGCGGATGTGGTGCTGGATGGTGCCTTGGTTATCAACCACAACGCTGTTTATGTGGATGCGCTGGTGGCCAATGTTAGCGGTGGCGGCGATATTGTTATTGTAGGTAGATATGACAATACTATATTTCTGGATAATGTTGACATCACAGGAAATATTGTTATAACCGCAAGCCGCCACGGTTTAGCACAAATGGATGTTCGCAATACCCGTGCAAATGGGCTATATATCTTTGGTGATACCAATGTTAATTTGATGAGCAACACAGAAATTGGAAAAATTAGTATTTTTGCGCCCACCATGCTAAATACCGCCTTTTTATCAAGCCGGGCGGAAGTGCCCAATGTGTTTATTGCCACAGCGGATACGGCATTAAGCGGCAGGTTTGGTGAGTTGCAAATTGGGTTAAATAAATCTAATGCACCCATGGTTATTGTGCTGGATGGGCAAGCTAACCACCTGCACGCCGAAGGTAATGTGATTATTGTTGGTGATGCAGAAATTAACAGTTATCAAGCAAAAAGCCTACGGTTTATTAACCAAGCTGGTCTTTATAGGCAACAAGAGATTTCTGCGGCAATAGAAATGGGTGTGCAAGCTGTTATGGCACAGTTTATGCAGGAGTTGTTGGAGGTTTTGGCACGAACAGGTGGGGCGCAAGCTACACAAGGCGGCTCTGCCCCAAGCTTTAACTTTACCCCAACGCCTCCAATTATTACACCACCACCCCGAGACCCGGATCCGAAGCCATATGAATAGCACAAAGGGGCGGTTTTGCCGCCCCTTTTTATTTACCTTGGTTGCCCATCTGTTTTTCTTGCGCCTCAATCATCCTCCTTACCAAATATCCACTGGAAAAACCCCCCATGCCGCCGAACCCTCCCAGCGACGAGCCTCCGGGGTATCCGGTAAGTAGGGTGGGGGCAATTTCTGCCGCCGCTTCGTATCTAAATTTGTTGGCCGCTTCCCTTGCGGTGCGATTATTTTCCTCAACTCTTTTTCTATCATCCATTATCCAACCTCCCATAAAACTATTTGGGGTTATTATTCGCAATTAATGAAAAAAATATCCCATACCAAGGCTTGTGCCGCTAAAGAATTTCTGGTATAATGATTTTGTACGATTTTTAACGAACCAAACTAAAATTTATATATAAGGAGAAATTTGAATGTCGAAAAAACCAAAAAACATGCAGACGATGGATGGAAACACCGCCGCTTCCTATGTTTCTTACGCTTTTTCCGAGGTGGCAGGGATTTATCCCATAACACCATCATCAAATATGGCGGAAGTGGCCGACCAATGGTCCGCAAGGGGCAAAACCAACATGTTTGGCCAGCCTGTTAAGGTGGTAGAAATGCAGTCGGAAGGCGGTGCGGCAGGGGTTATGCACGGATCGCTTCAAGCGGGTGCGCTAACCACAACATACACAGCTTCACAAGGGCTTTTGTTGATGATACCTAATATGTATAAAATGGCGGGGCAGCTTTTGCCTGCTGTTATCCATGTTTCTGCCCGTGCGTTGGCAGGGCATGCCCTTTCCATATTCGGGGATCATTCCGATGTAATGTCCGTACGCCAAACGGGCTTTGCTTTGCTCGCATCCAGCAATGTGCAGGAAGCGATGGATTTAGCAGCGGTTGCCCACCTTTCCACCCTTAAAGCCCGTGTGCCTTTTGTTCATTTTTTTGACGGTTTCCGCACCAGTCACGAAATTCAGAAAATTGAGGTGCTGGATTATGATGATTTATATAAAATTACAGACCACGATGCCATTAAGGAGTTTAGGGCAAGGGCGTTAAACCCCGAGCATCCCGTTACCCGTGGTACGGCACAAAACCCTGACATCTTCTTCCAAGGTAAAGAGGCTGCAAACGCCTTTTACAACAATGTGCCGAATATTGTGGAGCAGTACATGGGCGAAATTAATAAGTTGACAGGCAAGGATTACGGCTTGTTTAACTACTATGGTGCAGCAGATGCTGACAGAATTATAATCGCTATGGGTTCCGCTACCGATACCATTAAGGAAACTGTGGATTATATGAATGCAAAAGGTGAAAAAATAGGGCTTGTTATTGTTCATCTATTCCGCCCGTTTTCCATGGAGCATTTGATGAAGGTTATTCCTGAATCTGTTACAAAAATTGCGGTGCTGGATCGTTGTAAAGAACCGGGTGCGCTTGGCGAGCCGTTGTATTTGGATATTTGCACGGCGGTGCAACAAGCAGGTAAGAGTGATAAATACAGCATAATTGCCGGGCGTTACGGGCTTGGTTCCAAGGATGTTACCCCTGCACAAATTTTGGCTGTTTATGAAAACTTGGGCGGAGCGGCAAAAACACCTTTCACCGTGGGTATTAATGACGATGTTACCCATCTTTCCCTAACCGTTGGGGCGGAGATTGATGTTACGCCAAAAGGCACAACCAGTTGCAAATTCTGGGGTATTGGCGGTGATGGTACTGTGGGAGCTGCAGAAAACTCCATCAAAATTATCGGCAACCATACAGATATGTATGCCCAGTCATACAGCACATTTGACAGTAAAAAAACCAGCGGCTTAACTGCCAGCCACCTGCGCTTTGGTGAGCAACCAATACGCTCGCCTTACCTTGTTAAAACAGCGGATTTTGTGGGTTGCCACGTGGAAGCCTATGTGCGCACATTTGATATGACCAGCGACTTGAAGCAGGGCGGCACCTTTTTACTTAATTGCCACTGGTCCGCTGATGATGCGGCAAACCACCTGCCCAACAGCTTTAAGCGAGCATTGGCGGAGAAGGAAATAAATTTTTATATTATAGATGCGGGCAAAATCGCCCGTGAAATTGGGCTTGGGCATCGTATAAACACGGTTTTGCAGGCGGCATTTTTTAAGCTTGCAAACATTATCCCGATTGATGATGCTGTGGCATATATCAAACAAGCTAATGCGGACACCTACAAAAAGCGTGGGCAAAAGGTTGTTGATATGAACAATGCCGCTGTGGATGCAGGCTTAACCAGTTTTGTTAAAGTGGACGTGCAGGCTGATTGGAAAAACTTAGAAAACGAGCCTGAGAGCACACCTGATGTAATTAAATTTAACGACAAGGTTTGTAAAGATTTTATTGGTAATGTTATGATGCCCATTATTGCCGACAAAGGGCATGTTTTGCCGGTTTCCGCCTTCCAAGGGCGGGAGGATGGTACTTTCCCCCAAGGTACGGCCGCTTATGAAAAGCGTGGCATTGCATCCCTTGTGCCAAAATGGTTGCCCGAAAATTGTATTGCTTGTAATTTCTGCTCCTATGTTTGCCCGCATGCTGTTATACGCCCCTTCCTGCTAACGGACGAGGAAAAGGCAAAAATGCCGGCAGGCTTCCAAACCCTGCCAGGAACAAGCGGCACGAATGGCATGGAATTGCACATAGGCATTTCCACGCTGGATTGTACCGGTTGCACCAGCTGTGCCAAGGTTTGCCCTGGTAAGGGCGGCAAAAAGGCTTTGGAAATGGTATCTGCTGAAGGCTGTGAAAAGGACATGCCTTTGTGGTATGCTGCCATGGGGCTTTCCGCCAAAGAATTGCCCTTTGATAAGGCGACCATCCGTGGTAGCCAATATGCAACGCCTTTATTGGAGTTTTCAGGGGCTTGTGCAGGTTGTGGCGAAACGCCCTACGCCAAACTTGCAACCCAGCTTTTTGGTGATAGAATGTACATTGCCAACGCCACAGGCTGTTCGTCAATTTGGGGCGCATCTGCACCATCCACACCTTATACCACTAACCATAAAGGGCATGGCCCGGCGTGGGCAAATTCCCTTTTTGAAGATAATGCGGAGTTTGGTTTTGGCATGCACTGGGCCGTAACCGTACGTCGTGATAAAATGGCCGATGTGTTGACGGAGGTTGCAGGTCACACTGATGCTTCTGCTGAATTAAAAGATGCCGCAAGGGCTTGGCTTGTGGGTAAAGAGGATGGCGAAAAGTCCAAAGCAGCTTCCGAAGCCCTTCGCAAAGCCATAAGCGGCATGGGTGCTGTAAATGCGGATTTTGATGCGCTTATCAAGCATATCTGTGATAATGATGACATCCTTGTCAAAAAGTCCATGTGGATTTTTGGCGGCGATGGCTGGGCTTATGATATTGGCTATGGCGGGTTGGATCACGTGCTTGCCAGCGGCGAAAATATCAACGTGCTGGTTTTTGACACCGAGGTGTATTCAAACACAGGCGGCCAAGCATCCAAATCCACCCCAACGGCGGCAATTGCCAAGTTTGCAGCAGCAGGCAAGCGCATACGCAAAAAGGACTTAGGCATGATGGCGATGAATTATGGTTATGTTTATGTGGCACAGGTTGCCATGGGAGCGAATATGAACCAGCTGATAAAAGCCATGACGGAGGCGGAAGCCCACGACGGCCCATCCCTTATCATTGCTTACAGCCCATGCATTGCCCAAGGAATTGATATGAGCAATACCCAAGACCAGATGAAACGTGCAGTGGAAGCGGGCTATTGGCATTTATACCGCTACAACCCTGCTTTGGAGGATGAAGGCAAAAACCCCTTCCAGCTGGATTCCAAGCCGCCCACGGCGGATTTTGCAGAATACATCAACAGCGAAGGACGCTACACATCCCTAAAAATCGCCTTCCCGGAAGAGGCTGAGGCACTTTTCCAACAAGCCGCAAAAGATGCCGCACGCCGCTTTGCCAGTTATAAGCGTTTGGCGGAACAGTAGGGTCTGGTAAAGTTTAACCATTTTTTGCCGATATAAATAAGAGGGGGGAGGTGCTTTTGTGAATGTAAATTTAAGTGGAATTGTTGATAATAGCATACTTAGAAGCGGCGGTAGCGTGCAGAATGGCAGAGGTCGCAACTCTCAACGGGAAAATATTATGCAAGCCCGCCAGCAGGACCGGCAAAGGGAGCTTAAAATCAGAGCAAGAGAAGATGAGCGCATAGCTGACCTTCAAGAGCGCATGGGTGAAGCCTTAGCAAATAGGGAGCTGAGCTTGGATACCCGTAAAATGATGGCACAGAGCTTTGCTGATAGAATTGCCCAAATCCATCGCCAACGGGCGGACAGGGAGACGGCAGCAGCAGAGCTGGAAGCCATGCGCACCCAGGCTTTAATTGAAGCAAACACAGCACCCGAAAACCGCCGCAACCAAGATGAAGACAAGTATGAAACCCGTGAAGAAGCCGAAGAGGCACGCAATCGTGCCCAGATTGACGGGCTTACCCGCATTGCAGCGGGAATGGATAATGTGGCAAGCCTGCGGCAAGTCCGCACCTCTGTGGTAAGTGAATTAGGGCATTTGGAGCGGGCAATGGACAGTCCCGCCGCCAATTTTATCAAAATTGGCGGCCTTGGCCAAAATGCTGATGTTTTGATGGCAGGGCAAGGCATTGTGGTAAGCCAACACATTGGCCGTGGTGCGGATGATTTTCGTAACCACCAAGCCGGGCGGCTAAACCAAGCCATTGGCAGGATTGATGGGGCCATTAATATGTCCATCGCTAATATGTATCGAGAATCCACCAGGTTGCAAGAAAACCGGATGGGTGAATATGAAGAAGAACGCATTTGGGAAAGCCCTGCCGATGATGATTAAAACTTAGCAACAAGCTACCCCAAAACAAAAAGCCCCTCCGCAACTTTGGAGAGGCTTTTTTAATGCTATCCCGCTTCTTTCATAGATTTTTCCAAGGCATCATGGCACACGCCGCATAGTAAAACCCTGTTTAATTTTTTAACATTGGCATCTTCATCGCACACCATACATTTTACAGCATGCCTTTCCAAAATAATCTTGTTGCCTTCTTCGGTGATTCGGAACTCGTCACCCTCTAAAATATTCAATTGCTCACGTAATGCTTGGGGGATGACAATTCTGCCCAGTGCGTCCAGTTTTCTTAAAGTTTCCATAACTTTTCCTCCTAATTAAGTAGAATTTGACTTTATGTATTTGCAAGTTTCCAAGCATACCAACCATATACACCAATATTAGCCGTAAACACCCCAATTCCCAGGATAAAATTTCTTGCAAGCGTTAAATTGGCAAAATATTTTCTATAATTGGAATATCTTGTCAACTGCATATTCCAATTATATCCTATACTGGAATAAAATGCAAGACTTTTTTACAAAAATTAGCAAATTTTTTTGGGTTGTGCATAAACCCCGCCAAACCGCCATTACAGGTTAAGTCCACATGGGTTTGTTGTGGTACGTTGCAGGTAGATGCAAATAAAAAAGAGCCGATATTTTCGACTCTTTTTAGTATTCTATTTCCCAATCGATACAGACGGGTAATCCCCTTGGAATTGGAAGGGGAATCTTGCCTTGAAGTCATCCAAAAGCATTTATACTTGTACTAAATATCAAAATTAAGGCTAACACAAAACCTGCAACCCTTTTTCTTGCCATGCTCTCACTCCTCGCTAAATGCCATTTCTTCCATTATTTGGCGAACCGTTGCTGCGATTTCTAGTGCTCTAATTTTATAACCCTTCCCTCGTCTGGCGAAAATATCTTCAAGAATCTGACAGTAGTCAATTGCTATAAAATAAAGGTGCTTTTCTATAAAATATTTAATTACCTTGGTTTCTATAAATTCTATAGATTTATCGTCACTTATTGATAGCAGGTGGGATAAGGCTTCAAATGCCATAGCATAGTGTTCATCATTAGTTGCCAAGGACTTTGCTTCAACTAATAAAACTCTGGCCTTTGAGGGTTTTTTATCTGCAATCAAACATCGTATTTTCCAATATAAATTTTCCAAATAATCTTCATCGCCTTTTCCAAAGCACTCAAAGGCTTTGTCAAAATTGTCGATGGCCTCGCTAAATTCACCGGCTTTCCAGCATGCGCAACCATAATTGTGCAAAGCGTGTCCAGTTTTTATCTTATCACCAAAACTCTTTGCCTCCATTAAGGTTCTATCAAAAAGTTGCTTCGCTTTGTTTATTTGCCCAATCCTTAAATAATTGAGAGCAAGCACATTGTCCAGATACAACCGAAGAACACTTGCTATGTTGTAATCAAAGTGGTAATGCACCCGCTCCAAAACACTTATTGCGAGCGTACACTTTCCGAGGTTGGAATAACAAATGGCTATATTAAGATGAAGAGAGCTATCTTTTTCGAGTACATACATATCTAAGTCTTGTGCTTTATGATAAAATCGCAATGCAGACTTAAAGTCCTGCTTGTACACATAAAGTGATCCTGCGTTATGGTAGAAGTGGTATTGGTTTTCAGGGGTCATTCTGTCAACATCGCACTCATAAGCAGACAGCGACTTCTCTGCCGTCTTAATATCCCTCTCTTTTATCATAAACCTAATTTCAAACATCTTGTACATTGCCTTCAAATCGGGCTCAAAGGGTAGTCGTGTTATAACCGACAGGCATTCAAGTGTTTTCCTGGCTTCCTCTGTAAGGTTGTTTTTAATCAAATCCCGCCATTTGTACAGGCGTTTTTTAAAATCCACAAGCTCTGCATCGGTAAGCGGGGCATCTGCAACACCAAGAAACTTTTTTAGCGCAACTATATCTTCCTTGCTATACTCCAAATCGCCTTTTTCTATCTTGCTTATTCTGGATTTTGTGCATTTCAAAACCGCTGCCAAGTCATCTTGGGTAAAGCCGCCTGCTTTGCGAAGTTTTCTAATTTTTTGGCTTGGGGTTAGCTCCCCATTACCACTCACACCGTCACCTCCTGTTCGCAAGATATTCCACCTGATTACATAATTATACACTATTTAACAAATATCTGCAAGGGGTTTGGCAATTTTTTTACAGAATTGATAACTTAATCTTCCAGCGTTTCTTGTAAATCCCAAGCGATGCTGTTAAAATCCGATATTTCGATGGTGCGCACATCCAGCAGCAACTTATCTTTGTGGATGCGCCCGATGATGGGCAGGTATAGCCTGCGGAGCTTATCTGCACATTCCGCCACGGAAATTTTGGTGGGGGCTATGGAAATGGCGTAAGACGGGAAGTTTTCGCCGGGCAAGGAGCCGCCGCCCGCTTGTGACATGGTTTCCGCAATTTCTACATGGCAGTTTTTTATGCCTTTCAGCATTTCGTGCAGCTTCTTGGCTTTTTCCTCCAACTTGTCCAAAGGTGACGTTAACATGGCCAGTACGGGGATTTTTTCTTTTGCTTGCTGCGCATCCTCATAATGCTCCAGGGTGGCGGAAAGTGCTGCAATGGTTAACTTATCCATGCGCAAAGCCCGATAAAGCGGATGTTTGCGCATTTTTGTAACCAAATCGGCCCGCCCGATAATTATGCCTGCTTGCGGCCCGCCAAGTAGCTTGTCGCCGCTGAAACACAGTACATCAACACCTTGTGCCATCAGGTTTTGCACAGTAGGCTCGTGATGGGACAGGTCGATTAAAGCGCCGCCCCCAAGGTCGTAAATTAGGGGCAAACCGTGTTTATGTGCTAAATCCCGCAACTGTGGCAGGGCAACTTCTTTGGTAAAACCTTCGATGCGGTAGTTGGATGTGTGGACTTTTAATAGGGCGGCGGTGGTGTTGTTGATGGCACCCTCATAATCCGACAGGCGGGTGGAGTTTGTTGCTCCAACTTCCCGCAAAATTGCTCCGCCTGCCGCAATAACCTCCGGCACACGGAAAGAACCGCCAATTTCCACCAACTCCCCACGGGAAACTGCCACCTCGCCACCTGTGCAAAGGGCGGAAAGCACTAACAAAACAGCGGCGGCATTGTTGTTGACCGCAATGGCAGCTTCTGCGCCTGTTAGGTTGGTTAGTTGTTGCTCCAAGCCTAACATGCGGCTGCCCCGTCCGCCTGTTTTCATGTCAAATTCCAATGTAGAATATCCCAGGGATGTTTCGGCAGCATGGCGGGCGGCATTTTCTGCAAGTGGTGCCCGCCCAAGGTTGGTGTGAAGTACAATGCCTGTGGCGTTAATCACTCTCTGCAAGCTTTGTGGTTGGGTTAAGCCAACCTCCAAAATCCGCCCTAAAATCTCCTCATAACCGGGAGGTGTGACCATTAGGCCGGTTAAAATATCTGACCTAATGGCATCCAGAACCGATATGGCGGCAGAAGCCCTATTATTCCTGCTCAAAACCTCCAAGCAACCTTCTTCCAAAATGGCATCCATCTTGGGTAATTGCCGTAAAATCAAATTTTTGTCCATAAATCACCTATCTGTAATCCCGGTGGCTTGGTTCGTGTTGCTGGGTGGTTTCGTAAAGTTTGCTAACGGCACTTTCGCTATTATGGCGGCGATATTTATGCCATAACCAAAAACCAAGGCCGGGAACGAGTGAAGCGAGATTGGTTAAAAACAACCACCCAAATAGTGCCAAACCATTATCGCCACCGGCTTTGGTTAGGCGGTAAGCCGTGCCGAAACCAAGGTAGTTTTGCACAACAACACATACCCACCAAAGGAATGCGAAGAAGTTCATAAGACCCCCCTCCTGTGTTTAGTGGCCGCTGATATACTTATCCGCCATAATGGCCGCAATTGCGCCGTCCGCTGCCGCTGTAACTACTTGGCGCAACAATTTAACACGGATATCGCCGATGGCAAACACGCCTTTGATATTGGTTTCCATATTTTCGTTGGTGATGATGTAGCCGCCTTCCATGTCCAATTTGCCCTCAAAAATTTGGGAATTTGGTACAAGACCCACAAATACGAAAATGCCGAATGCACCATCTTCATCGCTGGCTACGATTTCGGTTTTTTCGCCTGTTTTCAGGTTTTCTACAGTCATCTTTTGCACAACTTCGTCGCCGCCGATTTCTGTTATGGTGCTGTCCCACATAAATTCGATTTTGGGGTTGGCAAAAGCCTGTTCTTGTAGATATTTGGCGGCACGCAACTCGTCACGCCTATGGATGATGGTAACTTTTCTTCCAAATCTTGTTAAATACAAAGCCTCTTCCACGGCAGAATCGCCGCCGCCGACCACGTAAATTTCCAAATCTTCAAAGAAAGCACCGTCGCAGGTAGCGCAGTAGCTAACACCTTGCCCAATATAGTCCTTTTCACCGGGGCAGCCAATTGGGCGGGGGTTTGCGCCTGTGGCAACCATGATGGTTTTAGCTTGGTAAGTTTGCCCGCCCGCCGTAACGGTTTTAATATCACCCTCCAATTGTACATCGGTAACGGTGGTTTTAAGGGTTTCTACGCCAAATTTTTTGCATTGCTCCACCATGCGGGCAATAAGAGAGGGGCCGGATTCATGCTCTATGCCTCCGGGATAGTTTTCAATCTCGTTGGTGGTTACAATTTGGCCGCCTTCTGTTAACTTTTCAATCATAAGTGTGGATAGCCTTGCACGCCCCGCATACAAGCCCGCAGAAAGCCCCGCAGGGCCACCACCGATGATGATTACATCATAAATTTTGGACATTTTTGTCACTCTCCTAAAAAATATTTATATCTTCAACAATTTTTGAAACCGCTTCTGCAAAATCTTTAGGGTTATCCATATCCGCCACATGCCCGGCGTTTTCGATCCAGAAAAGCCTTTTGCGTGGGGCGTTTATTTTCTCAAAATATTCCGAGCCTGACAAGGAAGGCACTTGCCAGTCATCTTTGCCCAGCACATAATATATTGGCAAGTGATAGTCGGTAGTGTCCCAAACGCTAAGCTCTAAAAGGCCTTCAAAAAGCTATTTTGCAAGTTTCATGCTTTTGGGCATATTTACAGAGAATCCGTGTTTTGATTGGATTTTCTGAAATCGCATTACAAAGTTGTTAAAATCCTTATAAGCCACATTGGCATAGCCACCCAAGGCATTTAGTTTTTTTAGGCCATTTGCCGCACCCTTGGCTTCCAGCGTTTGTTTCAGCTTTTCATGGGCAATTTTCATTTCACGGCGCATGTCCACTACCACACCGTTGCCTATAAAAGCGGCAGCGGTGTCAGGATATCTAAGCACATACTGCGTTCCTAAAACCGAACCCCAAGACTGTCCCAGCAAAATCAACTTATAGCGAACGCCTTTTCAATCAGTGAATGGTTGCGCCTCGAAACTCCGTGAAGCGTGGAGATTTCGTGACTCGCATTCACTGTTTCAAAGTGCGTTCGCTATAATAAACTAAGTTGCAAAAAATCCAGTACGGCTTTAATTATGCCCCGCAAAGGATGAGGGCGTACCGGGCCCCCGTGGATAAACAGAACAAGCTCTTCCTGCTCCGCAGGGTAATGTAAAAAATATTGCTGTATGCCGCTTATCTGCACATATTCTTCCGTGTAATTCCATTCTCATTTGTTCATATGATTCCTACTTTTGCACTTTTGCCAAAATTTCTTCCATTTCCTTCATAAGGGATGGAATATCAAGGTTCTGTGGGCAGTCGTTTACACAGATATGGCAGTGCACACAGGCTTCCGGCCTTTCCGATTCCGGCAAAGCCAGCAGGCGGTTTAGCCGCCATGCGCCGCCGCCTGTTTTGTAGTTGTTGTAGGTGGTAAGCAGATATGGAATGTCCAAGTTTGCAGGGCAATTGTCAAGGCAGTATTTGCAGGCAGTGCATTTTGCCGCAATGCTTTCATACAGCAAGGTGCTGGCTTTTTTGAGGATTTCCTTCTCCTCATCGGACAGGGGTTCGTTCTCGCTAAAAGTTGCCAAGTTGTCTTCGGTTTGCTCCATATTGGACATGCCGCTTAAAATTGTTGCAATGCCCGGCAAATCGAAGAAAAAGCGCATTGCCCATGATGCTATGGACTTGTCAGGGCGGGCGGCTTTTAGCAGGGCATTACCCTCGTCTGTTAAATTGGCAAGCAAGCCGCCGTGTACGGGCTCCATAATCATAATTGGTATATTTTTCTCCTGCAAATGATGATAGAAGTCATCATGCCCGCAATGCCAGAAGTCAAAGTAGTTTAACTGTATCATGGCAAAATCCCAGTCGTGCCTTGCGGTCATCTTCCGCAAGGCATCGGGGCTGCCGTGGAAGGAAAAGCCAAGATATTTGATTTTTCCCTGCGCCTTTAATTCCAAAAAGTATTCGATGCATCCATTGGTTATGTAGCGGTCGATGGTATTGTCGCCTACGGCGTGCAGCAGGTAAAAATCTATATAATCGGTTTGCAAACGTTCCAATTGGGTGGCAAATTGCTTTTTATAGTCCGGCTCGGCGTTCATGGTGTATTTGTCTGCGTAGTAAAAGGATTCCCTGGGGTATTTCTTCATGGCTTCGCCAAGGAATGTTTCAGACTCGCCGTGGTGGTACACATAGGCCGTATCGTAATAATTAATACCATTTGCCATGCAATGGTCAATTACCTCTTGCGCCTCATCATGGATGATGGGCATACCCCAACCCTCGCCCTTTTGGGGAAAACGCATACATCCCATTGCCAGGTGTGACAATTCAATGCCCTTAAACTTGTTATAATGCATTTTTGTTCCTCCCTAATGTTTATATATATTAACTAAAATGTATCCTTCAAAAAACTGCGCCATTCATCTACCATGTCCCAAATATCCCGGTCGTACACATTTATAAAATTATCCACATCGAAAAATACTTGTGAAAACTTTTCCGTGCCATGGGTCTCTATCAGCCATGCTACAAAGGATGCGGCGGTTACGTAGGTGTTAATGGGTGCGATGTGGTCGGGGCAGCTGGTGTCGGTGTAAAGCCACACAAAACCAACGCCCACGGTGGTGTAATCCACACGGGTTAGCCGCCTGTGGGCGGCGTGGTGCATCCTTCTTGCGTAATTTTCATAAACTTCTGCAAAGTTTGAATGCCATGGCGACACACTCCACCATTCCCTGCGAATGCGGGAGAAAAGTTGCTCGCTTTGCCCGTATTTGGACTGTGAAAAAATCAGAGCCATATAATCAGCAAAACCTTCATCCAGTGGCGGGATGGCTCGTGGCTTATCTATCATACCATGAACCACAGCATGGGATATTTCGTGGGTTATGGTGCTTGCGATTTGCCGGGTGCTTCTGAACATACCTCCACCGTAAATACTTAAATGGGCATTTAAGTGATACAAACCCCCGGCCTCGGCAGGCCTAACATCGTATAGAATCTCTATGCGCACATTGTGGGGCGCAACCTTAAAATATTGTGACTTAAAGTCGATGACAAAGTAGGTTGCTGCGTGCATATACTCCAAAAATGCAAAAGCATCTTATGCAGAAAGGGTTGTGCTTAGATAACGGATGGCGATTTCTGCCGTTGCCCATGTACTTTGGCTGGTTATAACATAGGCATTTACGAAGCTTGCGAAACCCCATGTGGCTGATGTGTTTATGTGCCAGCCAAAATGGTTGTAAAAATGATTCTCTGCCTTGTAATTAGCTTGCTGTGTTTCACCATCTTGATATAACGCCACAAGCTCGGCAAGTAAGCCCATTTTAGCCAAATTACTGATGAAGTTATAAGCCATGTCAATTGCGGCGGCTCTTTCGGCGGTGCGCCATGTACCCGGCATGAAGGATAGGTCGCTAAAATGTGTGCCTTTTGCAAAATTGTGGTTCGTTGGTACAAATATCCCCAATTGGCCTTTTACGTGAGCTTCCAGCCCCACCGACAGCCACATGGGCAGCCTGCCACGGGAAAGTTGGTGGGTTAGCCAGCCAAAGGTATCGCCGTTTTCAAAGTTTAGGCTAACCTCTGTATGGGTAAAAATGTAATCATAAGGCGAGCTATGTATTCTCAAACGGGTATAAGGTATGTTCATATAGGCTTTCAGCTGCATAATAACGGCTTCTGCGGTATTAACAAACTGTGCGGCGCTTGGTCACCTTCACGGAAAAAGTAAGCTCTGCTACCCACTTGTGCCGTTGCTACATAGCCTGTGGTGCGGGCTATTACAGGGTTTGTGTCTGATAGCTTGATATTTATCCCTATGTCATAAAAGCCTATGGGGATAAGGGTTTCGTTGTTGGTGCAGGCTGCAAATGTTAGTATTGCAGTTAATGTTATTAGCGTGAATAAAAATTTCCTCATATATTTAGTATACGATTTTTGACGGGGTTAGTCAAGACTTTTGTGCCACAAAAAATATTCTTTCGCTTTCCGCATGGGCGGGGCTTGTAGTTAGCTCATCAAATACACCCAACAGGGTTAAGCCTGCAGTTTTTAAGGCCTGCTTAATTTGTTCGGGCTTGTGGGCTTTTTGCACATGTATTTCCTCGTGGCGGGCGTATTGCCCACTTTTATTTTTGATAAAAAATGTAGCCCTGTACTCATTAAGTTCTTCCGCTTCGTCATAAAAATTTTCCCAGATATATGCCCCTTCTTCATCAACATGACAAAAATCATTGTCTGCCAAAATTTGGCTAAATTTGTATTGGGTGTTAATGTCAAAAATTAACGTGCCGCCGGGATTTAGATAGAAATATGCTTGCTTAAATACCTGTGCCAACTCATCCGTTTCCAGTATGTAATTTAGGCTGTCGCAAATGCAAATAATAGCATCAACGGAGCCGTAAAGTTCAAACGCCCGCATATCCTGTTGTAAAAACAGTATTTCGGGTGCTTTTTGGCGTGCGACCATTAACATATCAGCGGACAAATCCAGCCCAATCATATCATAACCTTTGCCCGCCAAAATGCACGTAAGCGTACCTGTGCCGCAGGCCAAATCCAGTACCAAATGGGGCTTTTGACCAAATTTTACCCAAAGCCCCTCAATATAATCTGCCCAGTCTTCATAAGGTGCTTCCATAAATTGGTCATACACCCTTGCAAATTCTCCATAAATTTCCATGCTATCCCTCTTTTTTCCTGCGCTTTGCCATCAGCCCGCCAATTTTGCCGCTTTCACGGGCTGTTAGCGTTTTCCAGCCGCCTTCTTCAATTTTATCTAAAAGGCCTAATTCTTGTGCAATTTCGTACTTTAAGCGGTCGCTCTTCTTCATAATATTAACCCTCCCTGCGAAAATTGTCAAGGGTAGTATTTCCCGCCTGCAAAAATATTTGCATTTTTGTTGACAAAAATGTGCCAGTGGCATATAATGGTAGTATTATTTATACGGGGGTGGTTTTGTGAAACTGGCTGTTGTTGGTGCCACAGGCATGGTTGGCGGCACCATTATAAAGATTTTGGAAGAGAGGGACTTTCCTGCGTTGCAGGTGTTTTTTTATGCGTCCCCCCGTTCTGCCGGTAAAGTTTTGAGATTTAAGGGTGACAACCATATTATACAGGCTTTAGATGATAGTGTTTTTGAAGCAGGGCTGGACATGGCTTTGTTTGCCGGCGGTGGTGATATTTCTATACAGTATATCCCGCCCCTTGCGGAAAAAGGGGTAGTTTGTATTGACAATTCCTCTAAATTCCGCATGGATACTGATGTGCCGCTGGTCGTGCCGGAAGTTAATGCAGAAGTTGCCAAAAATCACAAAGGCATTATTGCAAATCCTAATTGTTCCACAATCCAAGCTGTTATGGCACTTGCACCTTTGCATAATGCGTTTGGACTTAAAAGGGTGGTGTATTCCACATATCAGGCGGTTAGCGGTGCAGGGCAAGGGGGCTGGCATGATTTGGAAGAAGGCTTAAAAGGTACACCCCACAAGTATTTTGCCCAGCCCATAGCAAATAATGTGATACCGCAAATTGATATTTTCAGTGATGGCGGATATACGGGCGAAGAGTTAAAAATGATGCGGGAAACTCAAAAAATCCTTAACCTACCCAACCTTGGTGTAACGGCCACCTGCGTGCGTGTGCCGGTTTTTAACGGCCACAGCGTTAGCATAAATGCGGAATTTGAAAATAAAATTGATATAAAGGAAGCTGTCCAAATGCTAAAAAAAGCGGCGGGCATTGTTGTTAAGGATGATACAGAAAATGGTATATACCCCATGCCCATTTGTGCTGATGGTAAGGATGAAACCTATATCGGACGCATCCGGCGTGACAATTCGGTGGAAAATGGCTTAAACATGTGGGTCGTGGCGGACAATTTGCGCAAAGGTGCCGCCACAAATGCGGTGCAAATTGCAGAGCTTTTTATTTAAGGGGGAAGAAATTATGCCATTATTTCAAGGAGTTGGCACAGCAATTGTAACACCGTTTAATAAAAATGGTGAAGTTGATTATAAAACCTTTGAAGAGTTAATAGAGTTTCAAATTGTTAATGACGTTGATGCTATAATTGCTTGCGGTACCACCGGCGAATCTGCCACATTAAGCTACGAAGAACGTGCGGATGTTATCCGCTTTGCAGTGGAAACTGTTGCGGGGCGTGTGCCTGTTATTGGTGGTGGTGGCAGTAATTCTACAGTATCCACAATACGCCTTTGCCAAGACGCTAGAGATGCGGGGGCAAACGGCATTTTGGCAGTTACACCCTATTACAACAAAACCACACAAAAAGGGCTTGTGGAGCACTATACGGCCGTTGCCGCAGCTGTGGATTTGCCCATTATTGTGTACAATGTGCCATCCCGCACAGGGCTAAATATAGAGCCTGAAACACTGGCGAAACTGGCTAAGGTAGATAATATTGTTGGCATAAAAGAATCCGCCGGTGATTTGGTGCAAACCGCTAAAATGGCGGCACTTTGTGGGGATGGCTTTGATATTTATGCAGGCAATTGTAATGAAGTGCTAGCCACCCTTGCCCTTGGTGGTGTGGGCTGTATATCTGTGATGGGTAATGTGGCACCAAAAGATTTGCATGACCTTTGTGTGGCATTTAGAAATGGGGACTTGAATGCCGCTAAGCGCCTCCAATTAAAGGCTTTGCCACTAATTGATGCGCTTTTTGCAGAATTAAACCCAATTCCTGTAAAGCATATTTTGAACCTTATGGGCTTTAATGTGGGCATTTGCCGCCCCCCGCTTACCACATTAGAAGATGAGAATGTGGAGCTTATCACAAAAGCTGCAAAAAAATATGGATTAATATAAAGTTTTACTTGCATTTTTTATAGTTTCGTGCTACAATCACAACAATTCTATAAAAAATAAGGAGTATTGTTATGATTAAAGCGGAATTTATCAAGAAAATGAAACAATCCAATGTAAGTAAGGATGCAGAAAAAACCATCGCACGCCTTAAAGAAGTGTGGAAGGGGCTTTCAAAAGCCCAGAGAGAGCAGGTTTTAGACTTTTCCGGCGTTACCAAATTTGCTATCGAGCGCTCATATAAAGTTGGTGCCTTATCTGCAAAAGTTGTGGTTGCCATTGCGCAAGTGGCAGAAATTTACCCACAATATCTAACGGGAGAAAGTGACGAAAAAACCGTTTCGGGTGATTTGACGGCTATTGTAACAGACTTCTTAAAAGAGCTTGGATATAAGGTAGGCAAAAAAGATATAATTGTAGGGCCCCAGCAAAAAACACCCACACAAGGCTTTGTTTGCGATGATGAGCACCCAACACCCACACCTTTTGTGCCTTTGAAAGATGAGGCCGGTATTGAATTTATTGAAGAGGATTATGAAATCACTGACCTTGGCATGATAACCATGATGGCAGAAGAGGTTTCGGCACTGCTTAATCAAGGAGCACTTAAAAAAGTGGAAACTTTGTCGGAAACCGAAACGGGTGTGCTGCTGCACAGCTTGCGCATACAAGCGGATTTTAGTGATTACAAAAAAGCCCAGTTTGAACTTGTTAAGTATTTGCTGTTATTATAAAATATTGACCCCTGCCCATTTCAGCAGGGGTCAATATTTCCAAAAAATGGCATAAAAAAACACTTGACAGGCTTGTGTATTTTTGGTAAAATACACGATTAGGTACAGATAAAATATGACAGGAGGGGATGTATAAATGGCTGTTTTGCGTGTTAATAACCCGCTTATTAACCACTATGTAGGCATTATTCGTGATAAGCAAACAAGCAAAAATGATTTTGCCGCAGCTATCGAGAATATTGTTTATTTGATGTCACATCACATTACAGGCAACTTTGCAACAGCAACAAAAAAGGTGCAAACACCTATTGCTGAAGCAGATGTTGCTTATTTTTTTGACAAGGTGCTGGTTGTACCAATTTTGCGGGCGGGCATGGCAATGTTTGAGCCGTTGCGCAGGGTTTTGCCTGATGCCACCTATGGCTACATGGGCATAAGGCGCAAGCAAGAGGGGGATGAGTTTTTGGCAGATATGTACTATTGCAGCTTGCCAAATGATTTGCCTGCCCATAAGGTTATCTTAACGGAAATTGTGGTGGCAACAGGCAGCACAATTGATTTTACTATTGCCCATTTATTGAAAGAGGGTGTGGCGGAGGAAAACATTACCATAGCCTGCATTATCGCCTCCAAACCGGGGGCGGATATGTTGTTTGACAAGTATCCAAAAATTAGCATTGTAGCTTGCGCTGTGGATGAAATTTTGAATGAAAAGGGCTACATAGTGCCCGGTCTTGGGGATGCGGGCGACAGATACAATGGCTGCTAGGTACAGCAAACACCTTTCAAAATCGTAAGCCGTCTGCGTGCTAAAACCTTCGGTTTTTCCCAAAAAGCTTGTTTCGCTATTTTGAGCCGCACTTGACCCCTTACGTTTTTCAATACCATTTGCCATAACAACAAAATAGAATATGGAGGGTTTCAAAATGTCTGGAAATACACAACCAAAGTTAAGCCCGCTTAAAATGGGCATTATGGGCTTGCAACATATGTTTGCCATGTTTGGTGCAACCATACTTGTGCCGTTGTTGACGGGGCTTAGCGTGCAAGTTACCCTTATTGCTGTGGGTGTTGGCACATTAATATTTCATTTTTTTGCAAAAAGCCGTGTACCTGCCTTCCTTGGCTCGTCATTCGCTTTTATGGTGGGCATTAATTTGATAACGGACCCCAACGGCGGTCTTTTCTCCTATCGTTTTAGTGAGGGGATGAGCAGCGCAGAGCATGTACAAGCCATTTTACCATATGCCACAGGCGGCATATTGGTTTCGGGTTTGCTATACTTACTTTTTGCCCTAATGGTTAAAGTTGTTGGCGTTAAACGGTTTATGAAGTTTTTGCCGCCCGTTGTAACTGCTCCAACAGTAATTCTTATTGGTATTATGCTTGCGCCATTTGCCATTAACCAAGCCCGTAGCCACATGCCCATAGCAATCCTTACCCTTGTTATTGTAATTGTGGCATCCACATGGGGCAAGGGCATGATAAAAATCATTCCAATTTTACTGGGGTTGGGCGGGGCATATCTCATAGCATTACTTGGCACCCAAATTTTTGGCTGGGAGATTTTTAATAATGCCACACAAACTTACGAGCCACTGGTTAACTTTGCCGCCGCCGAAGGTGCAGGTATATTTGGCTTGCCGCCGTTTATGATGCCAAGATTTAACATTTTTGCCATTTTGGTGATGATACCCTTCGCCCTTGCCACCATTGCGGAGCATGTGGGCGATATGGTTGCCCTTGGCTCCATCACAGGTGAAAATTTTGTGGAAGACCCCGGCCTTTCCCGTACGCTTATTGGTGATGGTGTGGCATCCATGTTCTCCGGCTTTATTGGTGGGCCTGCCAGCACCACTTACGGCGAAAATGTAGGTGTTGTTGCCCTTACCCGTGTGTTTAACCCACGTGTGGTGCAAATCGCTGCTATTTATGCGGTAATCCTCGGTTTTTCGCCGCTTTTTGAGGTTGTTATACGCTCCATCCCCGATGCGATTATTGGTGGTGCATCCTTTATGCTGTACGGCATGATTGCTGCGGTAGGTATACGTAATTTAGTAGAATCCCGCACCGATATGAGCAAAACCAAAAACCTCACCATTGTTGCTGTGATGATGGTTACGGGGCTTGGATTGCGCTTTGGGCAACCCATTTTCTTTGAAATTGGCGGCACAAATGTGCCGATAGACAGGATGGGTGTTGCCATTGCGGTAATATTGGGGGTTATCCTTAACGCTGTTTTGCCTAACGAAAAAACCGCATCCAAAGAGGAAAAGTAAGCTATGCGGCATCATAAAAACAGGGCACCCACAGCTGGTTGCCCTGTTTTTGCTTTTAAACTATTACAAAAAACTACAAAAAATACTTGACA
>WRAX01000030.1 GCA_009779935.1 Defluviitaleaceae bacterium | reverse complement strand
GTGGTTCTCGTAGACTTTCAAAAGATTACGAGTTTTTGACCACATCAGCTGAAAATATGATTATGATTTCTCATGCGTCTATGTTGTTGCGTAGGGGTTGATTTATTGAAAACAGGTTCTAAGCCAAAAGTTTGGCGACAAGAAATACTATGATTTTAACCGTTTTATGATTGATGCCGCACACCAAGGCAAGGCGGATTGTATTTCCCTGTGCTATACCACTGAAAATAAGGTTGCCCGCAACCTGTACGCACCAGTGGGCTTTGTGGAAACAGGAGAAATTGGTGAAGAAGAAGGTGTTGAAATAATCTATGCAAGGCTTGTGTTATAAAGCAGACAGGGGGTATTTGAGTGGATAACAGAATTTGTGAGTTATTGGGTATTAAGTACCCCATTTTTCAAGGGGGCATGGCTTGGGTTTCCGAGGCAGGTTTGGCGGCGGCCGTGTCCAATGCCGGCGGCCTGGGCATTATTGCCGCAGGTGCTGCACCTGCCGATTATGTGCGGGAGCAGATTAATAAAGCAAAAAGCTTGACAGACAAGCCCTTTGGCGTAAATATCATGCTAATGTCACCTTTTGTGGATGAAATTGCCAGGTTATGCTGTGATGAGGGTGTTAAAATCGTCACAACAGGGGCGGGCGCTCCAACTAAATACATGGAAGCCTTTAATGTTGCCGGTGTTAAGGTTATACCCGTTGTGCCATCGGTTGCCATTGCCAAAAAGATGGAAAAGATTGGGGCGGCGGCGGTTGTGGCAGAGGGCATGGAGGCTGGCGGGCATATTGGCAAACTAACCACCATGGCACTTGTGCCGCAGGTTGTGGATGCTGTAAGCATACCCGTAATTGCAGCGGGCGGCATTGCCGATGGGCGTGGTGTTGCCGCATCATTTATGCTTGGAGCCGAAGGGGTGCAAATTGGCACACGCTTCCTTGTGGCTAAGGAGTGTTGGGTGCATCAAAATTACAAAAACGCTGTTATTAAAGCAAAAGATATTGATACCATTGTAACAGGGACAATTGCGGGGCACCCTGTGCGCTCGCTTCGCAATAAGCTAACTAGCCAGTATATTGCACTGGAAAAGCAGGAGGCCATGAAAGAAAAGCCCGACATCCATGCGTTGGAAGGCTTCGCGGCTGGTGCTTTGCGCAAAGCCGTGGTGGATGGTGATACGGAGCAGGGGTCGCTTATGGCGGGGCAGATTGCTGCCATGGTGACGAAAGAGCAGACTGCTGATGAGATTATTCAAGAAATTTGGCGGCAATATACCTTGCTTGCAGGGGGTGCCTAAATTATGGATGTTTTAATGTTTAGCGGCCAAGGGGCGCAAAAGGTGGGTATGGGCAAAGGTTTTTATGACCAACATGCCGCATGCCGCCAGGTTTTTGAAGAAGCCAGCGATGCCCTTGGTTTGGATGTTGCCAAACTTTGCTTTGAAGACGGCGAAAAGCTTAATTTAACCCAATTTGCCCAACCCGCCCTTGTAACTGTGGGCATCGCCGCCCTGCGTGCTTATGAGCTGGAAGGCGAGCAGGCAGGGCTTTTGATGGGCTTGTCGCTGGGGGAATATACCGCACTTGCGGCGGCAGAGGTGCTGGGCTTTGCCGAAACTGTGAAGCTGGTACATAAGCGGGGCTTGCTGATGGCGGAATTTGCCAAGCCGGGCGGCATGGTTGCTGTAATGGGGATTGACCGTGCCGTGCTGGAAGATATCTGTAAATCTACCCATGAAGGTTTTGTGGCCTGCGCCAATTTTAACACACCAGAGCAAATCGTCATATCCGGTGATAAGGCGGCGTTGGACTATTGCGTAGGCAAAATCAAAGAAGCCAAGGGCAAAGCAATTCCCTTAAAAGTGGCAGGCCCCTTCCACACGCCTTTGATGGATATTGCGGCAGAAAAGCTTAAAGAAGCAGGGTCGGGACTTGACCTGACTCCCCCCAAGCTACCAATCATATCCAATGTAACAGCGGATGTGCTAACCTACGAGGATTTAGCAAACCACATGGCAACCCATATGACATCCGCCGTACAATGGACAAATTCTGTGTTAAAAGCCAAGGAAATGGGCGGCACCCGTTTTATCGAACTTGGCATTGGGGAAACCTTAGTAAACTTTGTTAAAAAAATAGACCCTTCGCTGGAAACCTTTGCGAAGGCATAATCCTAACGAAAAAGGGGGCATTGCCCATGAAAACAGCCATTGTAACAGGTGGCGCAAAGGGAATTGGCAGGGCAATTGCCCTAAAATTTGCTTCATCGGGGGTTAATATGGTGGTTAACTATCTATCCACCGACCCTAAGGAGCTTGTGGCGGAAATTGAGGCTTTGGGCGTGGGTGCTTTGGCTGTAAAAGCCGACATCAGTGATTTTGCCCAGGCCGAGGAGCTTATAAATCAAGCTAAGGAAAAATTTGGCACTGTGGATTATCTTATCAACAACGCAGGCATCACCCGTGACGGACTGATTTTGAAGATGAAAGAAGCCGATTTTGATGCGGTGGTGGATACCAACCTAAAAGGTGCATTTAACACCATCCGCCATGCAAGCCCTGTAATGCTTAAACAAAAGTCCGGGGCGATTGTGAATATTTCCAGCGTGGTGGGCATTACGGGCAATGGGGGGCAAGCCAACTATTCCGCTGCTAAGGCGGGGCTTATCGGGCTTACCAAGTCCATTGCCAAGGAGCTTGGCAGCCGTGGCATAACAGCCAACTGCGTAGCCCCCGGCTTTATCGAAACCGATATGACCGACAGCCTGCCGGAAGCCGTTAAAAAACAAATTTTGGAAAGTGTAAGCCTGCGCAGATACGGCAAGCCCGAAGAAGTGGCTGATTTGGTCTATTTTGTAGCAAATTGCGCCTATATGACAGGGCAAGTTGTGACCATTGACGGGGGCATGGCATAATGAGCGTACCGCTGATTGTGCGACAGCTTGAAATCCCACAAAATAAACGGCTTATTGTTATTGCAGATATCCATGGCGAGCTTGACTTGTTCAAAAAACTGTTGGACAAAGTAAAGTTCTGCAATAATGATGTTCTGGTGATTTTAGGTGACTTCTACCTAAAAGGCAGCCAGCCTGAAGAAACTTTCCGTTATATAATGGAATTGGACAAACAACCAAATGTACATGTTTTACGGGGCAATTGCGAATGGGGCAGGGCGGACTTTTATACGGATGAGGATTGGGAATGGGTTTGCAACTTAGCTATAGTCCTTGAAAGTGAGGACTTTATATTTGTCCACGCCGGGTTGGAAGACAAACCGCTTAATGAGCAAGATGTGATAAAATGCCTGACAATCCCCGCCTTTACGGAAACTTACAAGGGCAAACCCTTTGACAAATGGGTTATTGTAGGCCATTGGCCCATAAACAACCTGTGCCACCAAATTCCTTGCTGCAACCCAATCATCAACAAGGAAAAGCACATTATCCACATTGACGGCGGCTATCCCATAGCCCCCTTCGGCCAGCTAAACGCCTTTATTGTAAAAGATGGTGAGTTTTCTTGGGAATTTGTTGAAAACTTTGAGCTAATGACAGTGGAAAATGACCACAAAGGCAAGGAAGGCACATTAAGCATAACTTGGAATGACCGTTTTGTGGATATTTTGGAGTATAGTGAGGAATTTAGCAAGGTGCGCCACAAAAGCGGCAAGATTTTAGAGGTACCAACAGACAAAATCTTGCAAGATGATGAAGGTAGGAATTGGGTCAACGGCATTGGGACAGACCACTACTTGTCCCTGAAAAGGGGTAATGTGGTATCTGTTGTTGCAACATACTCAAATAAAATTTTTGCAAAATTTAATGGGACGGCCGGATGGCTGAATCTCTAAGAAGGAGGAAATCCCTATGAAAAGGGTAGTTATTACGGGCATGGGGGTTATCTCCCCAATTGGTTGTGATTTGGAAAGCTTTGAAAAATCCCTGCGGGAGGGGGTTGTGGGCATTGCCACGATAACCCGTGTGCAGGTGGCGGATTCGCCCATTGCCCTTGCGGCAGAGGTGAAAGATTATAACCCGGAAGATGACATTCCCAAAAAGGAAGTTAGGCGGATGGATTTGTTTAGCCAATATGCCCTGTCAGCGGCGGCACGTGCTGTAAAACACAGCGGGCTGGACATGGATGGGGTTGACAAAAGCCGTCTTGGCGTCATCATTTCATCGGGCATTGGCGGCATGGAAACCTTTGAAAATGAGGTTGTTAAGCTATATGCCAAAGAAAACAGCATGAAAATTGCGCCGCTGTTTATCCCCATGATGATTGGCAATATGGCCGCAGGGCAGGTTGCGTTGGAATACGGCGCAAATGGCGTATGCACCAATGTGGTAACCGCTTGTGCGGCCGGCAGCCATGCTATTGGTGAGGCTTTCCGCTCCATCAAACATGGTTATAGTGATGTGATTTTGGCGGGCGGGTCGGAAGCGGCAATAACACGGGCTTCTGTGGCCGGTTTTAATGCACTTACGGCTTTATCAAGGTCTACTGACCCAAAACGTGGCTCCATCCCCTTTGATAAGGAGCGCAACGGCTTTGTCATCGGCGAGGGCGGCGGTGTGCTTATTATCGAAAGTTTAGAGCATGCCCAGGCTCGTGGTGCCACCATTTATGCGGAAATTGTGGGCTATGGGGCTAATTGTGATGCCCACCATATGACCGCACCAAGCCCGGACGGCAGCGGAGCAGCAGCGTGCATGGCATTAGCCATTGGGGAGGCGGGGATTGCCCCGGCTGATGTGGTTTACATCAATGCCCACGGCACAAGCACCCCGCTTAATGATGCGGCTGAAACCAATGCAATTAAGTCAGCATTTGGGGACCATGCAAAAAACCTTTTGATAAGTTCCACTAAATCTCAAGTGGGGCATATGCTGGGGGCGGCAGGGGCCGTGGAAGCCATTGCAACCATTATCGGCATGACAAAAGGTTTTGCCCCGTCAACAGCGGGCTACCAGGTGGCCGACCCGGATTGCGACTTAAATTATGTAACCAATGGTGTTGTGGATGCTGATATAAAATATGCACTTTCAAACAACTATGGCTTTGGGGGGCACAATGCCAGCCTTTGCTTTAAGAAGTGGGAAGGTTAATAGCTATGAAAAAAAGGATTTTACTTACCATGGCTGTTGCAGGGGCTTTGTTGTTTAGCGGCTGCGGTGGAGATGGCAATGGCAACAACGGAACAAACGAGACCGCTGTATTATCCCAGCTTGCTTTTCAAGAATTGCGTTGCAACCAGACCGGAAACATTGCGGGCATGGGCGGCACCCTTGCGGCTTTTGAAGCGGCTTTTGGAGCATATAACACTTCCGAATCCCATGGGGAGCTAAGTATTCACACTTTCATAAACCGCAGTTTGGTTGTTTCTTTTATGGACGACTCTGCCATAATGATAGATTTGCAACCAACCCCCGCAGACATAGCAGCAGGCAGGTTTACCGTACAGGATGTTACCGTGGGTATCACGTTGGAGGACTTGTTGGCAATTGATGGCGTTTCCGGCCCCTATGGCTGGGATGACGAACACTTCGGGCGGGTTTTGAATCATGAGCTTTTCTCATATGTACAGTCATTTTTTATAGAAAACAATGTGGTCAGCCGCATTGTTATAACAATTGCAGGTTAGTGAAGCAAAACTAACATAAATAAAACCAAAATTAGGAGGGTTAAATTATGAACTATACACAAATTAGGGAATTGCTTGAATGGGTGGAAAAATCCACATTTACCAATATTTCTATTAGCCTTGGGGGGGCTAATGTTTCTGCCGGCAAACAGGCGGCAGGCGGGGGCTTTTATCCGGAAATGTATCCAAGTTATGCGCCGGCCATGGCTATGCAGCACGCACCTGTTGCAGCTTCTGCACAGGCTACTGCTGATGTGCCCGCACCAAAACTTGCCGACCCGGACGAAACCACACAAAAAGCAAGCGGACACATTGTGGCTTCACCAATCGTTGGTACTTTCTATGCTTCCAGCAACCCGGAGAAGCCGGCATTTGCACCAGTTGGCACAAAGGTTAAAAAGGGTGATGTGCTTTGCATCTTAGAAGCCATGAAAATTATGAACGAAATTACAGCGGATGTGGATGGCACCGTTGCCCAAGTTTTTGCGGAAAATGGGCAAATGGTGGAAGCCCGACAGCCGCTTTTCAGGATTGAGTAGGGTGCGGCTTTATGACAATATCCATCGACCCAGTTAAAGCTGAAGAAAAGTTTGTTTTTATCCAGCTAATGAACCTATATGACTATGATTTTACAGAGTTTACGGATAACGATATAAACCCATATGGATATTATGACAATCTGTATATCGACCATTTATGGACAGAAGATAGTCGCCACGGCTTTTTTATTCGTGTAGACGGCAAACTGGCGGGTTTCGCAATTGTGCGACGCAATAGTGACGGTAATTTTAGTTTTGTGGATGACAAAACCGCCCACCATATAAACCAATTTTTTGTGATGAAAAAATATCGAAGAAAAGGTGTTGGGCAGTTTGCGGCAAAGGCTATGTTTGATAAATTTAGGGGGCAGTGGGAGGTTTGCCAGATGGGCAACAACACCCCGGCCCGTAAATTCTGGAAGGGCGTAATTGCCGAATACACCCAGAATAAGTATGCCGAACATAGCAACGAAGCTGGAGATTGGGTGGGTTTTACATTTAACAATACTTAGGACGAGGGGGCTTGCCCCGCCCCGTTGGAGGAACATATGATACTAAACATAAACCAAATTATGGAAATTATACCCCATCGCCCGCCCTTTCTTCTTATCGACCGTGTGGTGGAGATGGAGGAAGGCAAGCGGGTTGTGGCAATCAAAAATGTTACCATGAACGAGCCGTTTTTTGTAGGGCACTTCCCGCAGGAACCCGTCATGCCGGGTGTGCTTATCGTGGAAGCTTTGGCGCAAACCGGGGCAGTTGGCCTTTTATCCATGGATGCCTACAAAGGTAAAATTGCCTATTTTGGCGCAATTGACAAGGTAAAGTTTCGCCGTAAAGTTGTGCCCGGAGATACTTTGCGGCTGGAAATGGAGTTTATCAAATTAAAGGGCATCGCAGGAACGGGCAAAGCCACCGCCTATGTTGGTGACGAAAAAGCCGCCGAGGCGGAAATTACTTTTTTCGTAGGGTCTTAACAATGGGTATTGTCCGCTTCAAAGATAAATATCGAGTGGAATGCAATGCCATGTTGGCCGAGGGCGTTGCCGTTGTATGCCCAAAATGTAGTGGCGAAGGCACTGTGAGGATTTATAAAACAGACCAATGCAAAGATTGCCCTTGGGGCAAATATGAATGCGGCCGCGGCTTTCGTCTGGCATTTGCCTGTGGTGGCTGTGGCGCAGTCCAAACCAAGGAGGAAATCTCCTACAGGCTTGTTGCCGAGGGTGTTTGTGAAAATTGTGAGAGATTTTTCCGAGAGGAATTTGGCCTGGACAAATCAGGCTTCAAAGCCGTTCGGCTCCCTTGGCCCCCATTGTGGCGTTCGCAACCAAGCTGCCCTTAACAAAAAGAATGAGGGACGAATCTGCTATGGCTATGGCATCAACAGGGTGGGTGCCGAATACACCTGCAATGGCTATAAGCTGTATTTTATAACCAGCCACAAAGGTAAGCTCATCTGGGCATATAATCGGATGCACTTGCAATATCTGTTTGATTATATTACCGCAGATATTAGGCAAAAGCCTGATTATGACAACAAAGGTATGGCTTACCATCTGCCCAAATATATGCATTTGGCAAAAAATCGGGATGGCATTGCAAAAGCTTTGCGAAAGATGATATAGGATTGAGAATTTGGTGCAAGAAGATTGTGGACTTATAAACGCCCTAAAAACCAGCAAAGAAGCAGGTTTACCTGAATGGGAAGTGTCGCCTGCCCAAGGCAAATTCCTGCACCTTATACCAATTCCATTCTCAATCATGGAAAAGCACATTTTGAAAACGCACTGAAACCTGCGATTTTCAAAATATCCTTTTACATGTTTCGAATTGGAATTGGTATTATTGCCAAGATGTGCGGGGCAAGGCGGATACTGGAAATTGGAACCTTGGGCGGATATAGCACCATTTGGCTGGCTAATGCCCTTCCTGATGATGGCATTGTGGTAAGCCTTGAGTGCGACCGGCTATTTGCCGAGGTTGCCCGTAAGAATATTAAGCATGCAGGGTTATGTGGCAAAGTCAAAATTTTGTAAGGGTTGGCATTAAACCTGTCAAAATCTGGCACGGTAATTTTAGGTGACAATGTTGTGCGCAATGGAGAGCTGTGCAATGCCAAATCTGATGATGAGAAGGTTTTGGGCGTGCGCCGGTTTGTGGAGGATTTGGGCAGGCTTGACTGTGTGGAATCCACCGCCGTGCAAACCGTGGGCATTAAAGGTTATGACGGGTTCACTATTAGCATCGTGAGGTGATGGGTGTAGAATTAAAAGCGATTGCTGTTGATGCCCAAAACTATCCGCCCGAGCTGCGCCCCGTTTTGCGTAATGCTAAGGTTTTTGACAGTAGCTGTTCGTCCGTAGCCAAGGTAATTTTTATTGAAAAAGGGCAGGGCTATTTCCTCAAAACTGCTGCAAAGGGTGCTTTGGAGCGGGAAGTGTTGCTTACAAAGCATTTCTGCGGGCTGGGACTTTCCACTAATGTTTTGCAGTATATTAGCAGCGATGCGGATTGGATGCTAACCGAGAAAATTGTGGGTGATAACTGTATTGCACCCAAATATTTGGAGCAACCAAAGCGGCTTTGTGATACATTGGCGGAGCTTTTAAGTAAGTTGCACACCATGCATTTTGCCGATTGCCCAATCAAAAACCACAGCCAACTTTTCTTTGAAAGTGCAGAAACAAGCTTTTTAGCAGGGGCATACGACAAGCTTATGGGCAAGGAAATTTGGGACGATGCACAACCCCGAGAAATTTTTGAAATTGCCAAGTTAGGCAGGCATATGTTGCAAAATGACACCCTGCTACACGGGGATTTTTGCCTGCCCAATGTTATTTTGGATAATTGGCGGTTTAGCGGCTACATAGACCTGGATACGGCCGGTGTAGGCGATAGGCATGTTGACATTTTTTGGGCATTGTGGACGTTAAAATTTAATTTGAAAACCGATAAATACCGCCAAAGGTTTATTGATGCCTATGGGCGGGGAAAAGTTGATGATGAACGGTTGCGCATTGTAGCGGCCTTTGAAGTGTTTGGATGAGGAGGTAAAATATGTTTAACAAAATTTTAATTGCAAACCGTGGCGAAATTGCCGTAAGGGTTATACGTGCTTGTAAGGAGCTGGGAATTGCCACTGTTGCGGTGTTTTCCGAAGCGGATAGGGAAGCCCTACATGTGCAAATGGCTGACCAGGCCGTGTGTGTGGGCGATTCCCCTAGCCGTGACAGCTATTTGAACATGCAAAATGTGGTTACGGCCGCCCTTTTAACGGGCGCAGAAGCCATTCATCCGGGTTTTGGTTTCTTGTCAGAAAACACAGTGTTTGCCAGTATGTGTGAGGATGTGGGTATTAAATTTATCGGCCCATCCGCTTATGCCATTGATGCCATGGGCAACAAAGCCAATGCCCGTGAAGTGATGAAAAAGGCCGGTGTACCCGTTATCCCCGGCACGGATGGTACTGTGGATAGCGTGGAAGAAGCACTAAAATTTGCCAAAGAAGTGGGATATCCCGTGCTTTTGAAGGCTTCTGCCGGCGGCGGCGGCAAGGGCATACGCCGTTGTGATGATGAGGAAGGCTTGCGCAAGGGATACGAAGCCGCCAAAACTGAGGCACGTATGGCATTTTCGGATGATTCTATTTATATGGAAAAGGCAATTGTTGGTGCAAAGCATATCGAAATGCAGGTTATCGGCGACACCCACGGCAATATAATCCACCTTGGCGAGCGGGAATGCTCCATGCAAATCCGCAACCAAAAGGTGGTGGAAGAAGCCCCGTCGCCTATAATGAGTGAGGAATTGCGCAAGCGTTTTGGCGATGCCGCCATACAAGCGGCAAAGGCAGTGGACTATGTAAATGCCGGCACGCTGGAATTTTTGCTGGATGCCAATGGAAAAGATTTTTATTTTATGGAAATGAACACCCGCATACAAGTAGAGCACCCCATCACCGAGATGATTACAGGCTTTGATATTGTTAAAGAGCAAATTAGTGTGGCTTGGGGCAACAAACTATCCATTACCCAAGAAGAAGTGGAGCTTAAAGGGCACTCCATAGAAGCCCGCATAAATGCCAGCACCACAGGTTTGATTGAGTATATGTTCCTACCCGCCGGCTGCCTTGGTTTGCGTGTGGATTCGGGTATTTACGCAGGTTATGTAATGCCGCCCCACTATGACAGCATGGTGGCAAAAGTGATAACCCACGGCAAAGACAGGGATGAAGCCATTGCCAAGTTAAAGCGTGCGCTGGATGAAATTGTTATTGATGGTATTGTGACTAATATCGAGCTACATCAAGAAATTTTGGAGTATCCGGAGTTTATTAGTGGTGATTACCATACCAAAACCCTTGAAGGTAAGTTAGGGATGTTATAGATAGGGGCGCACACTATGACCTGCCGTGTCCACTGAACTAATATTTTACGAGGAGGAAAAATATGGCAACCGAAAAAGAGATAAGAGAGCGCCAAATGTCCGCACTGTATGACTTATTAAAGCTTGTTCAAGATTATCCTGAAATTGCAGAAAACAAAGGCATTAAAGATTTGATTAAAAAAGCCAAAGCTGTTATGGATAAGGAAGATGTGGCTTGGGTTGAAAAAACCGTGGCAGAATAAACTATAGTGGCACATCGGGCGGGCAAAGCCTGCCCGATGTGCTATGCACCGGAATTATGTTTTATAAATTAAGGAGGCTTTGGGCCATGAATATTTTTAATCGCAAAAAATATGTGACAGTACCCCAGGGCCAAACTGCCCAGATGGCGGCGGATAGGGTGCCGGATGGCATGTGGGTGAAATGCAATAAATGCGGCAAGGTTGTTTACAACAAGCAGTTGGGCAAATATAAAATTTGCCCGCTGTGCGAGGGATATTTCCGTATTTCCGCCCCGGAGATGATTGTCAATGTGGTTGATGAGGATGGCTTTACCGCCCATGATGCGGATTTGGTGCCGGAAAATCCCATTAACTACCCAAATTATGAGGAAAAAATTAAGCAATTAGGCGAAACCCTTGATATCAAAGAAGCCGTTGTAACCGGGCGTGCCAAAATCCATGGCATTGATACAATGATTTGTGCCATGGACAGCCGCTTTATAATGGGCAGCATGGGCTCTGTAGTTGGTGAGAAGATTACAAGAGCCTTTGAGGCGGCGCTGGCGGACAAGCTTCCCATTGTTGTATTTACTGCATCAGGTGGCGCAAGGATGCAGGAGGGCATTGTGTCCCTGATGCAGATGGGTAAGGTTTCTGCTGCTGTTAAGCGTCATAGTGACGCCGGTTTGCTATACATCACTGTGCTGACTGATCCGACAACGGGCGGTGTTACAGCCAGCTTTGCCATGCAAGGTGATATTATCCTTGCCGAGCCCGGCGCACTTGTGGGCTTTGCAGGGCGGCGGGTTATAGAGCAGACAATTAAACAAAAATTGCCGGAGGATTTTCAGTCAGCTGAATTTGTTTTGGAGCATGGTTTTATCGACAAAATTGTGCCCCGTCCGGAGTTGCGGGATACATTGGGCCGCCTGCTAAAAATCCACTGCCAAAAAATGCCGCCTGCACAGCAGAGCATGGACGGTTTTGAGTATTATTGTGGCGGTGAAGGGGTAGAGCCCTTTAAGGCGGTGGAAATTGCTCGCAAAGTAACCCGGCCCACAGGACGGGATATTATAAGTTACATGGTAAAAGATTTTGTAGAAATGCACGGCGACCGTAATTTTAGGGATGACGGGGCAATTGTGGGGGGCATTGGCTACCTTAATGGCATGCCCATTACTGTGGTTGCCACCCAAAAAGGGCATAATTTAGAGGAAAACGTGGCTTGTAACTTTGGGCAGCCCCATCCCGAAGGATACCGTAAAGCCTTGCGCATTATGAAGCAGGCAGAAAAGTTTGGGCGGCCCATACTTACCCTCATCAACACATCCGGCGCATATCCGGCTGCAGGGGCCGAGGAGCGTGGGCAGGGCTCGGCCATTGCCGCATCTTTGTTTGAAATGGCGGGCTTTACTGTGCCCGTTGTTGCTGTAATTGTAGGTGAGGGTGGTAGCGGGGGAGCCATTGCTTTGGCACTTGCCGACCGTGTTTTTATGTTTGAATACTCCATGTACTCCATCCTATCCCCGGAAGGGTTTGCCAGCATTTTGTGGAAGGACGGCAAAAGGGCAAAGGAGGCGGCGGGGGTGATGAAGTTGCGCCCCACCGACCTTATGGAGCTTGGTATTATCGAAGGCATTATACCCGAAATTGAAAGCGGATTTGAAAATGACATGGCACATTCGCTGGATTATTTGGAAAGCCTGTTGCTGGCGGAATATGGTAAATTAGGGGCGATGCCCACTGAAGACTTACTGGAAGGCCGCTATCAACGTTTCCGCAAATTCGGTAGCTACTAGGAAGGGCGGGGGCGCACCCCCGCCCTGCAATATTATACCTATTGCAAAAGTGATTTACGTATAGGAGTTATAAAATGCAGAAAAAAGAAATAGCACCAAATATAATACACTACATGTTCCCGCCGAAGGTGGGCGGGTCGGGCTTTTTTGGAACTGTAACGGTGGCTTTGGTCAGCGAAAACAGAGCTTTGTTAGTTGATGCAGGCTACGAAGGTGATGGCTGCCAGATTAAGGACGACCTGGCAAAGCAAGGCATTGTAGTGGAAAAAATTGTGCTCTCCCATTTCCATGATGACCATATGGAGGGAGCGAAGGCATTTCCTGATGCCAAGATTTACGGTAGCCGCCGCTTTCAAGAAACATTGGATTTGTGGACACCAAAGGAAGAACACAAATTTTACACACCGGCTGTGGCGATAGAGAAGCCCTTTATGCTGTAATTTGGTGACCATAAACTAGAAATTGTCCCGCAACAAGGCCATTCTGCCTGCACTATGCTTGTTAAAATTAATGATAAGTTTATACATGTGGCAGATGAGGTGATGCTAACCAATGATGGCAAGCCGCTGTTGCCCGGTTTGGAGGGCAGGCATGTTTTACAAAGGCAGCTTGATTCTTGGAACTATATGAAGGGATATTGCAAGCCCGAAATAACAATTATCTGCGGGCATGGGCCTGTGATGGAAGGCGGCAAGCTGGAAAAGGACCTGCAAAACCGTATAGAATATGCAAAAGCTATAATGGAGGCAAATGGGGCAATTTCTTATGAAGATGCCACAAAAAACTGCCATTGTGATTTTGTTGGCAAGCCGTGGCATGACCATTTTGCACGATAAACATAACTATTAAAACCCCGCAAGTTTTTTTGCGTTTACATAAATACTAAATTGGAAAAGGAGTTGGATGACTATATGAAAAGATGCACCCAAATTATTTTAATGTGGAGAGTGAGAATATTCTAACTCTCCCTGATTTTAAGGAGAGTATTTATGATAACAATTTTAACTTTTGGTAAAAATCATATTAAGCAGGCGAAAACCCTTGCCCTTGCGGCATACAATCAAGAGCGTGCCATTGTGACAGCATTACCTTATGTGGACGAAATTCCCGATAAGGCCTGTGAAGGATTTGCGGACAATGGCCTTGGTGTGGCGATGATGGAAGGGGACAGACTGCTTGGTTTTTTATGTTGTGATGACCCCCGTAACAACGCCTTTGGCACAACCGCCACAGGCACATTTGTACCTACTTATGCTCATGGGGCGGTGTCAGAAAACCGTGGCAGTATTTACAAAAGGCTATACCAAGCCGCTGCCGAAATTTGGGTGGCAAAGGGTATTACCTATCACGCAATTGCCCTGTACCATCACGATTTGCAGGCTAAGGATGCACTTTTTACCTGCGGATTTGGCTTGCGTTGTGTGGATGCGGTGCGACCCATGGAAAACTTACAGCAATCAACTTGTGAAGATGTTGCATATGCCAGGTTAGACAAGGAGGATGTAGCCAAAATTAGGGATATGAGAATTGCCCTTAGTCATCATCTAAGCAGCAGCCCCAGCTTTATGTGCATATCGCCCGAAAGGCAGGAAAGTTGGATTAAAAGTGCCGAAAACCGTGATTCGCAAGTGTTTGTGGCTTTGATGGGGGATGAAATTGCCGCATTTATTGAAGTGATAGAGGATGGCGAAAACCTCGCCACTTGGGAAGATGAAATGCTTAATATATGCGGGGCATATTGCCTGCCTAAGCATCGTGGCAAGGGGATTACGGAAGGGTTGCTAAACCACACAATCACCCAACTGAAAAGTGATGACATAACCAGCCTTGGTGTTGATTTTGAGGGTTTTAACCTAACCGCAAGCGGATTTTGGTTGAAATACTTTACAGCATATACAGCCACTGTCACCAGGAGGATTAACTAACGAATGTAAAAATGGAGGAACATGAGTAAAGATTATTTGAAAGAAAAGAAAGAGAAGATTTTGGGTTTTATGAACACCACGGAATACACGCCCATGGACAAGCGGGATATGGGTTTGATTTTAGGTGTGCCCGCCGATGAGATGGGAACCTTGGAAGAGGTTTTACAAGGGCTGTTGGCAGAAGGTCTTGTGGTGCTGACCAAGAAAAAGCGATACATGTCCACCGCCAAGGCAGGGCTTGTTTCGGGCAGTTTTTCTGCTACGCAAAAGGGTTTTGGCTTTGTACTGCAACCGGGGGACGAGCGGGATATTTACATCCCTTATGACAACACAGGTACCGCATTGCACGGGGACTTGGTGTTGTGCCGTATTATTGACCCATCCCATGGCAAGCCCAGCCCCACCGGCGAAGTTGTAAGCGTGCTGGAAAGGCGCAAAACCCACTTTGTGGGCACTTTTGAATCCACCATAAACGGCGGCTTTGTCCATCCCGACGATAAACGGTTGGGGGAGCCTGTTGCCATTTTTTGGAAGGATGAAAATGGAGCGCAAGATGGGCAAAAGGTGCAGGTTAAAATTACCAAATTTAATGATGGCCAACCCCATGACGGCATTATTGCGCAGGTTTTGGGGGATGCAACGGATATTGGCATAGATGTGCTTGCCCTTGTGGTGGAGCATGAGATACCCTTTACATTCCCTGATAATGTGTTGAGCCAAGCAAACAAGCTGCCCCAACAAGTTAACCCATCAGATGCGGCCGGACGGCGGGACTTTCGTGATTTACCCACCGTGACAATTGATGGAGAAGACACCAAGGATATTGATGATGCCATAAGCTTGGAAAGGCTGGAAAATGGCGGTTTTCGTCTGTATGTGCATATTGCGGATGTTTCCCATTACGTACCCCACGGCACGCCATTGTGGAAAGAGGCGGCAAAGCGGGCAACCAGCGTATATTTAGCGGATAGGGTTATACCCATGTTGCCGCCGAATATTTCCAACGGAATTTGCTCCCTTAACCCGCAGGTGGACAGGCTTGCTGTGTCCTGCATTATGGATTTTGACAGCGGCGGAAAGGTTGTTGCCCACGAAATTTGCAAGTCGGTTATACATTCTGATTATGCAGTAACCTACACCACTTTAACGGATATTTTGGATAATGCGGATTCCGTCCACCGTGCCAGCTACCCCGGTTTTAGGGATATTTTTGCTGATATGGGGGTTTTGTCTGCCAAATTGCGCAAAAAGCGTTTTGGCAAAGGCTCGCTGGATTTTAATTTTGACGAAGGCAAGGTTGTAGTGGATGCAAGCGGCAAGCCTGTAGATGTTGTGCGCAAATCCCGCAATTCTGCCACATCTGTTATTGAAGAATTTATGATTTGTGCCAATGAGGTTGTGGCAACGGAATATTTTTGGATGAATATTCCATTTGTATATCGTGTACACGAAGAGCCTCACCAGGAGAAGATTGAGGCTTTAATACAATCCCTTAGCGCATTGGGTATTAGCCTGAAAAAGGGCGGCAACCAAGCCAAAAACCTGCAAATTTTATTGGAGCGGGTAAAGGATATGCCGCAAGGCCCCACTGTAAGTAAGCAGATTTTACGAAGCCTGAAACAGGCTCGCTACTACCCCCAGCCACTGGGGCATTTTGGGCTGGCTTCGGAATATTACAGCCACTTTACCTCCCCAATACGCCGTTTTCCCGATTTGGTTATCCACGGCATTATTAGCGATAATCTGGCGGGCAAGGTGGATGCCAATTATGTGGAACGGTTGGAGGAAAGCCTGCCTGACATTTGCCAACACTCCTCAGAAAACGAGCGGCGTGCGGATGCCTGTGCCAAGGAAGTGGAGCAAATGAAGAAGGTGGAATTTATGCTTGACAAAGTGGGCGGGCAGTTTACAGGCATCATCAGCCACACCACACCAAGCGGCTTTTTTGTGGAGCTGGAAAACACCGTGGAGGGCATGGTGGCCATCGCCGGATTAGAAGGCTACTACGAATACCACGAGAACAACTACACCTTTATCAACCAAAAAACGAAACGTAGCTTTTCCCTTGGCGATAAGGTGGAAATTATAGTGGCCGCCGCCAATTTAGAGCTGCGCCGCTTGGATTTTGTACTTGCCTAATTCCGACTCAAACAACCCTTTATAAACATCAAGGGATATTTTATTTACTTTGCGACCCCCTTGCCGTATACTGGCATTATCACAAAAAGGAGGTACAACAATGAATATGCAGGCCATTGGAAAAAAGATTTCTGCTTTACGCAAACAAAGGGACATGACACAGGTGGAGCTGGCAGACAAGTTGGGGGTTACATACCAAGCCGTATCCAGTTGGGAGAGGGGCAATTCCATGCCCGACATTGGCAAGTTGCCGCACATTTCGCAGGTGCTAAATGTCACTGTTGATGAGCTTTTAGATAATGCAGAAATGGCGAATATTGTTAAAAACGTGTTGCTGGACGGCGAAGGTCCAACGGATTTACAGGCCTTAGTGGAGATTGCACCAATCTTAAAACCCAGCCAGATGAACAATTTGGCAAAACAGGCAGATAGCACAGAAGCCAAGCTGGATGCAGAGTTGCTGGAAGGGCTTGCGCCCCATATGGACAGCGATGATTTGATGGAAATTATCATGCACAGTGGCGGCATTGACAAAAAGGCTCTTATAGCGGTTGCGCCATTTTTGGACAGTGATGACCTGAAAACAATACTTGTGCATAAAGGTGGCGCAGATAAAGCTACGATAATAGCCCTTGCACCATTTTTGGACAGTGATGATTTGAAGGAAATTATGCTGGCCTTATGACCGCAGCGGCGCAATGCGCCGCTATATGAACGGAGGCAATAAATGACATCAAAACAAGCAAAATTAAATTTTACAGTTGCAATAATATTTTCAATACTATCATCGGCTGCATCGGTGGTTTCGGCATTCTTTTTCCAAATGATGGGTAATGCAGGGGAAAATGGGGATTTACAAGCATTGCTTTTTGCTGTAATACTACAAGCAAGCCTTGTGCCGCTGGACTTCCTTGTATCCCTTATTGCTGTGCGCTTTCGCATGGCTTTTACCTTGGAATTGCGCTATTTGGCAAGGAAAAACCGTATGGAATTTCTTTTCGGCAAGCGCATGAAAACCCCTGCCGATGATAATGTGAAAGAACTTAGCTTTTTCGCCATTGATGCAAATGTGCTGCGGGAAAAGTACTTACGTGCCCTATCTACCATTGTTTTGCGTTTGTCCAGCATTTTATTTTCTGTGGGTGCTATGATTTGGATAAACCCATTGCTGGCACTGGCAACATTTGCAATTCTTGGACTTTTGGCATTGATAACCGCCCCCTTTGGCAAGGGTATGAACAAGCGCACGGAAGAATACTCCGCCGCATCAGAGGAGTATGTAGAGGCAGCAAGGGAATGCTTGCAAGGACAGCGGGAAATTGCCGCTTATGACAAGCAAAATGTGTTTTTAAGCCGGCATGATGTTGCCAACAGAAAAACCCAACGCTCCAAGTTGCGTGCGGATTTTTATGAGATGCTTGCAAACTTTGTTTCGGGATATTCCAATTTCTTTATCCAGTTTGCAACCCTTGGCTTTGGCTCCTACTTAGTTATCACCAGCGACTTTACCTTTGGTGATATGATGGCAATGTTTATACTTGTGCAAAATGTGGGCTGGCCAACCACCCAGTTTGTGGAGGATATGAACCAAATGCGTGCAACAAAGGGGCTTTACGCCAAGGCCAAGGAAAAGGCCGGCGAACAGCCTAAAACACAGCCATTGGCCACATTTGAACAAGGTATAGATATCAAAGGCCTTGGCTTGAAGTATGATGAAGATACATATGTGGTGCAAGGTTTGGATTTAGAGTTTAGAAAAGGCGGCAAATACGCACTTTTTGCCCCATCGGGATATGGTAAAACCAGCGTAGCACGGGCTCTTGCTATGGAGTTTTTGGAGTATGAAGGTACAATTACCATTGACGGTAAGGAGTTAAAAGACATAAGCCCCGCCGATTACAATAAAGTTGTGCGCTATGTAAGGCAAGACCCCATGTTGTTTGCAGGTACAGCCCTTGAAAACTTATCATTTTTCGGGGACTGTCCCAATAAAGCGGATTTGGACAAAGCCCTTGCCATAACCCGTGTTAGCGACTTTTTGCCGGCGGCGGAGGATTTGAAACGCCCCATATCCAATTCATCAGGCTTATCGGGCGGGCAAAAACAGCGCATTGTGCTGGCACGTGCCTTATTGCACAAGCCCAAAGTGCTTATTTTGGACGAAATTACCAGCGGGGTGGACTTGGAAACCGCCTGTGCCATCCTAACGGATATCTTCAAAGATAAGGAGCTTACGGTAATTGCCATCACCCACGAAAATGATGAGCGTTTCCAATCCTTATTCGATAAAATTATCCGATTAGACACGTAGGGTGGGGGCTTGCCCCCACCCTGTCGGAGAGACGGCAATGTTCCATCAAGAAAAAGGGTGGCTGTTTGTTTGGATTTTACGGCGATATTGGCCATCCTCCACACGCTCCACCTCCATACGGTTTTGGTTTAGGAAGCGTGTGATGGCATAGGTGTCAATCCAAATCTGGTTATTGCCGTTTTTTTGGGATTCATCAAAAATAATTTGCATACCAAAGTGCAGATGGGGTTGTTTAATGTTGGTGGCGTTTTCTGTGTGCGAATAACCTGTGTTGCCCAGAAAACCAATAACATCCCCTGCCTGTACCAATGCCCCTTCCGCCAGCCCTTGTGCGTAGGGGGTGTTTTTTTGCAGGTGGGCATAATAGTAATAACGCTTATTATCCAAACTACGTATACCTATGCGCCAGCCGCCGTAGCGGTTCCAGCCCAGGGCTTCCACAATACCACATTCCACAGCGATAATTGGGGTGCCAACTGCACCAAACATATCATGGCCAAGGTGGGGGCGGCTGTATCCGTAATTGCGGGGATTCCCAAAGTCATCAGAATGGGTGAAGTTAAAACCCTTTGCAATAGGTGAAAAAACTTTAAGCCCATATGCGGGCTTGCCATCCACTTCATAATCACCCACAAAACCACCTAAAACCGCCCCATATGCCACTAAGTAGAAATTGTACAAATCCATATCCTGTGTGATATCGTGGAGACGTTCGCCGTTCCGCACTCGCTCCACAACTTTCTCCATATGCTTACATTCGCTGTCACTTTTGAAGCTACCCCAATTTTTTGCTGCCGAATATGCCAAAAGCTGCACAAAATCCAGCGGCGCATCACCCTTTTCTTGGGATTTCACATCATATTTATACGCCTGCCTCAAAACCGCCGCAGGCACATCAAAATCAAACCACTTTACAAAATCACCTTCATCATCCTGCGCTACAAGTGCTGTAAAAACAAGCAAAACCATGGGTATAACAGCAAAAATCCACTTTTTCATATCCACACCTCCCGTTTATTATCCACCATGCCCACCAAAAAATACTCACCCTTTACAATTGGCGTTTTTTGTGATATAGTTAGTGTCTGCGGCTGCAACTTTTTTGTATCGGAGGGATTTCTATTTTATTCAAACGACTGCGGGGATTAACAAAAGGGCATTTGTGGATGTTTTTCATAGCCATGTGTTTTTCGGCTGGCTCTGCCATGTCAAACTTTACCGCCCCGCTTATTATCCGTGTTACCATTGACAATGTGCTTGGCGATTTGCCTTTGGAAGAGAGTAATTTTATAGTTATGGGACTAATTAACGCCCTTGGGGGCATCGATGCCATGCGGGGCAACATTTGGCTTGCCGCCGCCGCCCACCTAATTATTACGGCTATGATTGGCAGCTTTATCTTTGGGCGGCACAGGCTAATCTCCCAATTTGGGGAGAACACAGCCAAACGCATGAAGGATAAGCTTTATGACCATATCCAAAAATTGCCATATAACTACCATGTACATGCCAAGGCGGGGGATTTGATACAGCGTTGCACGGCGGATGTGGAGCAGGTGCGCCGCTTTTTGCAAGTGCAAACGGTGGAAATTGCCCGTGCCATATTCTTTACCACCTTTGCGCTGATGATTATGATACCCATAAACAGCACCCTAACCCTGATAACCATGGGCTTTTTGCCCATTATATTTGTGTTTTCCTATGTGTTTTTTAAGTATTGCCGCAAGGTATTTAAGCTGGCCGACGAAAAGGATGGGGAAATGCAGGCGGTTTTACAGGAAAGTGTGACGGGCATAAGGGTTGTGCGTGCTTTTGGGCGGGCAAGGTTTGAAGTGGATAAATTTGTCAAGAAAAATGAAGAGTTTCGAGAGCTGGACTTTAAGCAAATGAAGTATTTATCATGGTATTGGGGCTTATCAGATGTATTGTGTTTTGCCCAAATTATGACAACATTTGTGGTTGGCATTTTTCTTACCTACAATGGCACGCTAACGGTGGGTGAGCTGGTTGTGTTTAACATGTTTAGCGGGATGATGATATGGCCCGTGCGCCAGCTGGGGCGTGTTTTAAGCGACTTGGGCAGGATGCAAGTAGCTGTGGAGCGCATCTACGAAGTGCTGGACGAACCTGTTGAAACCGACACCGAGGGTGCTACAAGCCATGATTTGCAAGGTGATATTATATTCAAAAATGTGGATTTTGGATATGAAGAAGGTCGCAAGGTATTTAACAACCTATCTTTTGAGGTTAAAAAGGGCGAGACTATTGCAATTTTAGGTGCAACCGGCAGTGGAAAATCTACATTAATGCATATACTTTTGCGTTTGTATGATTATAAAAGTGGTAGCATTACAATAAATGGCAAAGAATTACGTGATATTTCCAAGGAACACTTGCGCCACAATGTGGGAATGGTGCTGCAAGAGCCGTTTTTGTACAGCAAAACTATAATGAATAATCTAAAAATGGCGAAAGATGAAGCGGAAGAGTGCGAGGTGTACAATGCCACAAAAACAGCCAGCGCACACGGTTTTATAACCGAATTTGAAGAGGGGTACGAAACCCTTGTGGGCGAGCGCGGCACAACCCTTTCGGGCGGGCAAAAACAGCGTGTTGCAATTGCCCGTACCCTAATAAAAAATAGCCAATTGTTAATTTTTGACGATAGCTTGTCTGCTGTGGACACAGAAACAGATGCACAAATAAGGCAAGCACTGGCAGAAAATAAGTCTGATGCCACAACATTCATAATTTCGCAACGCATTACCACTTTGATGGATGCTGATCGTATTTTTGTTATAGAAAATGGCGGGCTGGCAGATGCAGGCACCCATGATGAACTATTGGAACGTGGTGGGCTTTATAAGCGTATTTACGAAATACAAGCCATGCTGGAACAAGATTTTGAAGGGGAGGTGATGTAGCGATGAGCCAGCATTTTGAAGAACAAGATTATACAAAGGGCTTTGACTTTGCCACATGGAAAAAGTTGTTTCAATTTTGTGCAAGATATAAAAAGCGATTTGCACTTATGTTTGCTATATCCGCTTTGCTTGCCTTAGGGCTTGCAGTTTTCCCGTATCTAACAGGCATTGCTATTGATAGATTTGTGGTGGGCGAATACATTAATGGCGCATATTATAGGGATTTTGATGGCTTGCCCGCCTTTATTGCTGTGGTGTCTGTTGCCATACTTTTCACATCATCTATGACATTTTTGTTTGTTTGGCTTGCGGGGCGCATACAATGTGATGTAACGGCAGATGTACGTGAAACCGCATTCCACCATCTGCAAACCCTGTCATTTTCATACTTTGATAACACACCAACGGGTTGGATAATGGCACGCCTAACATCTGATGTACACAGTATTGGCCGTGTGGTTTCCTGGGGCGCAATTGATATAATAAACGGCACATTTATGGTAATTTTCTATATTGTGTTTATGTTTATTGTGGATGTGCGCTTGGCATGGGTTATGATGGCGATTTTCCCTGTTTTGTTTGTGGTTTCTCTATATTTCCAGCGGCGCATCTTGAAGGCGCATAGAGAATCCCGCAAGATAAATTCCAAAATAACGGGTGCTTATAACGAGGGTATAACAGGTGCCAAAACCACCAAAACCCTTATGAGAGAGCAACGCAATTTTGATGAATTTGAAGGGCTTAGTGGCGGTATGCGCAAGGCAAGTATACGTGCTGCCACCTTAACGGGCATATATTTCCCCCTTATTGTACTTATTGGCGGCGTGGGCATTGCCCTTGTTTTGGGTGCGGGTGGCACTGCCGTTACCATTGGCGGGCTGTCGCTGGGGGTGTTGTTTGTGTTCATCACCTACGCCAACCAAATGTCCGAACCTGTGGGGATGATTGCGCAAGTGCTGTCCGAAATGCAGTCCGCACAAGCATCAGCCGAACGCACCATGTCCCTTTTGGAATCCACCCCCGATATTGTTGATAGACCCGATGTTATCGAAAAATACGGTGACTTTGAAAATCCCAAGCGGGAAACGTGGAACAAAATCCACGGACAAATAACTTTTAAGGATGTTAGCTTTAACTACAAAAACGCAGAAACAGTGCTTACCAATTTTAACCTTGATGTGCGGGCGGGCGAAAAAATTGCCCTTGTGGGCGAAACAGGCAGCGGCAAATCCACCATAATCAACCTTTTGTGCCGCTTTTACGAGCCATGCAGCGGGCAAATTTTGATTGATGGCATGGATTATCGTGAAAGACCACAGATTTGGCTACAATCCAGCCTGGGCTACGTTTTGCAATCCCCCCACCTGTTTTCGGGCACTATCAGGGAAAATATCCGATATGGCAACCTAAACGCCACTGATGAAGAGGTTATGGAGGCGGCTAAAACCGTGGATGCTTACAACTTCATCATGGCAAGCGAAAAAGGTTTTGATACCGATGTGGGTGAAGGGGGCAGCCGCCTTTCCACAGGTGAAAAACAGCTGATTAGCTTTGCCCGTGCCATAATTGGTAACCCGGCCATTTTTGTTCTGGATGAGGCAACCTCGTCCATAGACACAGAAACGGAGCAAAAGATACAAGCGGCAATACTGAAAACCCTGGAAGGGCGCACCAGCTTTATTGTTGCCCACCGCCTATCCACCATACGCCATTGTGACCGGATTTTGGTTATCGACAATGGTAAGATTTTGGAGCAAGGCAGCCATAGGGAGCTTTTAGCCGCAAAAGGGCATTACCACCAGCTCTATACCAACCAATTCAAAAAAGAGGAGCAAAGCCGCATTTTAGGCGGATAGCCAGTGTTTTGTTTTTGCAGAAAATAGGGGGGTATTACCCCCCTATTTTAGTTATCACTTATAATTAATTAACTTGCAAACTCCCACAATCCATGCTATAATACTCCTATGGCATATGACACTAAATTTAGAGAAGTTGTCCTTAACCACATCGACAACGGACACACCATAAGAGAAACT
>WRAX01000029.1 GCA_009779935.1 Defluviitaleaceae bacterium | reverse complement strand
GCAGATTTGCCATAATCATTGATGAAGCCCATTCAAGCCAAAGCGGTGACATGGCGGCAGATATGAACCGTGCATTAGGGGCTGATTTTGACCCCGAAGCTGATACAGAAGATAAAATCAACCAACTCGTAGAAGGGCGCAAAATGCTGACTAACGCCAGTTATTTTGCGTTTACCGCAACGCCTAAAAACAAGACGCTGGAATTGTTTGGCGTGAAAGTTGCCGAGCCTGATGGCATCGTGAAATCATACCCCTTCCATATGTATTCCATGAAACAAGCCATTCAAGAGGGTTTTATTCTTGATGTATTGAAATGGTATACGCCTGTAAGCTGTTTTTACAAGCTGATAAAAACGCTCACCGATGACCCCGAATTTGATAAAAAGAAATCCCAAAAGAAGCTCCGTAAGTTTGTAGAGAGTGAAAAATACCCCATATCCAAGAAAGCGGAAATGATTGTCGAGCATTTCCATGAGCAAGTTATCGCACGTGGCAAAATCGGCGGTAAAGCGCGGGCGATGGTGGTAACGGCAGGTATTGATCGTGCCATTGATTATTACCACGCAATCAACGAACAGCTTGAAGCCCGCAAAAGTCCTTACAAGGCTATTATTGCATTTAGTGGCGATAAAGAATATGGCGGCGTGTCCGTCAATGAAGCATCGTTAAACAAGTTCCCGAGCAATGCCATAGAAAAGACGTTTAAGGCCGACCCTTATCGATTTTTGATTGTGGCCGATAAATTCCAAACTGGTTATGACGAGCCGCTTTTGCACACGATGTATGTAGACAAAATGCTTTCTGACATTAAAGCGGTGCAGACATTATCACGCCTTAACCGCGCCCATCCCGACAAGCGCGATACTTTTGTATTGGATTTTGCTAACGATGCGGAAGTTATCCAAAAATCCTTTGAGCGTTATTACCGTACAACGATACTGTCAGGCGAAACAGACCCAAATAAACTGTATGATTTAATTTCGGCAATGGAAAATTGCGAGGTTTACACAAACCATCACATAGACACACTTATTGAACTTTACTTAGGTGGTGCAGAGCGTGATAAACTTGACCCTGTTTTAGATACTTGTGCGAATCTTTACAAGTGGCTTGACGAAGATGCACAAATTGAGTTTAAGTCCTCCGCAAAGGGTTTTGTGCGGACATACGGCTTTTTAGGCGCTATACTGCCATACGGCAATCTCGAATGGGAAAAATTGCATATTTTCTTGACCCTGCTACTTCCCAAACTGCCCTCACCACCCGAAGATGATTTATCGGCAGGAATATTGGAAGCTATCGACCTTGACAGCTACCGAGCCGAAGCACAGGCACAAATGACAATCGTGCTTGCAGATGCCGATGCAGAAGTTGACCCTGTGCCAACAAGCGGTATTGGCGGCAAAGGTGATGTGGAACTGGATTTACTTTCAATCATCCTCAACACCTTCAACGATATGTTCGGAAATTACGACTGGCAAGACAGCGATAAGGTATGGAATGACATTCAGTATAGCGTTACAAAAGTTTCACAAGACCAAACCTACCAAAACGCCATGCGCAACGCCGACAAGCAAGAAGCCAGAACCGAAAGCGACAAAGTTTTGCAATCCGTAATATTTCAGATGATGAAGGACAACATGGAGCTTTTCAAGAAATACAATGATGACCCTGCCTTCAAAAAGTGGTTGTCTGATATGGTTTTCTCAACAACCTACAATGCCGAGGGTAAGGCGTTAGAGCTCACATCATAAATATTTTTTCAAATGAGCTGAACGACAAGCCACAAAACTACCGCTACTGCACATATTTCCGTATGGCATCCTCAACAAAAGCGTTTAGTGACATACCAAATAGATTAGCTTGTAAAGCCGCCCTACGGTGCAAATCTGCACCGATGCGGATATTGAACGAGCCTTTATAGGGTTTTTCAGGCTCTCGGGCATATTTAGCGCAATGCTCCAAGTATTCATCAACGGCATTGTGAAAATCAACAACAAGAGAATCCACGCTACTACCTTCAAAAGATATAAGGGGTTTAATGCCGATGACCTTCCCATGAAAAACAGCGTCTGTCTCTGAAAACACTACGCTGCCAACGTAGTCCTTGTAATGGAGATGGTTATCGGGCATTTTCATTGGTCTACTTGTGGATTTCTTCATGCTATAATTCGCCCCTCTCTCTTAAAAACTGTGCTATTTCTTTGATTTGATAGGGCTTCAAGGTGGTGCATAAATCTGTTTTATGAAGCCGAATGTATTCGCCTCTGTCAGTAAACACGGCACTTTTCATGGCTTCATTAACCGAAGCATCAAAAATACCGCAATGGATAAGCAACAATTTCAATTCGGCAAAATTAAAGTCATTAGGCTCAGAGAGTAATCGTTTGACCAATTCACTTTTTCTTGGAAAACCACTTTTGCCCAAGAATTTTCTACCCATAATATCACCACCAATATAAGTATAGCATACTCAATATTTCCAAGCAACCATGAATAGTTGCAAATCAGTTTAATTTTCAATAGCCACAAATGCCGTGTTTTAAGCGTTTGTGGCTAATATGAACTCTTGAAAGTGTCTAATTTTTCCGCAAAAGTGTCCAATTTTGTCTGGAAAATGTCCATTGACACGCCATTTTTTTGGTGTTATAGTGTATAGTGGTGAAAGTTGGGTAGAAGTTCATAATTGATGAATTTCTGCCCTCTTTATTTCCCGAAATTCTACCGTCAAATGACCGCTTGCCCTTGCTCTGGGTTGGCGGTTTTTTATTGCCCTCAAAAAATATCAACAGGGCAAGCGCGACCATTGCATGAGAATGTACAGTGGGCGTACAAGAAAAGGAGATGATTCTTGAGCAAAATCAAAACAGGAGCGGCGAGAACAGCCGCAACATCAACAAATGGTATCGGCAGAGCTAACAAGACCACAGCAACTACAAACAACGGCACTCGGCTGAAAGTGACTGTGCATATCCCCGACACGGTGCAACGGCGGCAGGAGAAAATCAACAAAATTTACGACATTCTAAAACCCAAGCCCGCCCCATCAGCTACTCATGCTGTTTCAAAAGAAGCCGTATAGCCGTTAATGAAAGCCGCATAGCCCTGATTTACAGGCTACATAGGTACTTCCCTTGTCCACCATGCACCACGGATAGGGGAAGTATTTTTTTGCCCAGCCAGTAGATTATGCGATTGGCGGCTCAAATGAAATTTGTAATTGAAATCGCTACCCAAGCGCACTACAATTAAGGCAGACGTATTTATCGGCCTTGATTGTAAAATAATGGAGGTCGATACCATGAGTAAGTTAACAGCAGTCTATGTACGCCGTTCTGTCAGCGATAAGGATAAAGACAATAATTCCCTATCCATAGACAGCCAAAAAGCGGAGTGCGTAAAATCCTTGAAAGAGGGTGAAGAATACCGCATTTATTGCGATGACGGTAAATCAGCAAAGGACATGAAACACCGCCCCGCATTTATGCAGATGATGAGTGATGCAAGAGAGGGTTTAATAGAGCGGATTATCGTAAAGAAATATGACCGCTTCAGCCGTAATATGAGGGATTATCTCAATGTTACGGACGAGTTGGACGGTTTTGGTGTGGGTGTGCAGTCGTTGAGTGAGCCTTTCAACACAACCACCAAAGAAGGCCGCCTAATGCGTAATAATCTTCTCTCGTTTGCAGAGTTTGAACGAGAAACCATAGCAGAGCGTGTTGTGGACGCATATAACACCAGAGCGCAGGAAACAGGCTTTTATCAAGGCGGCAAGGTTTATTATGGCTTTCAGCCTGAACGCCGCACCATTAACGGTAAAACTGGCTCGGTACTGGTACCGTCCGACAAAGCCCATGTCATTCAAAAAGCCTTTGACATTTACAAGGAAACAGGCACATCACTTGCTGACATTGTAAATTACTTCAAGGACAATGACATTGATGTGGCTGTACCTCGCAAACACAAGGGCAGAAGTAGCCAACGAGCGGTTGAAGCAAATGGTGGTATGTCGAATATGGATAGAAGCCATTTTTCAAAGTTGCTTGATAGCCCTCTGTACGTCAAGGCCGACAAAGATGTGTACCAGTATCTTGTATCAAAAGGCTATGAAATCGTTGACGATATAGAAGCCTTTAACGGTGTACATGGACTGTTTCGCCATAAAAGGATTGGCATAAAAACAGCAACTGCAAATGTGGGTGAACATTTCTATATCAAAGTTGGCTACCATGAGGGGCTTGTGGATTCAGAAACTTGGCTTGCGGTACAGGACAAAAAATCTCAAAACCAATGCATACCGAAAAACACAGGGGCTAAAAATTCATGGCTTATGGGTTTGACGAAATGCAAGCATTGTGGGTACAGTTTGATTATCAATTATGGTTGGAACAAGGCAAAAACGACACAATGGCGGTTTTATCTCGACAACGGATATTACAAAGCCAACGGTTGCGTTAAGAAGCGTTTCAAGACCAGACCTGATGCGCTGGAAGAAGCTGTATTTGAAGCCATGAAAGACAGGCTCAACAGCTTGCACATAGCCAAGGCAGAAAAAGCCAAGCCCGACACAGAGACAGATAATATCAAAGCTGATATTATTCGTGTTGAGGGTGAAATCCGTGAGTTGATGGATAAGCTGGCAAAAGCTGATGATGTGCTATTCGCTTATATCCAAGACAGGGTTAAGGCACTACACGCAAAAAAATCCGAACTGGATGCGAAACTGCGGAGCAAAGCCCGCAAGCACAAAGAAATTGACACGGCACCGTTAGATGACCCACTAAGCCGTTGGGAAACACTCACAAATGACGAGAAAAACGCCCTCGCTCTCACAATGATAGATGTGATTTATGTGTGTGATGATGAGGGTGTGAATATTCAGTTTAGCATATAGTCTGCTTGGCAGACTTACATAGATAGTGTGTGTAAGTGGGAACAGCCGTCTCCAAAGTTACCTGACCTGTGGAGAGAGGCAAAAAACCACCTTGCAAAGCCTGACTCTCTAACTCAGAACCATCTTCGTCAAAAAACCATCCAATAAGTTCGTGATCTGGTCTTGAGTGGGTAGGAAGTGAGCCTTGATCTCCAAATAGACTTCCCGGTTCTCTAATCCATGTTTGAATTACTTGGCCGAGTACAGACTGTCCAAGGGCTTGATGCTGTACCTGAATTAGGCATATCTTCGTGATTTGGATCCGATAAAAGTGTTATATGGTTAAGCGCAGAGCGAGGGGGGCACTTGGTAAATATAGTGAGGATCTACCTTTTGGAACTGCGAACTTTTTATAAATACAAATACACGCTCAATGGAAAGAAGCGAGATTATCGTCTATAACTGGATTAAAAAACGACACCGGCTGTGAATAACTCTTATGAAATTCTTGAGTTAGACGAACCATACTGGTTTGTTTCCCATAAGCCAAACACCGAAACACGAGAGAATGTATATGTCATAACTATGGTTGGTCGTAACCCTCGTTAAATCGTTGGATTCGATGTTGCGTACGGCAGAACCTTTGAGAGAATACAAGTACGAAACATACACGACAAAAGCAATACCTATACAGCAGAAAGTATAAACGCAGATTTGCGCCACCACATCCCGATACTTGCAAGAAAAAGTAGATGTTTTGCTCGTAAACTCGAAACAATAAAGGCTGTAATATGTGTCTTTGTCGATGCCTACAATCGCTTCGGTAAAGCGAAGATAGTGTATTGGACTTTTTGTGATGGACGCCGCTGTCCATTTCCGCTTAAAAAAACCTCTTGACAAATCCCGTGGGTTGTTGTATAATTCGTAGATATGACTATTACAGTAACTTTCGGATAAATGGGAGGTGAAAAGTTTGGCAAATATAAAATCTGCAAAAAAGCGCATTCGTGTTACTTTGAAGCAAACCTTGCGCAACAAGGCTATCCGCTCCAAAACAAAAACTGCCATGCGCAGGGTGTTGGAAGCGGTTTCCGCCGGCAATGCCACTGTGGCAAAAACCGCATTGGTGCATGCATCCAAAACCATCGACAAGGCAGCTTCTAAGGGCGTGTATCACAAGAAAAACGCCGCAAGAAAGAAATCTAAACTGGCTAAAATCGTAAACAAAATTCCCGCTTAATATGGAATGTTTGAAAATACAAGGGGCATGGTGAAAGCTGTGGCCTCTTTTATTTTAAGCATTTGATAAACCCTTGCTACCACATCGTAATTTAGGTTGTATATGTAAGCAATGTCCCCACAGGTATATGTGGCAGGGCTGCGCAATTCCATTTCCCGTTGATAAAGACGGCAAAGCCCGCTGCTGCCACGGGACATTATGGTAAAAAAAGCATTTTTGTCAATTTTGTCCGCATCTACTTCTGTTAATATTTGGCATACTTCTCTCTCCCCAAGCTCCAATACATCTGCAACACAGTCTGTACGCAAGGGGTATTCTGCTGTTTTTAGAAACAAATCAACTTCCGCAATTCGTGGCGCAATATTATTTTGATATTCTTCCCAAAAAGTATAAACCTGCATACCAGCCTCCCAAAAGCCTTTTTATCCATTATAACATATCCACACCCAAAAATACACTTGAAATAAAAACCAGCATAATAACCGCATCACCTCCACAATATAAAGTCAGGGGAGGTGATATTATGTCTAACAAAACAGTAGTGCCAGAAGCAAAAGCCGCTATGGATAACTTCAAATACGAAGTAGCCAGTGAAATCGGTGTACCGCTTAAAAAGGGTTACAATGGTGACTTGACTTCTGCCCAAAACGGCTCTGTTGGCGGTCAGATGGTTAAAAAGATGATCGAAGCACAGGAGCGTCAAATGGCTGGCAGCACGCCACAGTAGTTAATTAAATAACGATTCATCGAACATCTGGAAAGAGTAAGTGGTATTCTTTCCAGATGTTTTTGTTTTTATGTCCAATGTGATTTGGTTGGCTTTGGATGGTCGCACGATGGCGAAACCGCTGTGATTTAGCCAAAAATTAGGGATTTGCATTATGGGCTTGCTGTTTTTGTGCAGGGTAAAATAAATTGGAGGGCAAGTGGAGCCACTGATTTCGGGTATCACAATAACCCGCATGGTTACAAAGCAGAAAATGCGAGCAGAATGGATGTTTATGGAAAAACAAGGCAAATGCACTGTAAAAATTTGCTGGCGTTGGCGGCATAGGTGGCGAAAATGGGCAAGTGCTATCAATAAAGCAGTGGTAGCTATGATTGCTATTGAAGGTATCCAAAAGTTCATAAAATCCCCTCCCGTTTTATTATATGCGGGAGGGGATTTTTGGTATTTAGTCCTATACACTGACATACCGTGCATTTTACATAAAACTTTGCTATTGAAATGTTATGCGAATTATGTTATAATATAGGGGAGAGAGTGGTGAGTGGTGCGAAACAAGCACCTGAAAGGGCTTGAATTTTATAACTTTATTTGACAGGATTTTAAGAAAGCAACGGATTGACAAGTGGACTGTTGCTTATGGCATTCAACATTTTTTTGACATATGACGGTGGTCGTTTGATTGTATTCAAATTGAAAAGGGCTGCCTTTTTTTGAGCTTTTTAACTTTCGGACTCAAAGCTACTTTCTGACAAATATAAAATTTAAGGAGAGTTTTTATGACAAGTGTGCACAGCAAAAAAACGAGAAGCTTAATGATCAAGCTGGTTGCCGGTGTTTCAATATTAACCATTGTTGGCTTGGGGTTGTATTTTATTGTGGTTAACACATTGGTCCGCAGCGAACTGCACGAGAACTCTCTTAACTATCTTCGCAATAACAACGAAACCCACGCATTACAGATTGAGGATTATTTTATAGATGCTACCAACCTTATTGAAACCATGGCCACCACTTGGAGAAATGTGGGTGTGGATTATGAAAATATTCACAATGTTCACCGCCAGCTTATTGAAATTGTTCCCGAAATGTCAAACATCTATTTTGGGTTTAGTGATGCTAACCAGGGCGGATACTACTATGTGGTTGGCGGCCTTAATCAGCCCCAAAACTTTTTTGGTGCTGATTGGATTATGGCTGAACGCCCGTGGTTTAGAGGAGCAGAAGCAAACAGAGGGCAGTTTTTCACCACAATGCCTTTTCTGTGTGCGGTTCAAGGGGTTCTGATAACTACAACCGCAAAGTATTATACGGATATAGACGGACGAGAAGGTGCGTTGGCGTTTAATATCTACCTTTCCGTTTTATTTGGAATGCTTGAACAGCATGAAGTGATCGGTGGCGGCTATATGTTTGTTGTTGGCCCCAATGGAGAGCTTATAACCCATCCCAACAATGATTTTGTGCCCACATTAGATGGTGGAGCCACCCGCTTTACATCTTTAAGCCAAATTACGGCACTTGCCCCGCTTGAACAAGCAATTGCTCGTGGAGAGGATAGAGTGCGCATGCCAAACATAGACGGCACGGATACCTATTTTCTGCCGCTGAGAATGGATACCACCGGCTGGACATTGGTAACTGCCGTACCTGCTTCTGCTGTAAATGCTCCGGTTAATAGAGTGATGGCCATGGTTTTAGGCTGGATAACTGCTATTTTGGGCGCAATTATAGCGTTGTCACTTTTCTTCCTATCACGCCAGTTTATCAAACCCATCAAAACACTTAATCGAACCGTCAAGGAAGTGGCGGCAGGCAACATTAATGTAAATATTAATAAAGTAAATACTTCCAATGATGAAATAGGAATGCTGACAAAGGACGTTATTATTCTTGTCGATGTAATCAAGTCAATTATGGATGATTTGGCCGAGGCGCATAACCAGTATTTGGAAGTTGGAAATATGCGATATACGATAGAAGAAAACAAATACAACAATTCTTTCAAAGAAGTTGTTGGGCTTGTAAATTGTATTCTTTCTCAAAATACCGAAGAGATATTCAGTTTGGCTGATGCCCTTAACGAGATAAGCGGCGGCGATTTTAATGTAATTATTGAAGAAGGAAAATGGGTTGGCGACTGGTCCGTTATCCCTAAAACAGTCAACAATTTCACAGCTAACTTAAAAGCTGTAACAGCTGAAATTAATTTAATGATAGAATCGGCAGCGGTAAAAGGCAACTTGCTTTTTCATATTGACGCTGATAAGTACAAAGGTGATTGGCGTGAAATTATGGTTGGACTGAATAGCATAGCCGAAGCCATAGACAAGCCAATTGTAGAAATTCGTGATGTTATGGACAGGATGTCAAAGGGCGAGTTTTTGGGTGTGCAAGTATCTGGTGACTATAAAGGCGATTTCAAAGCAATCAGTGATGCGGTTAATAATATGGTAAATAACTTAAACAGCTATTTAGGTGAAGTAGCAGAAATGCTGTCGGCTATGTCGGATGGGGATTTAACCAAAACGATACAGCGTGATTTTATAGGAAACTTTGACTTGCTTAAACAACCGATAAATAACATTTCTACAAGCCTTAACAGAACCATGACCGAGATATCAATAGCTGCCGACCAAGTATTGCAAGGTGCAAACCAAATTTCCGCCAGCGCAACCGATTTATCAAGTGGCACGCAAGAACAAGCAAGCTCTGTGCAAGAACTTAATGCCACCATAGAAATGATTAACCAGCAGACAGCACGAAATGCGGAAAATGCCGTAACCGCCAACGATTTATCCAATAAATCTGCAATTAATGCCCAAGAGGGTAACGAGGCCATGAGGCAAATGGTTGGGGCTATGGTGCAAATAAAAGAATCGTCTAACAATATATCCCAAATTGTGAAGACTATTCAGGACATAGCTTTCCAAACAAACCTATTGGCACTAAATGCTTCTGTAGAAGCGGCAAGGGCCGGGGAGCACGGCAAAGGTTTTGCCGTTGTTGCGGATGAAGTAAGAAACCTTGCAGGGAGAAGCCAAAAAGCCGCCGAAGAAACAACGGAACTTATCGACGATTCTATACGCCGTGTAGGTGCCGGTTCGAATATTGCCGAAACCACTGCAGAATCGTTAAGTGCAATTGTGGAAAGTGCAGATGAAGTGCTTGCGGTTATCGGCAACATTTCGGCCGCTTCAAAAGAACAGGCGGAAGCAATTGCAAATATTGGTGATGGGCTTGGGCAGATATCAAAAGTGGTGCAAAACAATTCAGCCGTTTCCGAAGAGACGGCGGCGGCTTCGGAAGAATTAAACTCGCAAGCCGAAGTTTTGAGGCAGCTGGTGTCATTCTTCAAATTATAAACAATACAAAACCATACACCTATAAAGGGCGGCTATCTGCATGCGATAGCCGCCCTTTATAGTGTAGCAAAATGAAAAAACCATTTCTACGAAGACCAACGCCATCTGGCGTAATTTACTGTGCTACTATCGAAGTTCCAAGATGGCAATTTCTGGGCGGTTCCAAAAGCGCACGGGGAAGTATGTGGTGCCAACGCCACGGGAAACATACAAAACAGCGTTTTTGTGGCAATAAAAACCATCGCCGTAGGCAGGGAAAACACCTTGCCCGCCGGCGAAAAGGGTTGGCATAAAGGGCAGGCGCACTTGTCCGCCGTGGGTGTGGCCGGCCAGCACCAACATTTGTCCATTATCCTTGATTTTATCGAAAATGCGGGGGTTGTGGGTTAGCACCAAACGAAAATCGGCAGGGTTTGTAAAAAGGGCAAACATATCACCAAATGTGTCTGTGTCCCGCATCATGGCGGAAAAATCCCTGGTTCCAACAATTTTCAGTGTGCTGTTGCCAAATTCTAATAAGTAGGTTTGGTTTTGTAAAACGATTATGCCAAGGCTTTCTAACAACGGGCGCAATTCCGCCATTTGCTCGGCTTCGTGGTTGCCTTCCACGAAAAAGGTTGGCACACGGCTTGCCAAGGCTGCTAAATATTGTTGATGGGGGCGCAAGTCGCCCACCCTGCAAGGGTTGCCCCATCGGCCATCCATGATAATATCGCCGGTTATGACGGCAACATCAAAATCCAAATTGTATATATACTGCCAAATGTTTAGGCTGATAAAATCGGGATTATTGGCGTGCAAATCAGAAATTTGCAATATGCGAAGGCCATGCAGATGGGGTGGCAAATTGTCAAAATACACCACGTGCCTATAAACCCTTAGCCAGCGGGCAGAGCTTATCAGGATGCCCGAAAATGCCAAAACGGCAACAAAAATAAGGATTATTAATGTGGCTTTGTGCTTGCGCTTCACTTGAAACAACTCCCGCCGATAAACTCCCGTAAAAGGGATGTGTTTGGTACTTCATTTTCCATGATACCCATAAAGCAATCCAAAAATTTAAGCAGGCGGACGGCTTCCAAATAAGCCTCATCCTGCGGGCGGATGGCGAAAAGCTGGGGCATGGCATATTGCTTCAAAATACATAATTCGTATACAAGGGCGGAATTGAAAATCTCATCCGCTTCGCTTTGGAAGGGGAAAATGTTGCCTTGCTCGCCCTTTACAACGCTTGGCCACATATCAATGGTGCGCTTGGCATCAAAGCCACGATAGTGGTTATCCCGCACAATTCGGCGTATTTTGCGGGTGTCGCTGGCGGGTATCCTGTTATGGTCATCCAGGTTAAGCTGGGTTAAGGCGGATATGAAGATTTTGTATTTTAAGCCATCATCAATTTTACTGGAAAGTGCCGGATTTAGCCCGTGTAAGCCTTCGATAACCAGCACATCATCAGTGTTCATCCGCAAAAATCTGCCCTTATGCTCTCTCATGCCGGTTAAAAAGTTGTAGCTGGGCATTTGCACGGTTTCGCCACGTACAAGTGCTTCTATATCACGGCTAAACTGCGCCACATCGATGGCACGTATGCTTTCAAAATCGGGCTTGCCATCAGCATCCAGCGGGGTTTCGTCACGGTTGATATAATAGTCATCCAGGCCGATGGCGTGGGGGGTTAGCCCGTTTACCCGCAGCTGTACGCAAATGCGGTGGGAAAATGTGGTTTTACCCGAGCTGGTAGGCCCTGCAATTAGCACAACCTTTTTGTTAAGGCTATAAATTTCATCAGCTATTTTTGCGATGGATTTTTCGTGCAAAGCCTCGCTTACACGTATAATGTCACCTGCTTTGCCTGCGCAAATTTGGTCATTAAGCGCACCAACGGTGTCGATTTTTAGGATTCTTGCCCAATTGTTGGATTGGCGGAAAACCTGGGATAGCTTGGCAACATTACGCCGCTCGCTAAACTGTTGGGGATTTTGAGGGTCGGGAAAAATTAGGAAAAATCCTTCTTTTTCTTGGATTAGGTCAAATTTGGTCAGGCATCCCGTGCTGGCGGCCATTGGGCCATAAAAATAGTCATAAAAGCCATCCAATTCATAAAAGTTTACAACGGATGTGGTGCGATATGCTAAAAGGCGCACTTTGTCCGGCAAATTCATCTTTTCTGCTATTTGGCGGGCTTTATCTATGGTTAGTTGATGCTTGCTTATTGGCAGATCCAAATCTACTAAATCCTGCATTTCTTTTTTTATCTGCGCCAAAACCTCGGGGGACAGGTCAAAACCGTCCTTAAAAATTTCGCAGTAATAGTTTTTGTTTATACTATGCTCCACCACCACACGTATGTTGGTGCCAAGCACCTTGCGGGCGGCATGTATCATCACAAAAACCAGCGAACGCTGGTAAACACGGTAGGCATGGGGGTTTGTGATATCTAAAAACTCCACACCTTCGGCATCTTGCGGCAACTGGGAAAGTTCTACAATTTTATTATCCACTTTTGCGGCTAAATGCGGATATTGTGCCATTTTTATACCCCCTTAAAAGGTTGCCCATTTACATTGGATACAAAAACCTCCAAGTTTGGTAAATGCTGGCCTAAGTATTTTTTAATACCATCAGCAAAAATTATTTCGCTGCCATAGTGGGTGGCTTCTACTAAATTTAGCCCTAAATCTTGGGCTTGCAGGGCTGGTATATATCTTATGTCGGCTGTTACAAAAGTGTCGCAACCAGCCTTTAACGCCCCACGGAAAAATTTAATATCCGAGCCTGCCCCGCCCAAAATGCCCACTTTGTGTACTTTTGCATCTGCATCACCAACAAAGCTTGCAAAGGGTAGGTTTAACCTTTTTTTAACAAAATTTGCAAATCCTTCCAAAGTCATCCCCTTAGTTAAAAGGCCTGCACGGGCGGCAAAAACATCGGGTTTGCTTTCGCATATGTATTCCTTGTTGGCAAGTTCCAAAATGTCAAAAAGCATGTCATTTATGCCGCCTATGCAACTGTCCAAATTGGTGTGGCAGGCATATACAGCCATGCCCCGCTCTATCAGCGTTAAAAAGCGGATGCCACGGGCATTGTCATCATTGATGCGGGTGATGGGTTTGAAAATTGGCGGATGATGGGTGATTATGGCCTCGCAACCCAGTTTTATGGCCTCGCCCACAATTTCATCTGTTGCATCTAAGGCTAACAAAACCTTGGAAACATCAGTTTGGCGTCGGCCCAGTATCAGTCCTACATTGTCCCAATCCTCCGCAATATGAAGCGGTGCAAGGTTTTCCAAAGCGGTGATAATATCCTGCATTTTTACAGACATTTTAGTACCTCCAAACAAAGCTTGCTATACTTTTCCAATTCTGTCTGCCTTTGGGGCGGCAGAGTGTTAAATGGTATATTTTTCAATTTTTGTATTTCTAAGTTAATAAGCTTGCTTAGTAACGGATGGCGGTTTGAAATCAAAACTTGCCCAAAGGCGTAGCCTGCCTCATTATAAGGGTTTTCGGGGTTTGGTTTGCAATCCAAAATATTATATAGCTTGTTGCCGTCTTCCACAATTTCCTCGTGGTGGATAGCGAAGCCTTTTGAGTGTAAAAAACGGCGCAAATTAAGCGCATCCCGCTGGGGTGACAAAATTAGCTGCTTAAAGCTTTTTGCCACCTTGATATTATCCCGCAAAATAGCGATAATCGTTTCGCCACCCATACCTGTGATTGTGCAGGTTTCATAAAAGCCAATTTTTACACCTGCAAGCCCCTTACCCTGGTGAAACCGGATGATATGTGCAACACCAGCATCCTTGGCGTTTTTGTGCCCTCGCTTTAAGGGGCCTTGGGCAATGTCTGTTGCTAAACCAACAGAAATACGCCCCCTTTGCGCCAAAAATATGGGCAGGTGGGCGTGATCCGTACCAATGTCCACCAAAGTGTTATGGCGCACCAACTCAGCAACTTTTAACAATCTTGTACTTAGCTGCATTCTACTCCAAATAATCCTTTAATTTTTTGCTGCGCCCGGGATGGCGCAGTTTTCGCAGGGCTTTGGCTTCTATTTGGCGGATGCGCTCCCTTGTTACTTGAAATTCCCTACCAACTTCTTCCAGCGTGCGTGCTTTACCATCTTCCAAGCCAAAGCGGAGGATGAGCACTTTTTTCTCCCGCTCTGTTAAGGTATCCAGCACATTCATCAGCTGCTCTTTTAACAGGGTGGTGGCTGCGGCCGCATCGGGGGGCGGCAGGTCGTTGTCGGCAATAAAGTCTCCGATGTGGCTGTCTTCTTCCTCGCCGATGGGGGTTTCCAGCGATACCGGGTCTTGGGAAAGTTTCATAATCTCCCGCACCTTTTCCACCGTTACCTGCATTTCTTTTGCAATTTCGTCCGCATTTGGCTCCCTGCCCAGCTCTTGCAGCAGTTGTTTGGAAACACGCAACAACTTGTTAATGGTTTCCACCATATGCACGGGAATGCGGATGGTGCGTGCCTGGTCGGCAATGGCACGGGTGATGGCTTGGCGTATCCACCAAGTTGCGTAGGTTGAGAACTTAAAGCCTTTACGATAGTCAAATTTTTCCACGGCTTTAATAAGCCCCAAGTTACCTTCTTGGATAAGATCCAAAAAGTGCATGCCACGCCCCACATACCGCTTGGCGATGCTTACCACAAGGCGCAGGTTGGAGCTAACCAGCCGTTTTTTGGCGGCTTTGTCGCCCGCTTCCATTAGCAGGGCAAGTTCGTTCTCCTCTTCTTGTGTTAATAGGGGTACTTTGCCAATTTCCTTCAAGTACATGCGCACGTGGTCATCCACATTTACATTGGCTTCGGCTACGGCAAGCTCTATTTCCTTTTCGGGGTCCATTTTGACCTGTTCTACCAGCTCATCTGCCAACACTTCCAAATCCAGCTCTGCCAATTCGGCTTCCAGCTCTGCTGCCAATTCTTTATCGATGGTTGCTTCAAAATCCTCATCCATCACCACGTCCAAAGCATTGTCGTTGGATTCGTCAGGCACATCAACCACTACGGTATCATCGTAAATATCGATGCCATAGGTGCTTAGTTGCTTGGTTACGGCATCTATTTTAGATATGTCCGCACCAACGGTTGCCATAAGCTCTGCCAGTTCGCCTTTTGACAAAAGATTCTCCTTTGTGCGGGCAATTGACACCAGCTGTTCAACCTTATCCTTAAAATCCCCTTGCTCTAACGGCTTCACGCAACCATCCCTTTCATATGTACAAAATCTATTATTATCCAACATTTCCCTTGATATACCGTTAAGTAAGTGCAGATTTACTCCAACCTAATTTCACCGACCAGAGAATCATTAGCGAAATGGCTTGTTTTTAGCTATTTAGCGGCAGATTAGAGGGAGAGTGGAATTGTGTTTGGAGTTAATTTGCGGCTACTTAAAACGCTATTTTCTGGGCTTCCAGCTTTTTTCGATTAAATGACAGTTGTGACAGGGCTTCCAAATCGTTATTTTGGGCGGCATCTGCCATAAGCCTTGTCAGGTGGGCAATTTTTATTAATGTAATTTGGTGCGCCAGTGCCATATATTTGTCCTCGCCATTATCGTATTCCGGCGGCTGGACAAAGGTTCTGCTGATTTTTTGCTGGTCATCCAAATCTTCAAAAGCTGTTACAATGTCTGCGGGGGCAATTTCTTTGCCTTTTTCACGGGCTTGTAATATTTTTGCAAAAGCGGCTTCCAAAACGGTATCAGCAAATTCTTCCCCTGTTAAATATTGGGTTATTTTTTCACAAAACGCCCCATCGCTTGTCATGGTGGACAGGATGTGGGAGGCCGCTTCGCTAAACGCTTTGCTGCTTTGTTTGTTGTTGTAAACCGTAACGGGGCGGGTTTGAGGTGTTGGTACAAAATCCTCCCCATCACTGCCGGAAATTATGGCAACCTCTTCTTTTAACGCAAGTTCGTCCATTTGATACTTGTCCGCCATATCCCTTGCATATGCTTCACGTTCTACGGGGGAGTTTAGGGTGGCTATAATTGCCGCCGCAGCCTTTGTGAAGCCTATGCGCTGGGCGGTTTGACCCATGTCAACCCCTTGCCCTGCTGTTTGTACCTGAAAATCCACAAAATCTTGTGATTGGGATAGCTCCTGCGCAAGGGCTTGTACACCAAATTCTTGTATGTAATCGTCCGGGTCCTTGGCGTTTGTTAGGCGGCACACCTTAATACCCAAACCCGCCGAATAAAGATGGGGGATTGCCCGCAAGGCGGCTTTTGTGCCTGCCCCATCAGTATCAAACAAAATTACTGCATTGTTGCAATATCGCTTTAATATGCGGGCGTGGTTGGCTGTAAAAGCCGTGCCAAGGGCGGCTACCACATTTTTGATGCCCGCTTGATGTAATGCAATAACATCCATATAACCTTCAACTAAAATTAGGGTTTGTTTTTTTGTGGTGCGGGCATTGTTAAGGTTGTATAGGGTGCGGGATTTGTCAAATATCGGCGTTTCGGGGGAATTTAGGTATTTTGGCTCCCCATCCCCTATAATGCGCCCGCCAAAACCTATTATTTTGCCTGCCACATCAAAAATGGGAAACATTAGGCGGCTTCTAAAACGGTCATAAAACCCTCGGCTACCCTCCATGGCAAGCCCTGCTTTTACCAAAAAACCATCAGCAAAGCCCTTGCTTACAAGAAAATCCCGCAAATCGCTACCTTGGGAGGAAAAGCCCAGCCCAAATTTACGCTGTATGGCGGGGGCAAGTTTGCGTTGTTCCAAATAAGCCAAAGCAGGGCGGCCTTTTGGGCTTTGCAAAATATCGTAATAAAACCGTGCTGCAAGGGCATAAGCTTCGTGCATCCTACCTTTTTCCTCAGTGGAAACTGATGGGGCGGAGGTTTTTTCGGGCAGGCGGTAATTTATCCTATCTGCTAAAAACTTTACCGCATCAATAAAGCTGAAATTCTCAATCTTCATTATAAATGTGATAACATTGCCACCTTCGCCGCAACCAAAACAATGGTATAGCTGGCGTGGGGCAGAAACGGAGAATGAGGGGCTTTTTTCCCGATGAAACGGGCAAAGACCCATGTGGTTTGCCCCTTGCTGGCGCAGGGCCACGTAGCCGGATATAACATCCACAATATCATTACCTTGGCGCAAATCCTCCAACACATCTTGGGAATAAACCAACTGCCTCACCCCCCTCTATATCTAAATACGACATTTTATTTCAAAACCCTTTTATTAAATTAGTTGATTAGCGCATGGACAGAGAAATTCTTTTTTTGGCAACATCCACCCCCAGTACGGTAACATCCACAATATCACCTACGGAGACGACTTCAAATGGGTGTTTAACGAACTTATTTGCCATTTGGGAGATGTGCACAAGCCCATCCTGATGCACGCCAATATCCACAAACGCACCAAAATCCATGATATTACGCACGGTGCCTTTAAGCTTCATACCCTCTGTTAAATCATCCATGGTTAGCACATCGCTGCGCAGCATGGGTGCTTCGGCTTCATCGCGGGGGTCACGGCCGGGTTTTTCCAGCTCTTTTAGGATGTCTTTTAAGGTGGGCTCGCCTATGCCCAAATCTGCTGAAAGGGTTTTTGTATCCAGCTTGCGGGTTTGGGCGGGGGCGAGACCCCATCCCGCGGTATCCAGTAGTTTTTTGGCCACATCGTAGCTTTCGGGGTGTACGGCGGTATTGTCCAGTGGATTATCTCCATCGGTTATGCGCAAAAAGCCTGCGCATTGCTCAAAAGCCTTGGGGCCAAGCCCTTTAACTTTCAAAAGCCCACGGCGGTTTTTGAATTTGCCCTCGGTTTCCCTGTGTTTTAGGATGTTTTTGGATACGGTGGAGCTTATACCCGCCACATAGGATAGTAGGGAAGGGCTGGCGGTGTTCAAGTCCACGCCGACGGTGTTTACACAATCCTCCACCACGCCGCTGAGGGCGTCCGCAAGGCGGTTTTGGTTCATATCATGCTGATACTGCCCAACGCCGATGCTTTTTGGGTCGATTTTTACCAGCTCTGCCAGCGGATCTTGCAATCTGCGCCCTATTGATACGGCGGAGCGCAGAGCAACATCAAAATCGGGAAATTCCTCCGCCGCTAATTTGCTGGCAGAATATACCGATGCACCCGATTCGTTAACGATTGTATAAAGCACATTGCCGCCGACCGCGCTAAGGGTTTCTGCTACCAAAGCTTCCGTTTCACGGCTGGCGGTGCCATTGCCAATTGCAACAATATCCACGCTGTGCTGGTTTATTTTGCTGCTTATCAACCTTTTGGCATTGTCAGGCTGGTGGATGTAGATGATTTCGGTGCAAAGCACATTGCCTATGCCATCAATAACTGCCATTTTACAGCCTGTGCGAAAGCCCGGATCCAGTGCCATTACAACCTTGTCTTTAATTGGGGCGGCAAGCAGCAGTTGGCGCAGGTTGGTGGCAAACACCTTCATTGCCCCTTCTTCGCTTTGCTCGGATAGGGTGCTTCTTATCTCCCGCTCCATGGATGGTTGGATTAGGCGTTTATAACTGTCCGCAATGGTATCGCTGATAATTTGTGCTGTGTAGGCATTGTGCAGGTTTATGGCTTTTTCCAATTTTGTTAGCGCATCCGCCTCCTCCACATCTATGGAGGCTTTCAAAAACCCCTCTTTTTCGCCACGGTTAATTGCAAGCACTTTATGTCCTGCCAGTTTTTTTACAGGCTCGCTAAATTCATAATACATTTCGTAAACCGATTGGGCATCGGCATCCGTTGCGGTGCTGGTTAAAAAGCCTTTTTCGTGGAAAAGCTTGCGTAGGGTTGCACGGTGGTCCGCATCATCGGAAATCATTTCTGCTATAATGTCCATTGCGCCTGATATTGCCTCGGAAATATTTGTTACGCCCAAATCTTCGTTTACAAAATCTGCGGCAATATTTTCTACGTGTTCGGTTAAGTCTTGGGCGAAAATTGACAAGGCGAGGGGCTCTAACCCCTTTTCTTTGGCGATGGTGGCACGGGTACGCCGCTTTGGGCGGTATGGGCGGTAAATATCCTCTAAAACCGCCAGTGTTTGGGCGGCATTAAGGGCTGCGGCAATTTCTTCGGTCATCTTACCTTGCTCTTCAATTGCGTTTTTGTATTGCTGGCGGGTTTCGTCCAGTTTGCGCAGGTAAATTAGCCTGTCTGCTAATTCCCGCAGCACTTGGTCATCAAGCGAGCCTGTAACTTCTTTACGGTAGCGGGCGATAAAGGGGATTGTGTTACCCTCGTCAATCAGCCCGATGGTGGCGGTTAGGTAGTTTTCTCTTATGCCAAATTCTTCTTGTAAAGTTTTTATTATGTCCATATTTCTTAATTTCTCCTTTTTAGTGTACGTCTGCCCTCGTCCTATGTTATGGACTGTTCCCAAGAGGGGTGGGGTTGTAGGTTTAACAGTGTTGCTATTGTGGCGGCAACATTGGCAAGGCCGTATTCGCCTTGTTTTATGCGTATATCATCATCGCTGTAAATTATAAAGGGTGTGGGATTTAGGGTATGGGCGGTTTTTAGGGTTTTGCCATCGGCTTCCGTCATTTCGTCGGCGTTGCCATGGTCCCCGGTGATGATTAGGGTGGAACCTGCCGCTTTTGCCGCTTCCATAATGCGCCCTAAGCACAAATCCACAGCGGAAACGGCAATGGTGGCGGCATGGTAGCAGCCTGTATGCCCTACCATGTCCCCATTTGGCATATTTGCCCTTATCAAGCCATATTGCCCGCTTTGCAGGGCGTAAATTACTTGGTCGGTAATTTCTGCTGCCTTCATCCACGGGCGTTGCTCAAAGGGCAAAATATCGCTGTTTATCTCCACCCAATCCTCTAAGGCTGGGTTGGGCTTTTCTGTGCGGTTGCCATTCCAAAAATAGGTCATGTGCCCGTATTTCTGGGTTTCGCTTACGGCAAATTGGCGTATACCATGGCTTGCCAACAGGTCCGTTAATGTGTTTTGGATATTGGGCGGGTTGGCAAGGTAATTGGTTGGCAAATGGGAATCCCCATCGTATTGCAACATGCCCGCAAAATAGACCTTTGGCACCCGCACACGGTCAAATTTGTTAAAATTAGGTAAATCAAAGGCTTGGGACAGCTGCATGGCACGGTCCCCACGGAAATTTATTAGCAGCACACTGTCCCCATCGTTTATTTTGCCGATGGGCGCACCGTTTTCGGCGATGACGAAAGGGGGCAGGTCCTGGTCTATAATATTGGGATTTGTTTGGCGTGCAGCGGTTACGGCTTCACTGGCGGAACCGTGCTTAGTGCCAATGCCGTTTACATGGACATTCCAACCATCTTCCACCATTTGCCAATTTGCGCCGTATCTGTCCATGGTGATGCGCTGCCGCCCGCCGCCTGATGCGATGCGTGCGTCAAAATGGTCGCAATTAAGCTGTGCCAGTACAATTTCCAGTTTGGCTATATAATCTAAGGCGGACTGTGCCGCAACATCCCGCCCATCCAGCAGGGTGTGGATGCGTACCCGCTTAACCCCGTCATCATAGGCTTTGTGTATAAGGGCGATTAAATGTTCAATATTGGCATGCACCTTGCCATCGCTTAAAAGCCCGATGAAATGCAGAGTATCACCTTTAACCAAATTTTGCCATACGGGATTTGCAAATATGCGTCCGCTAACTATGGCTTTATCTACCAATTTAGCCCCTTGGGCGTAAATTTGGCCGCAACCAAGGGCGTTATGCCCCACTTCCGAATTGCCCATGTCCCCATCATCAGGCAGGCCAACTGCCTGCCCGTGTGCCTTTATTTTTGTCCATGGGTGGTGTTGCATCAAATAATCTAAATTAGGGGTAAAAGCCCCCGAAACTGCATTGCCTTCGGTTTTATCCGACAGGGCAACCCCGTCCATTACAATTAATATTATTGGTTTCATCATATCCCCCAAATTGTTGGCAGTTTAACTTATATTATATCCTTTGCCCCAAATTTCGTCAACACTTTGTTGGGTAATTGCCAACGGGTAAGGGACGGGCAACTGTGCCCGTCCCTTAAATGTACGCTTTATATAAAAAACACAGCCTGAATAATTGTGAAATTCATAAAAAAGTGAAGTATGACAGGGCCCGCCAAAGAATTATATTTACGATATATTATGTTGAATACGACATGCCATCCAAACCACAGAAGTAGCTGTATCGGAGTTATCCAGCTTGGCCAAAACTTCCCATTTTGAAAATAATATAAAGCTGCTTGGAATGGTATGTGCATTGCGGAAAACATTATGCCGCCTGCGGCTATGGCTAAAAAATCATATTTTATTAACCCGTGAAGTCTTGGTTGTATGTATCCTCTAAAAATTATTTCTTCACTAAAAGAAATGACAATGAGATAGAAAAAAACAGAGTACAAAACATCAAAAGGTTGGATTGGTTGGGATATTGCAATAATCTCCGGCACCACATTAAAAATTATAAGAGGCATGCTTAACACAAGGCCAACCAAAGATGACCTGAGAAAGTTGGATTTTGTAATTCCTATTGTTTTTAAGGTTTGTTTACGTATGCGAACCAGCACGAATACTAAAACGGCAGTTGTTATACCAAAAGGAGCGGTGATAAGCATGTTAAAATGAATCAATACCTGACCTGTTAGATATAACAAAATCAGATATAACGCAAAAAAAGCAAAAACTAAGAAGCCATCAACTTTATTGTACTTCTTAATCATTTGCTTATAACTTTCGTCAGTTGAAAAGAGCTTTTTTGTCATTAACACCTTCTGCTTTTGCCTTATTCAAAATATAAATTTCCTGCTTTGGCACCACTTTCAAGGAGTGGGCAATTCTGCCCACTCCTGTATGGTTAAATAAAGCTATTTTAGTTTACAGCTTAAAGTAGGAAACCAACTGGCGCAGTAAATCTGCTTGGCTGTTAAGTTCCTCCGCTGATGCGGCTGCTTCTTGTGATACGGCGGAGTTGTTTTGCACAACCAGGGAAATTTGCGCAAGCCCGTCACTTATCTGGGAGATGGCTTCTGCCTGTTCTTGGCTGGCGGCGGATATACTGCTTATAACTGCCAAAACCTCTCCGGCACTTTCCACAATGGCATCCAGGGAAACGGATGTGTCCGTGGCGATGGTTGAGCCCACCTCCACCCTGTGGATGCTGTCTTGTATAAGGGTTGTGGTTTCGGTTGCGGCCGCTTGGCTTCTGCCGGCAAGCGTGCGCACCTCGTCCGCCACCACTGCAAAGCCTTTACCATGTTCGCCTGCCCTTGCCGCTTCTACGCTGGCGTTTAGGGCAAGTAGGTTGGTTTGGAAGGCAATGTCCTGTATGGTTTTAACGATTTTGCTGATATTGTTGCTGGATTCCTTAATCTGCTCCATGGCATCCACCATTTGTTTCATGGCGGCATTACCTGCTTGAGCATTACCCTCGCTTTTACCGGACAAATCGTTGGCTATATTGGCAGATTCGGCATTTTTCTTGGTTTGTGCCGTAATCATCTCGATGGATGTGTTAAGCTCTTCAATACTAACTGCCTGGTCTTGCGAGCCCGATGCCAAATCCGATGCGCTGGTGGAAATTTGATGTGCGCCGCTTGAAACCTGGTCGGAAGCGGATTGGATTTCCGACATGGTGTTGGATAGGCTGGAAATAATATTGTTGATACTGCCACGGATTGTGGCAAAATCCCCCCTATATTCCCGTGTGATGTTTGTGGTTAAGTCTCCATCGGCAACGGCGGCAAGTATGCCGTTAATCTCATCAATATAATCCTTGATAAATGCAATGGTTTTCTTCAAAGTATCGCTTATTTGGGTAAAGGCAAGCCCGGCAGATTCGGTATCGGCATCATAAGGCTCCACTTCAAAATCAAGCCGCAAAAAGCCTGCGCCCATGCCTTCGTTAAACTTTTTAACGATGTCACCGGCTTCGTATTTAAGGTAGGCTGCCACTTTTTGGCTTTTAACAATCTCGCTGGCATCTGCATTTATTACGATGGCGGAGGTTATTTTGCCTTCCTTATCCCGCAATGGGCCTACATGAAACTCCTCTAAAAGCTCCACGCCCGTTGGGCTTTTTGTGGTAAGCAGGAATTTTGACGCCTGCCCGCTGCGCACCACGCCACGGATGCGGTCGTCCAGCTCCCTATTACAATCGGAAGGGCTGGCTTCGTAATGGGATTTGCCCACTTGAAAGCCCTGTGCCAAAAACGCCTTGTTGCCGAATAAAATACGTGAATCGGAATCGAAAATACCTATGGGCACGGGTGTGTCGTTAATTGCGCCTGTCATCAAATCAAGGGCGTTGTTGAAGTTGGAAAGGGCTTTTTTGCTAACCATGCCCATTTTGCTAACATCTGCCCGTACATACCAGTTTTTTCTTGCAATTTCTTTGCTTATGCGGGTGGTTTCTTCCGCTAAAGCTTCCGTCTCGCTTTGTGATTGGGCAAGCATTGCTTCAAGTTCCGCCACCCTTTGTTTTAATTTTCTGCTCATCCTACTCTGCCTCCTCCAAATATGTAGTGTTCTTTAAGTCCATCTATACTATAAGCACCACTGCACGCATGGTGCAGTGGTGTATTTTTGGTTTTTGCGTTAGAATGTGAATGTAAGCACCTTGCCAACCCCTTTGTTAACATTATACCACAAAGTTCGGCAAATTTCAAGCACAATTAGCTGTTAAAATTTAGAAATTATCCGGGTTAAGTGGTTTAAGCTCATCCACCACGAAAATGCCGTTTTTACGGACAAGTACATCATCAAAATACATTTCGCCGCCGCCGCATTCGGTGGTTTGGCGCAAAATCAAATCCCAATGCACAGCGGAGCGGTTGCCGTTAAAGGAAATATCGTAAGCATTGCCGGGGGTAAAGTGTATGCTGCCTGCAATCTTCTCATCAAATAGGGTGTTTATCATGGGTTTGTTGATATAAGGGTTTACACCGATGGCAAATTCGCCTATATAGCGGCTGCCTTCGTCTGTATCCAGTATGCGCAGAAGTTTTTCATTGTCATTTGCGCTGGCTTCCACAATCTTACCGTTTTCAAACTTAAACACCACATCTTCGAAAACAAAGCCTTGGTAGCGGCTGGGGGTGTTGTAGCTTATTGTGCCGTTTACACTGTCCTTTACGGGGGCAAGGTAAACCTCCCCATCCGGGATATTGTGGGTGCCTGCGCATTTTATTGGCGGCATGCCTTTGATGGAGAAGGTAAGGTCCGTACCGGGGCCTGTTATGCGCACTTTGTCGGTTTTTGCCATTTTATCCACTAATTTATCCATGGCGGCGGAAAGCTTGGCATAATCCAAATTACAAACTTTGAAGAAAAAGTCCTCAAAATCCTCCAAGCTGGTATCCATTGCCTGTGCCATGGAATAGCTTGGATAATTCATAACAACCCATTTGGTTTTTGGCACACGTATGCTGGTGTGTACGGGTTTTTGGTATTTGGTTTGGTAAAGGTGCATTTTATCTGCAGGCACATCGGACATTTCGGATGGGTTTTCGCCGCCACGTATGCCTATATAAGCATCCATTTGGCTCATAAGCTCTGCATCAACTTTTGCCCAGGTTTCTATCTGCTCGTCAGTTGCGCCCAGCAGCAACTCCCGCCTTACGGTTGCCACATGGGTTTCTGCAAAGGGGATTGCGCCGATGGCATGCACTTCTTTAATAATTTGGCGCACAAGCGGTAACGATTCTGTTCCAAAAGCTTGGATAAGCACCTTTTCGCCGGGTTTAAGGGCGCAGGAGTAGTTTACAATGTTTTTTGCCAGGCTGGTAATTCTTGAATCCATAAAATCTCTCTCCTCTATGTTGTGTTATTTATAACCAAAATGCTTCCAAAAACAGGATTGACAAGTTGCCGAATACGGCTTGCGCACCGCCAAGCAGGATGAAGAAGGCAAGCACCAATTGCAAAATTTTCTCATATTGCGCCATTTTTAGGGCGGCGGCAGGGGATAGGGCATTAAGCAGCATTGTGCCGCTAAGGGGGTGGATGGGCAGTAGGTTAAAAAGGGCATGCCCTATATTAATGTGGGCGGCGGTGCGTAGTATCATAAAGATGTGGAGATGGGTTTGATTAGACCAATCCATACCCGCAACCCAAAAGCGGGTGGCAAGCATAAAAACCACGCCCAAAATTATATTGGTTAAAAATGGTACTGCAAAAATAACTGCAGTTGCCTTGCGCTTGTTGGGAAATGTAAAGAAGTTGATGCCCACAGGGTTGCCCCAGCCAAAGCGGAAAACCGTCATGAAAATAAAGCCCAAAGCATCCATGTGCTTAAAGGGGTTTGGGGAAAGCCTGCCTTTGCCCCTTATGCTTTTATCACCTAAGGTGTATGCCGCCACGGACTTGGCATATTCGTGGGCGATTATGGCTATGATGCCGCCGGGTAGGGCGTATAAAATGCCTGTTAAAGTTGGGATAAGTATCACCTCATCTTTATTTTAGCAGACCTGCTGATGCCTGTCAACATAATTATAGAGCCCTGCCCTTATGTTGTGCCATCTGTGGTTGTGTAACACATTTTGCCGGGGGGTTTGCCAAAAGTTGCGGAATGTGTTAAAATTAGAGTGTGTTCACATTAATGGGGGGGCTTGGCTTGGAGGCAACAGAAATTCTAAAAACTTATTTTGGATACGACAGTTTTAGATATGGGCAGGATGGGCTTATTGGGGATATTTTGGATGGCAGGGATGTTTTGGGTATTATGCCCACGGGTGCTGGCAAGTCCATTTGTTTTCAAGTGCCCACCATGATGCTTGGCGGGGTTACCATTGTGGTTTCGCCCCTTATTTCGTTGATGAAGGATCAGGTTAATGCCCTTAATCAGCTTGGCATCCCATCAGCCTTTCTAAATTCCACTTTAACGGAGCGGCAGATGGAAAAAGCCCTGTATAATGCAGAAAATGGTGTATATAAGCTAATTTACGTTGCCCCCGAAAGGCTTATGAGTTATGATTTTTTAGCCTTTTGCGCCCATGCCCAAATACCCCTTTTGGCAGTGGATGAAGCCCACTGTATTTCCCAGTGGGGGCAGGATTTTCGCCCAAGTTATACGGCTATACCAAATTTTGTTGCCCAATTGCAAAAACGCCCCGTAATTGCCGCATTTACCGCCACTGCCACCCCAAGGGTGCGGGATGATATTTTGGGCAAGCTTAACCTGAAAAGCCCAACGGTGATGATTTCGGGGTTTGACAGGCCTAATTTAAGTTTTGATGTGCAGCACGCCGCCGATAAGGGGCGCACATTATACAGCTTTTTATCTGATAAAGATGACCATGCCAGCGGCATTATATATTGCACAACCCGAAAAGATGTGGAGCGGGTGCATGCCAACCTTTTGCGGCTGGGATATGCCGCAACCCGCTACCATGCAGGGCTTGATGATGCCGAACGGGCAGCAAACCAAGAGGATTTTTTACATGACCGTGCGCCGGTTATGGTTGCTACAAATGCCTTTGGTATGGGTATTGACAAGTCCAATGTATCTTTTGTTGTGCATTACAACATGCCTAAGGATATTGAGGCTTATTACCAGGAGGCGGGCAGGGCAGGGCGGGATGGTGCGCCTGCCCAGTGCCTGATGCTTTATGGTGATAAAGATTATGCCACCCATATGTTTTTTATTGAGGAGGCAAGGGAAACCCTAAGCAAGGAAGAAGAGGCGGCAAAAATACACCGCCTTAACCAAATGCGGGCATATTGCCACACCCACCAATGCCTGCGGGGGCATATTTTGGAATATTTTGGCGAAAACCCTGATGGCCGCTGCGGCAATTGCGGCAATTGCAATGCGGAATTTGAGGAGTTAGATATTACCACCGATGCCCAAAAAATCATATCCTGTGTGGCGAGGATGGAGAATGGCGGGCAAAGTTTTGGGCTTGCCACCATAATTGATGTTTTGCGGGGCAAGGATGGGGAAAAGGTGCGCCAGTGGGGGCTTAACCACCTGCCCACATTTGGAATTACCCAAACAACCAAAGTAAAACTTGCCGCCATAACCGCATATTTGATTGCGCAGGGGTATTTACATAAAACCACCGACCAGTTTCCCGTTATAAAGCTGGGCAAGTTTGCAAAACAGGCCTTGGCGAAAGATACCTTGTTAATAATGCGCCAGCGCAAGCAGGCGGTGGTTACCACGGAAGAAATGGTGGATGCCGCCTTGCTTGAAGCCCTAAAAGCCCTGCGGCTGGATTTGGCAAAGGAACATAATTTGCCTGCATACACCATTTTCCACAACACCACATTGCTGGATATGTGCGCAAAAAAACCCGCAAATATAAGCGAATTTTTGCGGGTGGATGGGGTTGGGCAGGTTAAGGCTGATAAGTATGGGGATGCGTTTTTGAGTGTTATTAGTGGGTTTAGGTAGGATGAATATGCTGCGTAACCATTGGGGGGTCATTTTTGGCGCATATGCCGCAGGGTTTGCCGCTTTTCATATACAAAATCACTGATAAAGTGAACGCCCTCATTCACCATTACATATAGCACGCACCTGAAAAGCGTGATTGAAGGAGGGCTATCCAAAACGGCCCAGCAGTTTGCTTCCAGCAAACCGGCCAAAGGCCGCTTTCGCAAAGCGAAAGTGCAAGGCAAGCCGTTTTGGATTGGT
>WRAX01000028.1 GCA_009779935.1 Defluviitaleaceae bacterium | reverse complement strand
TTTTTGCACTGTATCTTTCCATAAAAAAATACCCACCTTTCTGTCTATTATTTGTCGGGTGTAAGAAGTGCTTGACAAATAGACCTGAGTGAGTTAGAATATTCTCAGGTCTTTAGGGGCTGTTTGGGTGCCTGTCTGGGCTTGTTTGAAGAGTTCGCACAGACAGGCACACTTTTTTATTTACCCCTTTTTGCTGATTTGATTATACAATTAATTGGGGTGTTAGTCAAGAGGTTTTTTCCAACACTTAACGCCATTGCAGGCTTGCTATCACAAGCCTGCAATGGCGTGTGAGATGCTTTCTTAATCAAAGGCAAGTATTATCGATGTCGCTTGCCCGATGATATCTTCATTATCACGGGCTTTGTAGGTTAGTGTCGGGTTTGTGCCAAGGGTAAATTTTAGGCTGCCCTTGCTTTCCTGCACCATTTTACCAATTTTTAAGGGATCCGCTTTTGCATCATGCTTAAAAGCGAGGGTTATGGTGCCTGCATTTTGTTTTACGGCGATTATATCTGCCGCATTTGCACGGGCTTTTAGCAGGGCAATATCCAGCAAGTTTTGTGCAGATGGCGGTAGTGTGCCGTATCTGTCCTCCATTTCTTCTTGCACATCATAATAATCGGTTTGGTTTGTTATATGGGATATTTTTTTGTAAATATCCAACCGCTGCCCTTCGTGGGGAATGTAGATATTGGGGATAAAGGCATCAAGGGTAATATCCATCAGGGTTTCAAAATCCCTTGGTGGTTCCATGCCGCGCATCTGCCGCATGGCAATGTCCAGAAGTTTGCAATACATTTCATAACCCACAGCGTCCATGTGCCCGTGTTGGCTTGTTCCTAACAAGTTGCCTGCGCCACGTATTTCCAAATCCCGCATGGCAATCTTAAAACCTGCGCCAAACTGGGTAAATTCCCTTATGGTTTGCAGGCGTTTTTCTGCCACTTCTGTCAGTACCTTGTCTTTTTGGTACATCAAATAAGCAAACGACGAGCGACCCGCACGCCCTACCCGCCCCCGAAGCTGATAAAGCTGGGAAAGCCCTAAATAGTCCGCATCTTGTATGATAATGGTGTTTACATTTGGAATATCCAGCCCACTTTCCACGATAGTGGTGCAAACAAGCACATCAATTGCCCCGTCAATAAAATCCATCATTACATTTTCCAGCTCCCGCTCGCTCATCTTGCCATGGGCAAAGGCAACGGATGCATCAGGCACCAAATCCTGTATCTTAGCAGCTGTGCTAACAATATTTTGCACACGGTTGTGCAGGTAATAAACTTGCCCGCCCCTTGCCAGCTCCCTTGTAATAGCGGATTTAACCATTTCCGAGCTATACTCCAACACATAGGTTTGGATTGGTTGCCGCTCCAAGGGTGGTTCGCTAAGTATGGACATGTCCCTAATACCTGCAAGTGACATGTGCAAGGTGCGTGGTATTGGGGTTGCGGAAAGGGTAACCACATCCACATGCGCCCACTTTTGCTTTAATTTTTCCTTGTGCATCACGCCAAAGCGTTGCTCTTCATCCACAATAATCAACCCAAGGTTACTAAATTCCACATCATCGGACAGCAAACGGTGGGTGCCTATTAAAATATCTACCCGCCCTGATTTAACATCACCAAGCGCCAACTTGGTTTCCTTGGAGCTGCGGAAACGGGACACCACCTGTACGTTTATGGGAAAATCCTTCATCCGCTGGACAAAGGTGTTATAATGTTGCTGGGCAAGGATGGTGGTGGGGCATAAAAACGCCACTTGCTTTTGGTCGCAAACGGCTTTGAAGGCGGCGCGTATGGCGACCTCAGTTTTGCCATAACCCACATCCCCGCAAATTAGCCTATCCATCACCTTTGGGGCTTCCATATCCCGCTTAACATCCTCCACGGCAGTTAGCTGGTCATCGGTTTCTTCAAAAATAAAGGCATCTTCAAATTCCGCTTGCCACACTGTATCTGCGCCGTAGGTGTGCCCTTTTACCGCCTCCCGCTTGGCGTATAGCTCCACCAGCTCTTTTGCCACTTCTTCCACAGCGGCTTTGGCACGGGCTTTTGTTTTGCTCCACCCATCCCCGCCAAGTTTACTTAATTGGGGCTTAACTTCGCCCCCACCAATATATTTTTGCAGGGCATCCATTTGGTTAATTGCCACATACAAATTCGCCTGCCCACGATAGCCAATTTTAAGATAATCCCGAGTTATACCGTCCACCACAATTTTTTCCAAGCCTTGGTAAATGCCGATGCCTTGGGCATCATGCACCACATAGTCACCCACATTAAGGTCAGTAAAATGGTCTATGGGGTTGCGTTTTTTGGGGGCACGGCGAACTTTTCGCCGTTTTTTCTCCCCTTCCCGTGGCTCGGCAAAGCTGATTATGGCAAGTTTTAGCTGGGGATACTCAAAACCTGCGGAAATTTCGCCGGATTGGATATGTAGCCCGGCGTACTGGGTAGGGACAAGCCCCCACACCGCAAGTTCTTCTGAAAGGCGTGCAGCACGATGCCGGTTGCCGGCAGTTATGATGATTTGGTAGTTTTGGGATAATAGGTACTGCACATCCTCCACCAGCAAATCGATGCGCCCTGCGAAGGTGGTTGCCGCCTTACCCTCAAAATGAACAAGGACGGACGGGGCAAAATCCCGCACAGTTTGGGACATTAGGTTAAACAATACCTTGTGAAATGGGTTTGTTGCCTGTAAAATATCTGCATAAGTTATCACAGGGGCGGCTTGATCGGGGGTTAATTGCTCCCTCTCCAACAAATCTTGCAGATATGTTGTGTGTTCGTTGTGCAATTCATCAGCACGGGCGGCAATTCTGGCGGGTTCGTCAAGACAAACCAGCGTATCCGCCGGTAAATAGTCAAAAAGGTTTGCAACAGCCTCTCCCAGCCGCTCTTTCATGGGGAAAAGCCGTATTTCCGCCGGCCTTTCCCCGTCAACCGAACGCTGGGTTTCCGCATCAATATGACGGATGGAGTCTATTTCGTCCCCCCAAAAATCTATACGCAAAGGCTCCAAGGCGGGGCTAAAAACATCTAAAATGCCGCCACGTATGGCAAATTGTCCATGCCCCTCTACCTGCTCTGCCCTTTCGTATCCCATTTCTATAAGTCGTTTGGCAAGCCATTCAATAGCAATTTCTTGTCCTTCTTTAAGGGTTATGAAGTATCCTGCAAACTCATCAGGCGGTGACAAGGGCGAAAGTAGGGCGTCCACCGTTGTAACCAAAGGCAGGGTTAGATTGGTTAAAGCCGCTAAACGCCGAATTATAACGTTTTTACTGGCAACTTCCACATAATTTGCCATAAAATCCAACGCAGGGAAGTATTGGGCAGGCGCACCGAAAAAGGACAGGTCACGGGTTATTTCCCTTGCCCGCCCTTCGCTGTGGGTTATTACAACCAATGGTTTGTTAAGTTTTTCCCCAAAAGCCCATGCCAAATGGCTTTTTTGCCCATCCACCGCCCCTGCGCAAAGGGCAGTTTGGGGCGTTTTTTTGCCAAGGGTTTCAACCACTTGGTTAAAGCTTTCCAATTGGGTAAGGGGTGCGGCAAGGTCAAAATTAGTCTGCTGCATCGTCACTCTCGCCCTCCGCCTTGGTTTGCTCGCTCTCAGTATTTTTGGTGTTATATTTGTTCATGGTAAAAGCCGCCCCGTGGCGCACAATATCTTCCATAACATCGGCGGCGGTTATAATGCCCTGCACGGCCTTATCCTCCTCGCTTTTAGAAAAGCGGGAAAGCACATGCCCTGCTTGCGTCCACCCTTCACCCTTTTTGCCCACACCAATGCGTATGCGCAAAAACTCCTCCACACCCAAATGATAAAGGATGTTTTTAATGCCATTGTGCCCGCCTGCCGTGCCCCTTTGGCGTATACGCACATGCCCCACGGGCAGGTTGGTTTCGTCACAAATAACAACCAGTTTTTGTATAAGCTCCTCTATGGGCATTTTGTAGTAGCGCACAAAATCCCGCACCGCTTGCCCTGACAAGTTCATATATGTGGTAGGCTTTACCAAAACCAATTTTTGCCCGTTAAAAAAGCCTTCACCAGCATAGGCATCAAATTTTGTGGCTTTTATTTTAATTTCGTGCCGCTTCGCTATCAAATCCACCACATCAAAGCCAATGTTGTGGCGTGTGCCATCAAATTGCCTTTCGGGATTACCTAAGCCGAAAATTAAGTACATATACCTTCCCCCAATTGCAGGCTTGGCGAGCCGTTTAATGCCATATCCGCAAAATTTTTAACTGTGTAGTGGTAGTAGCCCGCCGCCGCTATCATTGCCGCATTATCCGTGCAAAGTACAGGCTTTGGAATATGCAGTTTTATGCCATTTTCGCCGCAGGCATCCATTAAGGCTTCCCGCAGGCGGCTGTTGCAGGCCACACCGCCAACCACCGCTAAACGGTTGCAACCCGTGGCTTTGCAAGCTTCCATCGCATTTTTTGTAAGCACATCCACCACCGCTTCCTGAAACGATGCGGCAATATCAGCGTCATTCACCTGCTCGCCCTTCATTTTGGCGGTGTTAAGATAGTTTATCACGGCGGATTTAAGCCCCGAGAAACTAAAATTCAAACAATCACCCAACTTTGCCCTTGGGAAAGGGATGGCAGCGGGATTACCTTGCTTTGCCAGCTTATCAATCTCCACCCCGCCGGGATAGGGTAAATTAAGGGTTCTCGCCACTTTATCAAAGGCTTCGCCGGCTGCATCGTCCTGCGTCCTGCCAATCACTGTATAATCACCATAATCCCGCACATGCACAAGGTGGCTGTGGCCGCCTGATACAATCATTGCCACAAAAGGCGGTGCAAAACCAGCGTTTTCCAGATAAGCAGATGCAATATGCCCTTCTAAGTGGTTAACGGCAATAAGGGACAAATCTGCCCCAAATGCCAGCCCCTTGGCAAAATTAACCCCAACAAGCAAAGCCCCCACAAGCCCCGGCCCATGGGTTACGGCAATGGCAGAAATGTCATCCAGCACCACATTAGCCTCATCCAAAGCCATTTGCACCACATGGTCAATTTTGCCCACATGGTTGCGGGCAGCAATTTCCGGCACAACACCGCCAAAACCCCTATGAATGTCAATTTGGCTGTAAATTATATTGGACAGCACAAAACCGCCGTTTGCAACAACGGCGGCAGCTGTCTCATCACAAGATGTTTCTATGCCTAAAATTAGGGTTTGGTCTTTCATTCTCTACTCCCTTGCGCCCCTGCGGGACATGTGCACTTGCAATGCCACCAAAGCGGCAAAAACTGCTAAAAACGCTGCGCTGTAAAAAATCATGGTTTCCCGGGAAAGGTCAAACAAATTGCCGGACCAGTTGTTGATGTTGCCAACAACGGTTGCACAAGCTTCCGCTACGGGGGCTAAAAAGCTTGCAATGCCATATAGCCCCGCACCATAAACCCATCCTAAAATTTCGCCGCCAAAAAGTGCCAATGCACCACCGCCAAATACTACGGCAGCAACCAAGCCAAAGCCGGTAAAAATCAAGCCATCAATAACCTTGCTTTTGCGGCTTTCCTTCGCCTTGGCGGGGGCGTAAAGGTCAAGCTCTGTAACCTTGGCCATAACCCCTTCCGCAAAACCTTCGGGAGCTTCTGTTAGCTCCATTTCGCCAAATCCTTGCAAAATTTGGGAATATGCAGCAAAATCCTCCGCACAAACTTCGCATACTTCCATATGCTTTTCCAAATTCATCTTTTCAAAATCATCCAAACCGCCGTCCATATATTTCATCATCAAATCCAAATTTTTATCACACATAACTTTCACCCCTTTTAATACTTACCAGATTTTCTTTTAAGATTTTGCGGGCACGGAAAAGGCGGTTTTTAACCTTACTTATAGGCTCGCCCACCACATCGGAAATTTCCTGATAGCTAAGCCCTTGCTGGTGATACAGCACAATTGGCAACTTGTACATATCAGGTAGGCTTTCTACTGCATCAGTCAGCATTCGGGTTTGCTCTTTAGCTATGTAGGCATCTTCCGGGGAAGGGGCTGTGGCCGCCACAGTTTCTTCCATGTCATCCAAATTGCCTGTTTCCATTTGGTTTTTACTGCGCCGCCTAAAATCTATCACATGGTTGGTTGCTATGCGTATCACCCATGTGGAAAATTTATAATCAGGTTTATATTTTTCAATATGGCGGTAAATTTTAATAAAAACCTCCTGTGCTTGGTCGTTGGCTTCTTCCTTATCATTTATCATGCGAAGCACAACGGAATACACAAGGTTTTTGTACCGCTCCAAAAGCACATTAAAAGCATCATGGTTGCCGCTTGCAACCATCACTGCCAAGTCGTAATCTGTTTTTTCTGTGTAGCACAGCTTCATAATATCATCACCTACCCTAATATACGCAGGGATTTTATTTTTGTCTGATACAATTACGTTATTATAGCATAATATATTTTTTCTTGCAAGTTCAAAAACATTTGAAAAAACATTTGAAAAAAAATCAGGGATGTGTTAATATTTTAATATGGATTACGAAGATTTTGGCAGGGGCATTTTGGAAATTAATTTAGGGGTTTTGGCACAAAATATAAAAGTTGCCAAAAGCCTTGTTTCTGCGGATGTATCCATTATGGCAGCAGTTAAGGCTAATGCTTATGGCCATGGCATTCTAAGTTTTGCCCATGGTGCCGTGGCTGCCGGCGTGGATTGGCTGGGCGTTGCCACTGTGGATGAGGGAGCCATATTGCGCAAAGGCAAAATATCCCATCCCGTTTTAGTTATGGGTGCCTTATTTGCCGGGGATTTTCAAAAGCTTGCCGGCCTAGATTTGTCGGTTACTGTGTTTGGATTTGAAGTTGCACAACGGTTGTCGGAAAGCGGCGGCGGGCGGGTGCATATTAAGGTTGATACAGGGATGAACCGCATCGGTTTTCAAGTTAATGATGACAATGCCGCAGAAGCCGCCTGCCGGGAAATTTTGCGGATTAGCAAGCTGCCAAATATCTATATCGAAGGTATCTTCTCCCATTTCGCTTCATCGGACACGGATCCGGGTTTTACAGATGTGCAATTTAGACGGTTTAACAACCTTGTTAGAAGATTGGAGGATGCAGGGCTTAATATCCCCATTAAGCACATTTCCAATTCCGGCGGGGTTTTGAACCATCCCGAATGCAATTTGAACATGGTGCGCCTTGGAGTTTTGTTGTACGGGCTTGCGCCGGATTCCACTACACAAGGAGCAGAAAAGTTAGCAAAAATGGGTATTTTGCCCATACTTGCCCTAAAAAGCCGCATTGTGCACATTAAAATCATTGTAGCCATGGAAAGCGTGGGCTATAACCGTAATTTTTATGCAGGCAAACCCACGAAAATCGCTACAATCCCTCTTGGTTACGGGGATGGTGTGTCACGCCAGTTAAGCAACAGGGGCTTTGTGCAAATACACGGCAAACTTTGCCCCATTGTAGGCAATGTGTGCATGGACCAATTTATGGTGGATGCCACAGGGCTGGATATAGCAGTTGGTGATGAGGTGACCTTGATCGGTGAAGGTGTTAGTGCCGAGCAAGTTGCGCAGTGGCAGGGCAGTATTAATTATGAGGTTGTAACAGCACTTTCCGGTCGGATACAAAGAAATTACAAATATACCCAATTTTAGGAGGAATTACCATGAAAGTCGGAACTGTTAAAGAAATCAAGCGTCACGAGTATCGTGTGGGCCTTACCCCTTCCAATGTTAAAGATTATATCGGTGCGGGGCATGAGGTTTTTGTCCAGTCCGGTGCGGGGCTTGGGTCCAACATGTCTGATGAGGACTATGTTGCCGCTGGTGCCACCATTTTGCCAAATGCCAAGGATGTGTGGGATGCGGCCGATATGATTGTAAAGGTTAAAGAGCCGTTAAAGGAAGAATATGAGTTGATGAGGGAAGGCCAAATCTTGTATACATACCTGCATTTGGCTGCGGACAGACCCCTTACCGATGCGCTTATTGAGCGCAAAGTTAAAGCAGTTGCCTACGAAACCATCAGGGACAGAAACGGCGGTTTGCCGCTATTAAAGCCTATGAGCGAAGTTGCAGGTAAATTGTCTGTGCAGGCGGGTGCCCGCTGCCTTGAAAAGGCAATGGGTGGCCGTGGCGTACTTTTGGGCGGTGTGCCCGGTGTTGCAAGGGGCAATGTGGTTGTTATTGGCGGCGGCGTTGTGGGCATTTCTGCTATGAAAATGGCAATTGGACTTGGCGCAAATGTTACCGTGCTTGATAATAATTTTGACCGTTTAACATATCTTGATGATATTTACGGGCAAACCATACAAACCCTATACTCCACCCCGGCGGCCATTGAGGAAGCCCTTACCAAAGCGGATTTGGTTATTGGTGCGGTGCTTATCCCCGGCGGAGCTGCCCCTAAGCTTATCAAAAGGGAATATTTGAAGAAAATGAAGCCCGGTAGTGTTATTGTTGATGTGGCAGTGGATCAAGGCGGCTGTGCCGAAACCACCAAACCCACCTACCATGATGACCCAACCTTTGTGGTGGATGGGGTTGTGCACTATTGTGTTGCTAACATGCCAGGTGCCGTAAGCCAAACATCCACTTACGCCCTTACCAATGCCACACTGGGCTACGGCCTTAAAATTGCTAAAATGGGCTTGGAAGCCGCTGTTGCAAACGATTCTTACTTATATCCCGGCGTTTCCACTTACAACGGCAAGTTGACCTGTACCGAAGTTGCCCGTGATTTTGGTATGGAGCATACGGAGCTTAAAAGCCTTATCTAAGCTGTGAAATGGGGGCTATTTATGAATTTTGAAGAAAAAATGTTAAGCATGATGGAAACCTTGGTTTCCAGATTTGACAACCTCGAGAGTAGATTCGATATTCTCGAGAATAGGTTTGATAATCTTGAGAATAGATTTGATAAACTGGAAAGCAGGTTTGACAAGCTTGAAGACAGGTTTGACAAGCTTGAAGCCGAAGTAAAACAAGGATTTACAGAAGTGCGCAAAGACATAAGAGGTTTACAAGAAGAAACCGCTGAATTTGGGGGGGATTTTGCACAGCTTGAAGTTGCAATAACCAAACTTGAAAAGGTGGTAGAAACAAGTGCCGGCATACTGGCAAACCTAGAAATTAAACAAGAAAGGGAAGTAAAAGCTATGTTTGACTATATGAACCTCGCCTTAGATAAGGTTAGAGAGATTTGGGACAAAGCTTTGGAAGTCGAAAAGGAGCAGTATGGTGTGCGCATTAAGATATTAGAAGAGCGTGTAACCCGATTAGAAAAAGCCGGATAAACGGAGGAGAGAATGGCAGTTATTTTGGACGGCAACGCACTTGCCGCTAACATTAAACAAAAAATTAAGGCCGACCTGGAAGGGCTGGGCATTGTGCCCGGCCTTGCCGTGGTTATTGTGGGGGATGATGCCGCATCCCACGTTTATGTAAACCACAAAAAAAAGGATTGCGCCCAGTGCGGCATTAAAAGCGAAACTTTTGAATTACCGGCGGATACAGGGCAGGACAAGTTAATGGAGCTTATCCACGAACTTAACAGCCGTGATGATATCCACGGCATTTTGGTGCAACTACCCTTGCCCAAGGGTTATGACGAGCAAGCGGTGATACAGGCAATTTCCCCTAAAAAAGATGTGGATGCCTTCCATATGGAAAATATTGGGCGGGTTTTGGATGGAAACTTTACCTTTGCCCCTTGCACCCCTTACGGCGTTATGCGCCTGTTGGAGCACCACGGCATAGACCCTGCGGGCAAGCACTGTGTGGTTGTTGGGCGCAGCAATATTGTTGGCAAGCCCATGGCCATGCTTTTGTTGCACAAACATGCCACCGTTACCATTTGCCATAGCCGCACCAAAGATTTGGCAGAAATGACCCGCAAAGCGGACATTTTAGTTGCCGCCGTGGGCAAAATTGGGCTAATTACCGCCGACATGGTAAAACCCGGTGCAGTTGTTATTGATGTGGCCATAAACCGTGGGGATGACGGCAAATTGTACGGTGATGTGGATTATGCCCCTGTGGCGGAAATTGCATCCTATATAACCCCTGTGCCCGGTGGTGTTGGCCCCATGACCCGTGCAATCTTAATGGAAAACACCATAATTGCGGCAAAAATGGCAATGGGTAAGTAGTTGGAGGAAGGTTATGAAAGCAAAATACAGGCGTGGCGGAATATTTATGCTGCCTTCTACTGCCGTAGCAATTGCTATTGCGGCGGTGCTGTCTGCACCAATTGCTGCATTGATAAGTGTGGCAACTTTCGGCTTTGGCGGGGGTGTGGCCTTAATATTGTTTGGCGACAGAAGGGAATGAGTGGTTGATTGCTGAATTTTTTTAAGGGCAACAAGATGTTTCGCAGGCTTTTGGGGCTTTATGTGTTTTCGGGGCTTGGCGGGGGCATTTTTCAAATTTTTATGTTACTGTCCATCCACCTGCTTTATGAAAACCCGATTTACACAGGCATTGCGGGTGCTTTGATTGCCGCCCCCCACATCTTTTCCTTTGCCGTGGGACCGCTAGCGGACAGGCGCAATAAAGTTTCCATAATACGGGTTACGCTTATTTTGGAATTTATACCCCTTGCCCTTCTGGCCTTTACACCGCTTTTGGAAACCATCGGCATTATGTTTATGTTTGCCGTAATAATCGCTTATTCCATTGCAAGGCTTTTTGAAGGGCCCGCATCAAACGCCCTTTTGCCCCAAATCGTAAGCGAGGATGATTTGATGAAAGCAAACTCCTTAACACAAATCGTCGTCATGTCCAGCGGGCTTGTTATTGCTTTGGCTTTGTTTGTCATAATGGGTGCAAATGATGATATGTTTGCAGTGGACGCATTTACGGTTATTTACGGCGCATCTGCCGGGTTTTTGGTGGTTGCCTTCCTGTTTTCCTTGTTACTAAAAGACCCTTCCGCAGGGCAAGGTAATAAGTTAAAGGAAAAAATAAACTATCTGCATGACCTGCGTCAGGGCGGCAAGTTTATAATGGGAAATGTTTTGTTGTTTTTTGTTGTAGTTGTTGTTATGACAAATTTTGTGGGTCAAATTGCATATGTAAACCGCCCTGAATTTTTGGAATATCATGCAGGGGCACAGGGTTACATATTCCTTATCACATTAGCCCTCGTGGGCGGCATTTTCGCATCTGTGCTTACGGGGGCTTTGGGGGGAAGGCTTAAAATCGGCCCAATGGTCTTCATTGTGCTGTTTGCCCTCGGTGTTATACGCATTTTATTCACATTAATCCTGCCCTATAATTTCGCCGTCGCCGTGGGATTGATGATTGTTGTAGGTATCGTTGGTACCACCTTTGGCATCGCTATAAACTCCCTTATGCAAAGGATAACCCCTAAGGATATGATAGGGCGTGTAGGCTCGGTTTTCGCCACTTCCACATCTGTTGTTACGGTGCTGGGTGCTTTGGTGGGCGGCTTTTTGGGTAACATTGTATCGCAAGTGGATTATATTTTTCTTTTCCAGGGTGCAAGCTATATTGCCATGGGCATTTTTATAATCCTGATACCTAAGGTGCGCAAACTGCCTAAAATCAACGAAATAAAATCGCCCAATGAAGTTAGCGTTACAGGTGACAGCCAAGCCGATTGATGACGGATGAGTATATGTTAAAATATTAATAATACAATAAAAATAGGAGGATATAATTGTGTCAAAGGTAAAAGCAGAGATGGAGCGTAAACACTCGCTGATAAAAAAATTGCCATGGCTTGCTTGGGGCTTTATGATGGTGATGGGGCTGGCCGTACCCGCCATGGCGTGGGAAGATTGGTGTCACGGCGATGCGCCACATGTTTGGTATCACAACCCGGAAGATGGGGCATATTTTTTCGGCGACAAGATGGAAGATGGAGAAAATGCCACGGGATTCCAAGTCTCCTTGTTGTCTGACCAGCCTATTCGTTTTAGCAACTTTGGGTATACAATTAACATACCCATTGGAGCACAGCTGATTGTCGATCTGCTTCAATCACCCACCACAAACGCAATGCATTTAGAGCAAGCAAGGTTTGAGCTTGCCCGGTTTAACGGCAACACCACACGGCAGGAGGTGCATGGGGATTGGTTGGATTGGTGGTATCAACCGGAATTTGACTACACCACCCTGATAGAATACAACAGAGCGGCAGGGGGTTTGATAACCGGCAGCGGCCATGTGGTTCATGTGTTTGATACAGATGGTAGGTATCATTTCAGAACAGACCTGTCTGTTTGGAGAGCAGGATCCGCAGGTACCAACGTGATGCCCGATTCGCCCATTACCACGTTAATCGTGGGCGTTGGGGCAGAAATACCCGCAGGCGGCATGGAATATCTCGGTCCAAGCCCTTGGGCGGCAGAAGCCTATCAGCGCGCCCTTGATTTAGGGTTGGTGCCCGAAATGCACACATCATCCTACCGCTTTCCCGCCACCCGTGACTATTTTTCCATCCTTGCCGTTAGCCTGTATGAAATGGTTATGGAGCGTGAAATAACGGGACAAGTGGCTTTTGATGATACTCGTAACAATTTTGGAGCTTCGTATTTTGTTATGTTTCCCGCTGTGGAGAAGTTGGCGTATATCGGCGTCATGTCGGGCGTTGGTGGCAACATGGCAAACCCGCAAGAACGGTTGACAAGGGAGCAAGCAGCGGTTTTGCTGGTTCGCTTAGCCGAAGCTGTTGGGCGGCCGCTGCCGCCAGCCCAGCCCACTTTTACTGACAATTCTGTCATTTCTCCATGGGCAATGGATGCAGTGGGTGCAATCCAAGCAGCAGGCATAATCGGCGGCGTTGGTGACAATCACTTTGCCCCGCAAGATGATTATACCAGGGAGCAGTCCGTAATAACCATCCTGCGCTTGTTTGAAATGCTAATATAAATCACAATTAACAGGAGGATAAAATGAGTTTTAAAAGTGACATTGAAATAGCCCAAGCCGCCCAAATGGCGAAGATTGGTGAAATAGCCAACGCTTTGGGGCTGGACGAGAAGTATTTGGAGCAATATGGTAATTACAAGGCAAAAATTAATTACAGCTATCTAAACGACAATGCGGGCAAGCCTGATGGCAAGCTTATTTTGGTAACAGCCATTAACCCAACCCCGGCAGGCGAAGGTAAAACCACCACCACCGTTGGCTTGTCCGATGCTTTGCGCCGCATTGGCAAAAAAGCAGTTGTTGCGTTACGCGAGCCTTCCCTTGGCCCTGTTTTTGGTGTAAAAGGCGGGGCTGCAGGCGGCGGATATGCCCAAGTTTTGCCTATGGAGGATATTAACCTGCATTTTACAGGGGATTTTCACGCAATTGGGGCGGCAAATAACTTGCTTGCGGCACTTCTGGACAACCATATATACCAAGGCAATGCCCTTAACATCGATGCCCGCCGCATAAGCTGGAAGCGTGCAATTGATATGAACGACCGCCAATTACGCTTTATGGCAAACGGCCTTGGCGGGCGCACCAATGGCGTACCCCGTGAAGATGGTTTTGATATTGTGGTTGCCAGCGAGGTTATGGCGATTTTGTGCCTTGCCAGCGATATTGATGACCTTAAAGACCGCCTTGGGCGCATTATCGTAGGTTATACCCGTGACGAAAAGCCCGTAACCGCCGCAGACTTAAAGGCGCATGGTGCAATGGCGGCACTGCTAAAAGATGCTTTGAAGCCAAACCTTGTGCAAACCTTGGAGAAGACACCGGCAATCATCCACGGCGGACCTTTTGCCAATATCGCCCACGGCTGCAACTCCGTCACTGCTACCAAAATGGCGTTAAAGCTGGGCGAATATGCCGTTACAGAAGCAGGCTTTGGTGCGGACCTTGGTGCAGAAAAATTCCTGGACATTAAATGCCGTGTTTCCGGACTTGTGCCGGATGCAGTGGTTATTGTGGCCACTGTGCGTGCACTTAAATACCACGGCGGCGTTGCCAAAACTGACCTTAATGCCCCAAATGTGGAGGCTTTGGAGGCAGGCTTACCAAACCTTCTCCGCCACGTAGAAAATATTACCAAAGTATTTGGTTTGCCCGCCGTTGTGGCGATAAACCGCTTCCCAACGGATACGGAGCAAGAGCTTGCACTGATTGAAACTAAATGCCGTGAGCTTGGCGCAAACGTGGCTTTGTCCGAAGTTTGGGGCAAGGGCGGCGAAGGTGGGGAAGCCTTAGCAAAAGAAGTTGTGCGCCTTGCAGAGGGTAACGCAAAGCCGAACTTTAATTTCGTTTACGAATCTGATGTATCTATCGAGAATAAAATTAGAGCCATTGTGCAAAAAATCTACCGTGGTGCGGATGTTACCTTGTTGCCCGCCGCCAAAAAGCAAGCCAAAAACTTGGAAGCTATGGGCTTTGGCCAACTGCCAATTTGCATGGCAAAAACCCAATACAGCTTCAGCGACAACCAAAACATGCGTTGCGCCCCAACAGATTTTACCGTAACCATCAGGGATTTGCGCATTTCCGCAGGTGCCGGCTTTATCGTTGCCCTTGCAGGGGATATTATGACCATGCCGGGCCTACCAAAAGTGCCCAGTGCCGAAAATATCGATGTTGATAAAGAAGGGCGCATTTCCGGGCTTTTTTAAGAAATAGACCATATAAAAACCCCCTGCCATGTGTAGGGGGTTTTGTTGTTAATTTGCCCTTGTGTAGGTAAAGGACAGGTTTCTGTCCTGTCTACTGTTGATGCGCAGGGTATTGTCATTATCGCTAAGGGTAAATGTCCAACGCTCGTTGTTGATATACCTTCCGCTGTGGGCGTAACCGCTGGTCATGTTCATTGCCAACAGGTCTCCATCAGTCCACCAGTCAAAAAAGTCAAGACCTAAACCACGGTTGCCTGTGCCGTCCGCATTAAACACGTAGAAGCCGGGAATACCGGGAAAATCCCAAGTGCCGATAAGGGGATTATCAGCAGTTACGGGTACGGGGCGGTCGCCGCAGCCGGTTAGCAGGGCAAGGCCAAAAACCAGCATAATTACAGGTAAAACGAACTTTCTCATTGCTTTTCTCCTTAAAATATTTATTTTGATACTAAGTTAAAATTATATCATAATTCGCCAAAAATGTCAACCCAAATTTATAAACTTACAAATAATGTCAGTTTATTGAAGGCGAACCGTGTTGATAATAAATATTATTTAAGTGGGGGTATGTTTGTGAAGAATATTTTTGTTATTTTGATGGCATTGGCAATGTTAACGGCACCGCTGGAAACCTTAGGCGGTCTACCTATTGGCGCAACTGCAGAGGTGCCAATTATTATGTACCACGCCTTGGAGGACAACCCAAGCAACCGCTGGGAAATTACAGTGGCGGAGTTTGAATCGGATTTGCAGTGGCTTTCGGAAAATGGTTATACCGCCGTATTTATGCAGGATGTGATTGATTTTGTGCATCTTGGCAAGCCTTTGCCGGAAAAGCCCATAGTGCTTAGTTTTGACGATGGGCGGCAGCCTGCAATTGACATTATGCTGCCAATGTTAGAAGCCCATGACAGCCGCATAACCATGGCAATTATCGGAGCAATGACAGATAAGTACACACAAATTGCAATGGAGAGCAATCGCACACAGCATCCCCATATGACTTGGGACTGTGTGCGAAAAGCCATCGCCAGCGGGCGGGTAGAAATACAAAGCCACACTTACGATTTGCACGGCGCAAGGGGAGTAGGTAAAAAAAATGGCGAAGACCTATGCGCTTACAAGGCAAGACTTTTAGGTGATTTGGAAAAGTTTGCCCAAGTATTGGTGGATAATGTGGGGCTTGTGTCCAATTGCCTTACTTATCCACTTGGCATCTTAACAGAAGTATCAGATGAGATTATACGTGATGCAGGGTATTTGGCAAGCCTATCTTGTTACGAAAAGCCCAACACAATCACCGTTGGCGACTACAACGGGCTTTTTGCCTTAAATCGTTATCTGCGCCCACCCCATAAATCCAGCGAATCATTTTTTCGTGGGATATTGTAGGGTGGGGGCTTGCCCCCACCTCTTGTATACAGTCGCACTGTTCGTCTTGCTGGCATAGGTGGGGACAAGCCCCCACCCTACGCTAATGACATGATGGTTATATGCAGTGCATCCATGTCATTAGCCAGGTCTACCAGCTTATAACGGCTGGGGTTGGCAGGGTTAAACACCTTTATCAGCGGGCGGGCAATAAAGCTTGGGTTATTGCGCACAACCAAACCATGCAAACCATTGGAAAGCTTTACGGTGCATCCGGCAGGGAAAGGCGCAATGGTATCCCTAAATGCCATTACAATGTCCGGGTCAAAATGGGTGCCCGATTGGGCAAGAATTGCCTCATAGCTTTCAGACGGGGCCATGGCCCGCCTGTATGGCCTGTCCGTACCCAGCGCATCATAAACATCGGCAACAGCAATCATCCGCCCGAAAATGGGTATGTCCACCCCTTTTAAGCCATGGGGATAGCCTGTCCCATCAAACTTTTCGTGGTGGAAAAGCACACCGCTGGTAACGGCTTTGTTTTCGTGCAAAATATCCCGCACAAAGTCATAGCCCAGCTGGCTGTGTTTTTTCATTGTTTCGTACTCTTTATCCGTCAGCCGCCCTTCTTTATTCAAAATTTCCAAAGGGATAAACATCTTACCCAAATCGTGAAAAAAGGCTGATTTGCCCAAATCCATCAAATTTTCTTTGGACAAATTCATGGCCTTACCAAGCATAATGGTCAACATACCCACGTCCACACTATGGCGGTAGGTATATTCGTCAAAAGTGCGCAATAACGGTACATTCATCACAGCGGTGTCGTTTTCAAAAATCCGCTCCACAATATCGCCGATAAGTGCTGTAACCTCGCCCGCCGCATTGCTGGCCTTACTTAGTTTAGTGTCCGCCGCTTGGGCATACATGCTTTGTACTAACGAAACGGCACTGTGGCGGGTTTCTTCATCCACCATTTCCTCTTTTTCCAATTCCACATCATGGGAAAGGGCGTCAATTATGTAAATCCCCACATAGCGCATATTAAAAAGGGCCGTAATGTTGCGGCTATCCAAGGTGTGCCCCTTTTTGATAAGCAACGCACCTTGCTTGTTATATATGGGGCGGGCGGTGGTCATGCCCGGTTCCAGCGCATCCATGCGCACAAATCTCACGTTTTTGCCACCTCCAATTTACGGGGTACGGCTTCCATAATCGCCTTAATAATCAATGTTATCAATGGTCCCGCCAAAATGCCCACAGGGCCAAGTAAGGTTATGCCCACATAAATGCTGGCAAGCAGCATAATTGGGTGAATGCCTATGCGGTTGCCTACCACCTTTGGCTCCAAAAGTTGCCGGGTTAGAAAAACCAAACCCCAAATAGCCAAAAGCCCCACGCCAAAGCTGGTGCGCCCGTTTATAAATGAATATATTGCCCATGGTATCAAAATACCTCCCGAGCCAAAAACCGGTATCACATCAAACATAGCAATGCCGATGCCCACAAACAAGGCATAAGGTGAGCCCACAATAAAAAGCCCTGCAACACAAATTACGGCAACAACGGACATGATAATGCCCTGCCCCTTAACATAACCCACCAGCGAATATGCCAAGGATTTGCGAACCTTACGCCCCCTTGCTTTCAAACCCTCGGGAAACAGTTGCAAAATGCGCTCCCGGATAACATGTTTGTCCTTGATAAAGAAAAATGCAGATATTATAGCTAAAAGCACACGAAAAACGGCGGTTGGTATGGCTGTTAGCAAACTTCCGCCTGATATTACACTTTGCACCAAGCCCGTAGCAAAGGCCAACAAACTTGCAAAGGCGGCTTCCACATCAATATTAAAACCCCAGCCGGCCACCAAATTTTCCACCCCATTTTGGGCGGATGCCATGTATTGGGGTATGGAGTTGGCCATTGCGCCCGCCTCTTCCAGCAAGCGGGTTACAAGCCAGCCGCCAAGGGCAAAGATGCCTGCAACCACCGCCAAAATAAGCACAGCAGCGGATATGCTGCGGTGCAAACGCCATTTACGATGCAACAAATCCACCAGCGGGCTTAAAATAAGGCTGATTATAAAGCCTGCCACAAATGGCGCAACATAGCCCATCAAAAACACAATAACAAAAATTGTAAGGGCAACCGCCAAAAGGAGTCCCAACCTATCAAAAAAAGTTTTGTTGCGTTTATACAGTTCCCGCAAGGCTACACCCCCAATTTTATATCGGCAGTTTAGCAACCACATATTAACTACTCACACACTTTTTCTTCGCTCATAGCTATCACGGTTTTCAGAAAAACGCCGAAAAACCGTTGTCGCTATTCCGCTCCAAAAAGTAGTTCGTAGTAATTATGTGCTTACTTTGCAAATCATACTTGAATATTATATCATTTTAAGTTATTATTATCAATATGCAAAAAATGTTTGAAAATAATTGGAAATATATGGGGGAATGGCATATGGCAGAAAAAAAGCCTGCAAAGAAAAGTAACAAGCCGCCCAAAAAGGCATTAAGACGGGAGATTGTAGCAATACTGCTTATATTTTTTGCCATTTTCTTAGTTATCAGCCTTGTTGGGGTTGGCGGGGCATTGGGGCGGGGCATTTCTGCCCTATTTACGGGCCTTGTGGGGGTTGGGGCATTTTTGTTGCCCTTGGTGCTTGTGGGCATTGCTGTGGTTTACATAATGTCCCGCCAAAAGCAGTTTTTAACAAGGGGCAAAATTGCCATGGCTACATCCCTTTTTCTTGTAATAATCAGCTTTGTGCAGTTGCTGGGCTTTGGGCAGCCCGAGGATTATACTTTTGCACAATATCTCGGCCAATCCTTTGTGCAGGGCGCATGGAGTAATGGCGGCATGCTTGGCGGCTTTTTTTCGGGCATATTTGTGCTTATTATGGGCGAAATTGCCACATATGTCCTTCTTATTGCGTTGATGGCTATTTTATTTATTGTCATCACAGGTAAATCCCTGTTTGCCATACTGCAAAGCGGGGCGCAAGGGGTGCGAAAGGGTATTGACGTTGGGGCTGAAAAACGACGGGAATATTTGGAGCGCAAAGCCGAAAGGCAAGCGGAAGAGGAGCCGGAAGACCGAGAAATACAGGAAAACCACGAACCATATCGCTATACATCTTCCCTACCCCACACAAAACCTATCGAGCCTGAAATAAGTGCCGCCGAGCCGAGCCGGCCATACGAAACCGCCGAGCCGGCCATACATCCGGATACCATAATTAACCCACGCCCCGAAACCACCGAGACCCTTAAAACAGACCCTGCGCCGCCCGAGCCTGAGCCCGTGATTGAGGTTGGGCTTGGGCTTGATGACGATTTTGGCATCGACATAAAAGGCTTTGTAGAGGGTGCAGAAACTGCAGATGATGACCCCATCCATCCGCATAACCCCATGGACGAGCAGCCCCCATGGGAAACCGAAAACCACAAAGCTACCGAACCATCAACAGTCGGCACAACTCTTAATCAAGCTACCGAATACATATTCCCCCCCGTAGAGCTTTTACGTGAAAACACCTATCAACCATCCCTAAGCAGCCGTGCCCAAATTTTGGAAAACTCCAAAAAATTGGAAGAAACGCTGGCAAGCTTTGGCGTAACCGCCCGTGTGGTGGAGGTTAGCAAAGGCCCAACAGTTACCCGTTATGAGCTTTCCCCCGGCAGCGGCGTAAAGGTATCCAAAATTGCAGGGCTGGCGGACGATTTAGCACTAAATCTCGCCGCCGAAACCATAAGGGTAGAAGCCCCAATTCCCGGCAAATCGGTTGTGGGTATCGAAATACCCAACAAAGACGTACAAGCCGTCTTTTTACGGGAAATTATTGATGATGATGCTTTTTGGTCCCATCCATCCAAGCTGGCATTTGCCATGGGTAAGGACATTGCAGGCAACATTGTGGTGTCGGATATTGCCCGCATGCCCCACTTGCTAATTGCAGGCTCCACAGGTTCGGGCAAGTCGGTTTGCACCAATACGCTTATTACCAGCATAATTTACAAAGCCACACCGCAAGAAGTAAAACTTTTGATGATAGACCCCAAGGTGGTGGAGCTGTCCATTTACAACGGCATACCCCACCTGCTTATACCTGTGGTAACGGACCCCCAAAAAGCCAGCGGCGCACTTGGTTGGGCAGTGCGGGAAATGGAAAGCCGCTATGCCGCCTTTGCCACAAACAAAGTGCGGGATTTAGCAGGCTACAACATAGCTTTGGCGGAAAAAGGTGAGGAAAAAATACCCCAAATCGTGATTATTATTGACGAGCTTGCGGATTTGATGATGACCTGCGGTAAAGAGGTGGAAGAAAGCATTGTGCGCCTTGCCCAAAAGGCACGTGCGGCAGGCATACACCTTATTTTGGCAACCCAACGCCCGTCCGTGGATGTTATTACGGGGCTTATTAAGGCAAATGTACCAAGCCGCCTTGCCTTTGCCGTATCCAGCGGCACAGACAGCCGCACAATACTTGATACAGTAGGGGCGGAAAAACTTCTTGGCAAAGGCGATATGCTGTTTTCCCCCGTAGGTATGAACAAGCCCCGCCGCATCCAAGGCTCCTTTATTTCTGATAAAGAAGTGGAAAATATTGTTAATTTTATTAAGCAAGATGGGGAAACCGAATACAGCGAAGATATGATAGAAAAAATAACCGCCGCACCCGAAGAAATGGACTTTTCGGACGATTCGGACCCGTTGATTGAAGAGGCAATTGCCTTTGTGGTGGAAAAGGAGAAGGCCAGCACATCTATGTTGCAACGCAAATTCCGCATTGGCTACAACCGTGCCGCCCGCATGATGGAGGAGCTTGAAGGGCGTGGGTTGGTAGGCTCGGAGGATGGCGCAAAGCCCCGCAAAGTTTTGATGACGCCCTATCAACACCGTGAATATGTGCAGCGCAGGCAAGATGCCATTGATGCGTCCATAAAAGGCGGCACGGCCTTGTAGCCGCCATGGAGGAAAAGCACATAATAACAAAGGTTTTGCATTCGTCTGCCGCCAAGCACCGGGGGGCGGCTTGATACAGTAAAACCCCTCAAACGAGGGGTTTTTAACTTAACTTAGCTTAGCTTAATATAGCAAGTCTTGCACAGAAAAGCCTTGTTCTTCTGTTGCACTTCATCACTGCTGTCACATAGCTGGCAGGTGGGGGAATGCTTTTCAAGTGCCACCCTATTGCCCTCCAAGCTAATTATGATGCTGTCACCTTCGCAAAGGTCCAAGGCCGTTCGCATTTCTTTGGGGATTACAACCCGCCCCAACTCATCCATTTTTCTAATTGTCATTTTACATCCTTCCTCTCCTATGTAATTTTCCAAATGTTCGTTGCACATTTGTTGCTTTTATATATTTTGGCTTATTTTTTTCGTACAGCGAACTTTGGCACTAAATTCATTATACATTATCTGGAAATAAATTGCAAGCACTTTTTTCCATTTTTTGAAAATAAATGTAAAAAGTTGGATAAAAATTGGACTTTTGCCTGTAAAGTGGGCATTTTTGGAAATAAAAAAGAGCCATGTAATAATGGCTCTTAGCGTGCACCTTAGTCATTGCAGGAGGGTTGTATCCTAATCCTCAGATTCATCAACGGGAAGGACTATTCTGTTTGGGATTGGTAGTGGCCCATCTTCTTCACCAGCTGCCATCGAAATAAAGCTGTATGACAGAGTTAATGTTGCAACTAATAAAACGAAAGCGGTTATTTTTCTCCTCATTATAATTCACCCCCCAAAAGCTATTTTTTCAAGAATATCATTTTTAATTATTGTGATTTCCAGCAATTTCATTTTCATCCCTTTTTTAGTATAATGCGATATTAGCCAATTGCAAAATTCTAATGCTCTGTAAAGATGATGCTTTTCGATAAGATGTGGGATGGTATGTTCCTCTATGAATGATGACGAATTTTCGTTGTTTAGGGTTAGAGCGTGGGATAGCGACTGAAACATTAGTAAGTAGTGCTCATCGTTCTTTGATAGGCCACTTCCTTGGAGCAACAGCGGCTTACACAAAGCTTTTTTCTTTAAGGCGTTTAAGCAGATGATTTTCTGACATAAGCCTTCCAAATATAAGTTTTCGCCCTCTAAAAGATGGGCAAGTGACTGGTCAAAATATTCAATCGCTTCTTCAAAGCGGCCTGATTTCTTGGACGCAAACCCGTAGTTGTGTAACGCACGAGCAATATTCTCCTTGATTCCTCGGACTTTAGCTTTCATCAAGGCTCTTTCGAGAACTTCTTCCGCTTCCTTAACTCGATTTATTCTAATGTAATTAACAGCAAGTGTGTTGTCTACGAACAACTCATTAATACTTGCCACATCATGGTCGAATTCGCTATAAATTTTCAACAAAGTTATTACTGACTGTGTAGCCCATCCCAATCTCGAATAGCAAAGGGCAAGATTATAATATAGCGAAGCTTCCCTCTTGTGCCCTTCGATTTTCATATCAAAGGCTGTGGTAAAAGAATTTTTGGACTCTACATAATCTCCCTTATAGAATTGAAGCATGCCCAAGTTATAAATGTAATGATAGCGGTTTTTTGCAGTGGTTTTATCAAGGAGGGGCTTTGTTGTTTCTAAAATTTCTTCCGCTCCCGAAATATCTTTGATTTGCATTAAAAGTTTGGATTCAAACATCCTGTAATTAAAAATCAAGTCTTGCTCATAAGGTAGCTTGGTGATTATGGATAGCCTTTCTTGCATATTTTGAGCTTTATCAATTAGCGAACCTCTAATATAGCCCAGCCACAAATCCAACTGCCTTTGATAGTCGGCAATCTCATCATCAAAGATTGGTGCGCCTTCGATACCCAGCATTTTTTTCAACACCATTACTTCTTCACGGGTGTATTCCTTCTTGCCGTTTTCAGTCTCACTAATTTTAGATTTTACACAGCCCAAAGCCGCAGCAAGGGCTTCTTGCTTTATGTTGGCCAAATCCCTAACAAGTTTGATTTTTTCTGCTATGGTTAAATTCGCTGTTGCACTCACACTGTCACCCCAGTTGCTCACTGTTAGTCATAATTATACACCAAAAGAAATATTTTTGCAAGCATTTTTTGACAAGTTTTTTATTTTTTTAGGCGATTGCTTCCACCTCGCCATAATAGTGGTGGCTGTCATTATAAAAAAATTAAAAAACACTTGACAAAGATAAAAAAATGTGTATAATAAACAAAAATCAAATTATTGGCTATGAACAGATGAGTAGGCAAAATTTCTGGTTACAGAGAGCCCAGTGTGCTGAGAATGGGTGCCGTGCAGTTTGCCGAATATGGTCTGGGAGCTTTCGGGATTCGAGGTGGTTTGCGTCCACTAAGGGTTTTGCGTGTTCGCACGTTACAGCGATAGGATGTTTCGCTAGACAACGTAGTATTTTTAACGTTTAAGCCAGCATCCGATGAGGTTTTGGGCAGCAATGCCCAAGATGAACTAGGGTGGTACCACGGGTTTAATTTCTCGTCCCTAGAAAGTGCGTTTTTGCGTGCTTTCTAGGGGCTTTTTGATTATTTTGGGGGTGGTTGGTGTGATAAGGCTGGTTGGTGTTAGCAAGGTTTTTCCTAATGGGGAGGTGGCTTTGGATAATGTTTCCTTAACCATTGATGAAGGGGATATTTTTGGCATTGTGGGCAAGTCGGGGGCGGGCAAATCTACTATGCTAAAACTTATCGGGCTTTTAACCCAGCCCACCCAAGGGGATGTGGAAATTTTTGGCGAAAACACTTGTGCCATAAAAAATAGCAAGGCCAACGCCATTAAGAAAAATATTGGCACGGTTTTTCAGGGATACAATTTGCTTATGCAAAGGTCCGTTGCCCGCAACATAGCCTTTCCTTTGGAGCTTACGAAAACCGATAAAAAGGCTGCAAGGGCAAGGTGTGTGGAGTTGGCAGAGTTGGTAGGGCTGGCCGATAAGTTGGGTGCATATCCCGCAAGCCTTTCCGGCGGGCAAAAGCAAAGGGTTGCCATTGCAAGGGCTTTGGCAACAAGCCCAAAAATATTGCTTTGTGACGAGCCCACATCCGCCCTGGACAGTTTTACCGCCAAGGAAATTTTGCGGCTTATTAAGGATATAAATGCAAAGCTGGGTATGACCATTGTCATCATCACCCATGACATACATGTGGTGCGTGCAGTTTGCAACAAAACCGTGGTGCTTGATGGCGGGCGGGTTGTGGAAGTGGGGGAAACCGGTGATGTGCTGGATAACCCCAAAAACCCCGCCACCAAAATGCTATTAGATTTCCAAATTTAAGGAGGGTTATGTTATGGCGTATTTATGGGAAGTTTTTATGGATTTTAGGGGGGTGATATGGGAAGGGACATTAACCACACTTTATATGACCTTTGCAACGGTGGGGCTGGCATATGCTATCGGCTTGCCTTTGGGGGTTTTGCTGGTATGTTTGGGCAAGGGGGGGCTTTTCCCCAACAAAACGGTGCATGGGGTGCTTAGCTTTGTTGTAAACACCGGACGCTCCATCCCATTTTTGATATTAATGGTGGCTCTTATGGGCTTTGCACGTTTTATTGTGGGCACGGGAATTGGCGCAACCGCCGCCCTTGTGCCGCTGGTTATTGCTGCCGCCCCATTTATATCCCGCATGGTGGAAACCGCTTTGAATGAGGTGGACGCAGGGATAGTGGATGCGGCAAAATCCATGGGGGCAACAAATTTCCAAATTATAAGAAAAGTTATGCTGCCGGAAAGCGTCCCATCTTTAATCCGTGGTTTTTCCATCACCACTATAATGATAATGAACTTTTCCGCCATGACGGGAGCAATTGCCGCCGGCGGCCTTGGGGATATGGCCATAAGATATGGGCATATGAGCCGAAACACGCATGTTATAATAATCATCGTCATCGTAATAGTTATTATTGTAACACTGATACAACTTTTGTTTAACTTTTTAGCCGCAAAAATTGACAAGCGGCTTGCCTAACGACATATATAATAAGGGGGATTTAATATGAAAAAAGTAGTATTTTTGCTTGCGGTGTTGGGGCTAACTTTTGTTTTTGCGGCCTGTGGCGGCCAAGATAAGCAGCTGATAAGAATAGGCGCAACCGCCACACCCCATGCCGAGATTTTAGGACAAGTGGTACCTATTTTGGAGGAGCAGGGCTTTGAAGTGGAAATTAATGTGTTTAATGACTTTATTGCCCCCAACTTGGCCTTGCACAATGGGGATATTGATATGAACTTTTTCCAGCACAGACCCTTTATGGAAGGCTTTAACAGGGACAATGGCGCAAACCTTGTGCCTGTTTTCGGGGTGCATTTTGAGCCTTTGCGCCTTTATGCCCACACACCGGGCACAACCTTGGCAGATGTATCCGAGGGCAGCACCATCGCCATACCCCACGACCCCACCAACGAAGCCCGTGCGCTGCAACTATTGGAATCTTTGGGGCTTATCACACTTTATTATGAAACAAGAACAACTGCAAATGCAACCCATGGTGTAGAGTATAACCCCCTTAATTTAGATATACGACCCATGGCGGCGGATGTGTTAGCATCCGTGCTGCCTGATGTGGATTTTGCCGTGATAAATGGTAATTTTGCATTGCAAGGAGGTGTGATGCACCTTGCCGTGGAAGGTTCCGGTGAAGATGTGGCCTCCCCTGCCGCCAGGGAGTTTTTTACCAATTTTATCGTTGTGCGGGAAGGTTATGAAAGCGACCCAAGGGTAAGCGCTTTAATAGATGCCCTAAATACCCAAGCCATACGGGATTTTATCTATCAAACATACCAAACCCGTGTTGTACCTACATTTTTGCAGCCATAGGGTGCATGCTAAAACCCCCTGTCCACCTTAGGTGTACAGCTACATGTTGTAATGGTACAGTAGACTCATCAAAGGAGATGAAGAAACTATGGGGCAATTATTGCATGGCTGCGCCACAGCGACAGAGGCAACTCTCATTAGTTTTGCCTTGCGAAACCCGCCCTTTGGGCGGCCCGCCTTCTTGCGGGTAGGTGTAGAGCAATCCAAAATAGTCAAGGGAGTTTAAGAACTCCCGCTAAAAAGCACGGCACCAACCCTAAAACCGTTGATAAGTGGAAAAAGCGTGACGTTACTACTGATTCGCCGTTGGAACCAAAACAGGTGAAATCTACCGTCCTTACAATCGAAGAAGAAGCCATCATTGTAGCCTTTTCGCAAACACACTCTTCTTCCATTGGACGACTGCCTATGAGAGCATACCCCATTAAACCCGCTTCTTTTGAAAAGCGGAAACCAAAATTGGCATTTAAAACGAAAGGTAGCTATGCCGAAATTCAAAATCAGCAAAGTAATGACGACCTAATGTATAATTACTCATTTACATTCCGATAAAGATATGTTACGATAACAAAGACAGCGATATTTTGTAATTATAAAAGCGAAGGTGCATTTCTTTGAAGAGAAGTATTGGGGGCTTAGCTATCATCACCTTAATGGTGTTAGGTGTTTTATCGGGTTGTTTGAATGCAGATACAACACCGGAAGAGGACGACAATTCCATTCCGGCTTATGAATCCAAATATGAAGCTACATACAACCTAAGTGGTGAAGATAACGATATTAACCCATATCTTAATTACGCAGGCAATGAGGCTGAGGAGCATGATGAAGAAACAGATGCAACAAGCGAAGAGTATAACAAAACAGAGAGCGGCTCCGAAAAAGATTGTGAAGAGATAGCATCAGACAATAAAGAGGATGCGGATAATACAGAGAATGTATTTATACAATTTGTTCAGATATACGAAGGCGGACCACGACTTGAAATTATTAGAACGATTGTTGACTTTGAACCGGATGTTTGGCAAGATATAATTACTGCATTTCGAGCATTTCCGGTACCCGATCCCGTAGAAGTAGAAATTGTAATTAAAGATGAGGGTGGTTACATAATCCAAGTAATATCCGGTTTGACCCAGAATATTCGGTTTGCTCAAAATATGGAAGGCCCTTCGTTTTCTGATTATAATTTTGATGGGTATTTGGATATGAGGCTTTTGAGGTGGCAGGATGGGGCAGGAGGGCGGCTTGCGCATGAATACTTCTGGCTCTGGTGCAATGAAATTTCTCAATTTGTGCTGAATGAGCAGCTGATTGAGATTGGGAATGCGGCAAACCTTTTTGCCGATCAGGAAACTCGTCAGATAGAGGTGTGGCATCGTGTTAGTAGCAGTCCTGGATTTTGGACATTTTATGAGTATCACAACGGTAGCTTCGTGTGCGTGGATTATGACTTTTGCGATGCAACAAACCCTTTTATTTTAGACGAAATATTGCTCTTCATTGAATATAGGTGTTCTCCGTAATAAAAATGCCACTCTAAGCCTTGATGAGTGGCATTTCCAAGTATACAGTGGAGGTTGCAGTTGATTATTCGCTATGTGTTGTAATTACTAACATACTATTCGTGATTGACATGTTATGTATGTTGTTTTGGGTTATTTGATATAATATTTTGTGGAAGGGTTATTTAACTAAGGGAATATAAATTCAGGATCTGACAGTGGTGTGATGACATCAAATCAAAGAAAAAGCTGGACTACGCATCTATGATATGTGGCTCGAATGGAGCGAACCGTCATTGACAGTTGTTAGTCTATTGAATGCCCTCCACACCATGAGTGCAACCTCTTGTCGTGTTGCGAAATTAAGTATCAAGGGCGTACTCCGCCGCTTCAATGCTCTTTTCAGCTTGATTGTGCTGTAGACTTTGCGGTTGTTATTGAACTCTTCTATAACTATAACTGCATTTTCAAGGACAATATCTGTTTTATGGGGTGTTGGTTCATAATAAACCAAGGAGCGTGTAACCCCCAAGAAGGAGACACATAGCAGATATGCTGTACTTATCTTTATTAGCCCTTGATGATGTCTACTTTTGAGCCAGTATCTCGTACCGCCAAGAAGGGCGGCGCACGCAGTGCGGCTTGCGAAGCAAACTACTGAAAGGCTGCTTGCTTTAAAATATCATTCTCCATCTTCAGCTACTTGTTTTCTTTACGTAGCTTGATGAGTTCATTTTCCTCATCACTTCTGTTATCTGCATCTCTAAAGCTGCCAGTAGCTTGATATTTTGCCACCTAATTATCTACTGTGGATTTGGCTATGCCATACTCTTTGACATCTGTGCTGTTGGTTTGCCGCTTATGGCTAAGTTTTGCTATGTTCCCTAAACTCGTCAGTATAGTTTACTTGATTTCTTTTTGTATTTCTTTTTGGCATTATCTTCGCTCCTTAGATTTGATGGTATATTATATCAGTTCGAGCGATAATTGACTAAATAAGTGTAGTATGGCCCTTTTGTAGCTTTTGAAGATAGGATACCTCTTGATAAGTGAGAATTTTTGTGATAGTCAAGGAGAGGTTTTTGGATTTAGGAATTTCTTTGGTGGTGTTACGAAAGTTTTTGACAAAGAAAAAATAGAAGCGGAGAAAAGAAGAACTGTATGTGTTTTTTGAGTAGACTCAAAAAATCTAAGGTTTTGTAAACAAAGATATTAATGATAACATTTGTTTATAGCAATATACCATCCAATATATAATTTTTCTTGACACATATAGATGCGTTATGCTATGATATGATTAGATTGTGAAAAATGTTATATTATGTCAAAATATTGGGAATG
>WRAX01000027.1 GCA_009779935.1 Defluviitaleaceae bacterium | reverse complement strand
TACCTTCTTTGAAGACTGCATCATAACGGGGAGGTGCTTTTTCTTCTCCATGGTTTGATTCTCCTTTTCCACTTTATTATAACAGATGAAATTTGTCTGTCAAATGGGGAAAGGGGGCAGTATTTTGTCGAGATTGTTTAATCTCTATGACAGGTACAAGCGGAACAAGTAGAACTATCAAACTCCATTCCTACTATAAAGAGAAGGGCAAGGGTTGTAAAAATTTTACTGTAAAGAAAAACGAAATTGAAAACAAGGTCATTGAGATTGTACTTGATATGTTGACCGAAGAAAACCAGTTAATGATTGCTACGCAAATATCGGAGCTATGTGAACAAGAAAAAGACAATCCTAATTTGAAGCGGTTGCAGAATTTAATCAAAGAAAACAACAAAGAGAAATCCAACCTATTAAAATCGTTAAAGGTTGGCAATGCAACAGCTTCTGTTACCAATTATGTTTTTGGTGAGATTTACCGATTAGAAAAAGAGGTTGCGGAATTAGAAAAACAAGCGGCCATTGAAGAAGATAGGCATTACGGACTGGCAGAGGTTGACATTATGTATTTCCTGTCACATCTAAAATCCGCAAGCAGAGATGTTGATAACTTGGAAAATCGAAAATTGTTGGTTAGCGTTATGGTTAATAGCGTTTATGTCTATGAAGATGACGAGGGCGGGCATAAACTTACAATAATCTTTAATGTAAGCAACCAACCACCTGTAAAGGTTGATGTTTCCTTGCTGGGTGAGACTCGGAGTGGTGGTTCTTATGCTGTCGGGTTTGCTCCATATCAAAAAACCTCGAAAACAAAGTTTCTTTATCGAAATTTGGTTTCGAGGTTTTTTGTAAATAGCAATTTTGAGGGGGATTATTATGAGCGATAAGTTAGCTATGTATTGCAAAAGTAAACTGGATTTGGGAAACGCCAGCCTTAGTGATGGACATTACTATTCTTCATTGCCGCTTTGTGTCATTGATGCTATTTTTTCGATTGGTTTCGCTGCACAACGACAAAAAGCACCGTGCTAAGATATTGTGGCTATTATGATTTACCTATTTATCGTGATAGGTCGCCTGAATATCCTGATGGAGCGTCACGGCACAATATAAGTCAACCGCTTAATAGCATCGGGAGGGCGGGCAGTGAACATTTCACGGTTGGAGTTTTAAAAAATCGACAACGAACCTCTCAAGTAAATGGTATACTTAAAGCTGAAGTCGTTTATAAATGGGCTAAAGTGCTTTGGAAAAATGGCATTGAAGTTCTTCAAGATGTGAGCAAGATAGATAAAAGGATTGAAAACGAACTTTGCGATATAAAGGGTCAACGTAGCTGTATTTCGTTATCATATTTTTGATGCTGAGTGTAAACGATAATCTTTGCAAGCCAGATAGACATATAATTAAGATTTCTGTCGGAAAAGTTTCCGCACATCACAACCAGATTGATAGACCACACAATTTGGAGGTATATGAAGAATAAGTCAAAAGTATAATTCACAATCGACGAAAGTCCGCAGATGAAGCTGGCTGTTTAATCGAAGTTAAAGATTCAATTGGAAATTCGTGGCAGTCAGCAGCCTTGGCTCGCCTCCATAATTAAAATCCTGTAAATTAAACCCTTGCAGGATTTTTTAATTTCAAAATTCGCACAAATAGTTGCACGTCTTACCAAATCAGTGTTGGGTGCCATAGCAAGCCGCCCCACATCATCCCCACCTGACCTGCTTGACCCCCAACCACACCACCCGATCCACAAAAAGCCTGTAAAGCATAGACGTCACCGCACAAAACTATATATCTTCCCAGCAAAACTCGTATTACAATTAACAGAGCAAAGTCTTGTCCCATCGGAAGATGTTATACAGGGAAAGCCAAAGGTAAATTGAGAATTCGTATAAAGATATGATTTTACAACATGCGGACAGCTCGCTTCATATATAAACCCCTTAAACAAGCGAATTTCGATGAAAAAACTCGCTTGTTTAAGGGGTTTGGAGCTTTTCAAGATATTCATTTCATCCAAGGGACAAGCGTTCTATCCCCCTTTGGCCGTGCATATTATTTATGTAGCACATTAAAGGGGGATACTTATGAGGAAAATTGCACCGCAAAAAGCCCGTGTGCGTGGGTTTTATGTTAAAAACCTTGCTTTGGGCTTGGTTGTTTCTGTGATGTTGTTATTTATTGTGTCATTTTTTAATGACAGTATTTTCGGGGAAATATTTTTGTATGATGCCCTGCCCCATTATGGGCATATTTTGGCGTTAAGCCAAGAAGATTTGCCTTTTCCCATAGAGGCGGCAGAAGTTGCCACGACCACGACAACGCCCCAAAACCTTGCAATAATAGGCATTGGGGATGTGGATGTGGATTTTTCCACGAACTATGAAGACGCAGATGCGGCCACAGAAACCTTTACCCCGCCCATGCTGGTAAACCCCGCCAATTTAGAGGATTTGCGGAACCCGACTTTTTTGCAGCGTGCCATGTATATCGTGGATCCCCGCACTGTTTTTGTGCCCGAAATGTTTGATGTGGATACAATGTTGACCACAGATTTGCGGGCAAATCCCGCTAATTTGGGGGGCAATGACCCTGTTGTACTAATTTTTCACACCCACACAACAGAAATGTTTGCGGATTCTAATCCATATGATATGTTTACGGGCATTGTGGGCGTGGGAGCATATTTAACCCAATTACTAAATGATGCAGGAATACCCACAATGCACTATTACCGCCGTTTTGATATGGTTGATGGCCAATCGCACATTTTAGGGGCTTATGAGAGGCAAGAACCCTATATTCGCCGTATTTTAGAGGAAAACCCAACCATTGAAATTGTGATCGATATACATAGGGACGGCCTGCCCGAAACATCACCACGTCTTGTGACAGACATTAATGGCAAACCCACCGCCCGCCTAATGTTTGTAAATGGGCTTTCCACCCGCAATGTAAACGGCGTTGCTGTACCAATTACCCACCTGCCCAACCCCCACTTGCCCACAAACTTGGCATTTTCGCTACAAATGCAGTTAGCATTAAACGAAGCCCATCCAACCCTAAACCGGCGTATATATCTTAACGCCTTCCGTTTCAGCACCCATTTTATGCCAAAATCCCTATTTGTGGAAGTGGGCGACCAGCGCAGCACCTTACGGGAAGCTCTAAATGCCATGTATCCGCTGGCGAATGCACTTGTTGAAATTTTGAAATGATAAATCAATAAATATTTTCAGATTAGAGCGTGGAAATGCCCCCATTGTATGCGGTATTTACAATCACAAAATCCCTGTGGGGTTTGTAATAGTTGCTTATTTTGAAGATGGTGACAGGGACAAAAACACCGTTGCATCCATGCCCGCAACGGTGTTTTTGATGTTATTGAGAGATTGTTTTGTTTTTGTAAGTAAGCCAGCAGGCAACAGTCACCGCTAAGCCCAATACAATTGATAATTGCGGAGCAAATGGAAATTGCAGGAAGTTGAAAAAGGATTCTAACAAATGATCCTCAAAAATCATATTAGCGGCTATGTATCCAAGGTAGCCCGTTGCAAGAGCAAAAAGGATTTTGTAGCGGTTTATCAGCTTTATGATAGCTTCCGAGCCGATAAGTAGCACGGGCACAGATATTATAAGCCCGATAAATGCCATTGTAAGTCCACGAGCAGTTACATTGCCTGCATCATCCGCCACGATAGATAACACAGCAATTACATTATCCAGTGACATGGAAATGTCAGCAGCTACGATTATTAGCATCGCCTTCCAAAAACCACCGTCCTTACGGGGCTTGTCGGAGGTTTCATTGCCGCTGCGAAACATGCCTACGATAACATAAATCAGCATTGCACCGCCAATTAGGCGTATGTGCAGCCATGTTATGGTAAATAAATGCCCTATCAGTAAAATAAATATCAGTTTTAGGCCCAGCGACAGCCAAATGCCCAGCAGACGGGCGGTGTTGGCTTTTTTAGGATCCAGATGTCGGCTGGCAAGGGCGATAACGCCTATATTATCCAGCGAAACAATTAAATTTATTAAAATTACTTGTATAAGTTGGGACATGGCAACTCCTTCACGTTGTTGGTAGGGTAAGTATATGCCCGCCCGCCCCCAAATATGGCAAGCAGGGGTGGCTTGCCAAAAAAATCTTGCAAGCAGGGGCTGTCTGGGTTATAATTTAGATAAGCCTAAAATTTATTGGGAGGTTTTTATGAAACTTTGCAAATTCGGCACAAATAGAGTGGTTGAGCCACATGGTGTACTGCCACAAGCGGCCTTGAAAATCAATAATGATATGACAATTTATGGCAACGAGATTTTGATTGATGTGATTTCGTTAAACATTGATTCGGCATCCTTTGCTCAGTTAAAAGACGAAGCAGGCGGGGACGAAGGTAAAATCGCCGCCAAAATCAAGGAAATTGTGGGCGAGCGTGGTAAGATGCAAAATCCCGTAACGGGCTCCGGTGGTATGTTAATTGGTAAAGTGGCGCAAATTGGCGCAAACCTTAGCATCGACTTGAAAGTGGGTGACAAAATTGCCACGCTGGTTTCCTTGTCGCTAACACCGCTTAAAATTAAGGAAATTAAGGCGATACAGATGGATATTGACCGTGTGGACGTGGATGCGCAGGCGATTTTGTTCGAATCCGGCATTTATGCCAAATTGCCCGAAGATATGACAGAAGCCCTTGCTTTGGCAGCTTTGGACGTGGCAGGCGCACCGGCACAAACCGCCAAAATGGTAAAACCGGGTGATGCTGTGCTGGTTTTGGGTGCCAGCGGCAAATCCGGCATGATGTGTTGTTACGAAGCTATGAAACGGGTTGGTCCCACAGGCAATGTTGTGGCCATGTGCCGCAAAGAAGAGGATAAAAAGCGCATTTTGGAATGTGGCTTTGCACATCAAGTAATACTATCAGATGTTACAAATGCCCTTGATGTGCTGGAAAAGGCCACCGCCGCCAATGATGGGCGGGAGTTTGATTTGTCCATCAACTGTGTAAACATCCCAAACAGCGAAATGGCAAGTATTTTGCCTGTACGGGATGGGGGTATTGTATACTTTTTCTCCATGGCGGTTAGCTTTACCAAGGCAGCTTTGGGTGCAGAGGGTGTTGGTAAGGATGTGAATATGATTATTGGTAATGGTTATACCAAGGACCATGCCGCAATTACCCTGCACCAACTGCGGGAATCGCCTAAACTTCGCAAAATTTTTGAGGAGAGATATATATAATGGGGGATATTAAATACACCGTGTTACCACTTGCGGTGCTGGATAGCGCAAAAGTCTATTTTGAGGATTTTGTAACAAAATACCAACTTAGCGACTATCAAAAGGCAACCATAAGCAAATACACATACCACGCACCCGATGGGCTTGATTTTACACCAAAATCCATTGTAATTGCGGCATGGGACGGAAAGGCAAGCCGTGAGCCCATAGCGGCAGAAGCCCTATTGAAGGGTATGGGCGCAAAATTCCACGACATGCCGTGGATGCCTAAAAAACATTTGGCAGCACGATCCGGCATGGGTAAATATGGCAAAAATAACTTAGTTTGTTTTGATGATTGGGGCAGCTATGGACGCATTGGCACTTATTTTACGGATATAGAGCCACCAAGCAATTATATTTGGCAAGATACAGAAATTATGGACTTTTGCGCCACCTGCGGCAAATGCGACGCCTGCCCCGGTAAAAATTTTAGGGATGACAGGTTTTTAGCGTATGCCGAAGGGTGCATAAACATAGGTAAAGAAGCCAAAGTGTGTTCACTTTGCATAGAAGTTTGCCCGTTTAATCAAAAGGAGAATTAATTAATGAAAAATGACATTTTCAAAAATATCCCGACAGGGGATTGGAATGACTGGCGGTGGCATTTACGCAACAAAATTGAATCTGTTGCCGACTTAAAAAAGTTGGTAGAAATAAATGCCGCCGAAGAATCTGATATTAACGAGGTTTTGGGCTCCTTTCGCATGGCGATTACGCCCCACTACCTGTCACTGATTGATTTGAAGGATCCCTGCGACCCTGTGCGCAAGCAAGCTGTACCTTCCCTAATGGAAACCCATATCCCCAAAGAAGATATGGCGGATCCGTTAAACGAGGATGGCGACAGCCCGGTAAAAGGCCTTACCCATCGCTATCCCGACCGTGTGCTGTTGTTCGTAACCGACCAATGTGCCATGTATTGCCGCCATTGCACCCGCCGCCGCAAGGTTGGTGAAAACGATGCCGCAGCCGCCATTTCCCAGGTGGATGAGTGTATTAAATACATCGCAAACACCCCCGAGGTGCGGGATGTGCTGATTTCCGGCGGGGATGCTTTGCTTTTGGAAGATGAAACATTGGAATATATTATAAGCAAGTTGCGGGCAATACCCCATGTGGAAATTATCCGCCTTGGCAGCCGCCTGCCTGTGGTTTTGCCCCAGCGTGTTACGGATGAGTTATGCGAGATGCTGAAAAAATACCACCCCATATGGCTTAACACCCATTTTAACCATCCCGCTGAATTTTCTGAAGCCTCTGTGGAAGCTTGTGCAAAGCTTGCCAATGCCGGTGTGCCACTGGGCAACCAAAGCGTGCTTTTAGCAGGTGTAAACGATTGCGTACATGTTATGAAAGAGCTGGTGCAAGGGCTTGTAAAAATGCGTGTGCGCCCCTATTATATCTACCAATGTGACCTTTCACAGGGGCTTAGCCACTTCCGCACCCCCGTTGCCAAGGGGATTGAGATTATCGAAGGGCTTCGTGGACACACATCGGGCTTTTCCGTACCAACATTTGTGGTGGATGCGCCGGGCGGCGGCGGCAAAATCCCCGTTATGCCCAACTACCTTATCAGCCACGGGGCGCATAAGGTTATTTTGCGCAACTACGAAGGTGTTATTACCACATATACTGAACCAAAAACCTACGAGCCCAACTGCCAATGCAAAGTATGCAAGGGCGAAGAAGTTGTGAAGTTTGAAGGGGTTGCGGCACTTATGAACAACCAGCAACTGGCACTAACCCCCAAAGATTTAAAGCGTAGCAAGCGTACGGAGGGATAATTGCAGGGTGTTCCCTTTATTGCAAACAATGCCCGAAATATTCCCAAACAAAAACCCGCTATGCATTGTAGCGGGTTTTTGTTGTATGTAGTGATAGCCCTCTATTACATTCCTAATGATTTCCAGTTATTATACCACCGGCAATCTTTGTAATGTTCGTAACTTAAAAGTGTACATCTGCCGCTAATTGGATTTATCTCACATTTGCCGCCTATATAGTAAGGACACATGCACATTCCTCCTTTTGCCTTATTTTTATACAACCAGTCATCGTTTCTACCGCTACCTAAAGCCCTCTTGCCGCATGCGTTCCTCAGCCCTTCTTTCCAGTTCATTTTGTGCAACAACTTCCAAAAATTTTGGAAATGCCGTTTCCAGCTTGCTTGTGATGGGATTTAGGCCGCTTGCCTGCTGTATAATCATCTCTTTTCTGTCGTCGGGAAATATGGCGTACAGTTTTTCAAAGTAGAAAGAGTCTTCCTTAATTCTTTCATAAATTCGCCAAGCTTCGTCAATTGTAAATTCAATATTCATAATTTACCTCCCTCTAATAACGCTTATCTCGAAGTTGTTCCAAACGATCCTCATGTCGCTTGCGTTCCTTTGCAGATGCATATACTCCTGTCAGCATATCTTTCAACCTTCTTGCTTCATGAAGGCTTTCAAGAATAAACAGACCCGAGTTTTCGGCATCCCTCAAACGTTGTTTGGCTTCCGGAATCAAGCTATACCTAATGTCATGTGCAATATTCAAAGCTGCTATTGGCAGATATTCATCACACAAACCTAAAAGCTCTTTTGTTGCCAACCGAAGCTCTTGTAAAGTTTTTTCACTATCCATTTTCAGCCCTCCTATTTGTTATGGCATGGCAACCCTGCAACAAAAACTTGTATTTTTGTTGCTGTTTTGGGGGTTGAATATGCAATTAAGTGACTTAGATGTTTACTACTGTTGCCACACGTTTACGCATGAAGACTAAGTTTAATATAGCCCCAGTCAATACCGCCAACAATACTGCAATCCTTGGTGCAGTGAGCAAGATTACAGAAAAGCCCATGACAAAAACTACAATTACAATCACGGCCATCGTTATTGCGAAAATCATTATTTGCATTGCTTTTTTTGGTTTTTTGCGAACTACAACACTTGCAATGCCCAGCACTATCAACAAAATATTAACAGCTATTTCAAGAAATATAAACCCTCTAATCCAGCGAAAGATGAGAAATGTTGCGCCATCTACCACGCTACCTATAACGTCAGCGGCATCCAAAACCCCTGCGCCAGGAACTAACTCCATAATTTCCGTTAATGTCTGGGGAACAAGCTCGTTTATCCAGTTGCCCAACACTCCTGCGCCAGCACCTAAAAGTCCTGCACCAAAGAAATATAAGGCGGCAAGCAAGATGCTTAATAATAGAAAAGGTATGCCTATAATCAACAATGTAACGCCGGACACCAACAAGAGAACGTTGCCGCTTGGATTTTTAGCAATATAAGAATCGTTGCCTAAAACAAAAACACCTCCTTTGACTTGCCTAAAATTAGGCTTGACAAATAAGGCTCAAGTTGATAAGATTATCACTGAGCCAAATTGGCTTGTAGCGCACGCTGGGCGGGATCTGATTGGTAGTCTTAGCCACCCAGCGTGTTCTTTTTATGCCAACCCACACATTTGCGGGATTATAAATATTATACCGCCAAAACAGCAGGCTTGTCAATACTATTTTAGTGAAAATTCTTGACGGCATGGGCGGTGGGGTGTATAATGGCTTTAAGGCGGGCAGAGAGGGCGTAATTCGATTTACCCGCCCACCCCGTAAAATAGGCATATTTTTTGAGGTGATTATGATAGGCAAACTAAATCTGAATATGGAGCAAGTAGCACAAGCCCGCAAATACGCAAAAAATGTTGCCGAAGATACGCAACATTTTATTGACAGGCATACAACCACATCAACCGAACGCACCGTGTGCCGCTTAATGGGTATTGATGGGGTGAATGAGGTGGATGTGCCGCTTCCCAACATCGTTGTAAGCCACCTGCGGGAAAATGGGCTTTTGGGCAGCGGTGCCGCATTAATGCTGGGCAATGCCATGGTGCACCTCGGCAAAACTCCGCAGCAAATATCCAAGGGCATTTCCGGCGGCACCATAAATTTAGCAAAAATACCCATGGGAGACTTGGAAGTTGTCAAATCTGCCGTTTTTGATATTGCCCGGCAAGCCGTGTCAAAAATTGCCGATAACAAAGCAACCCGCAGACAAATGCTGGCTAAACACGGTGATAAGGAAGGGGCTTGGCTATATGTAATCGTCGCAACAGGCAATATTTATGAAGATATCACCCAAGCCGTTGCTGCTGTAAAGCAAGGGGCAGACATTGTAGCCGTAATACGCACCACAGGGCAAAGCCTGCTGGATTATGTGCCATACGGCGCAACAACCGAGGGTTTTGGTGGCACCTACGCCACCCAAGAAAACTTCCGTTTAATGCGTGCTGCCCTGGACAAAGCGGGTGACGAAGCAGGCCGCTATATAAGGCTTTGCAATTACTGCTCCGGGCTGTGTATGCCCGAAATTGCGGCTTTGGGTGCCATGGAGCGGCTGGATATGATGCTAAATGATGCACTTTACGGCATACTCTTCCGTGACATAAACATGCAGCGCACCCTTGTGGACCAGTACTTTAGCCGCATTATCAACAGCTTTGCGGGCATAATCATCAACACGGGTGAGGATAACTACCTAACAACAGCAGATGCGGTGGAAGAAGCCCACACAGTGCTTACAAGCCAATTTTTGAACGAGCAATTTGCCCTAATGGCAGGCTTGCCGGAGGAGCAGATGGGGCTTGGCCATGCCTTTGAAATTTCCCCGGACGTTTACAATGGCTTTTTGTATGAGCTGGCACAGGCGCAAATGGCAAGGGAAATTTTTCCAAAAGCCCCACTAAAATACATGCCGCCCACCAAATTTATGACGGGGGATATTTTTAAGGGTGTGGTGCAAAATGCCCTGTTTAACGCCGTAACTACCATAACAGGGCAAAAAGTGCATCTACTGGGGATGTTAACAGAGGCCATACACACCCCCTTTATGTCCGACAGGGCGCAGGCATTGGATTCGGCCGGTTATATCGCAAACACCATGGCGGACTTGGGGGAGGAGATTGAGTTTAAGCAAGGGGGCATCATCCAAACCCGTGCGGCGGAGGTGCTGGACAAATCCGTAAACCTGCTGGCGGAAATTGAACAGAAAAAGCTGTTTGCTACGCTGGAACAGGGTATTTTTGCTGGCATCAAACGCAGCAGGGATGGGGGCAAGGGACTGGATGGCGTAACCCTTAAAGCTGATGGTTATTTTAACCCCTTTATTGATTTGATGAGGGAGTAATAGAATTGTGTTCAATTGATTGGACAGCCGTTTCTACCGTAATGATGACTATCGTTGCATCCGTTGCACTTATCGCCTCGTTTCGTTCAAATAAAATAGCAAAAAACACATTGAACGAAATAACTCGACCTCATGTTGTTATTGAGCTGGTTTTCAAAAACGAATTTGCATTTTTTGCATTTACGAATCACGGCAGTCGGTTAGCTAACAATATTTCCATTGAGTTTGATGATAATTTTGTGAATTCAATAACCTTCCCGCAAGCAAAAGAAGCCTTTATAAGGTTGTCCAGGGCAAAATTTAACTTAGCCCCCCATCAAACCCGAAAAATACACTTTACTAAATTTGGTGACGACATTATAGGACGATACCAAGACGTTGAAATTAAATACAGTTATGACTGGAATAAGAGTTGTGGCAAAACCGAGGAAGAAAAAGAAGTTAAACTTAACATCAATTTAAGTGACTATACTTGGATTAGCGAGGTAAATGGGGAGTGATAATATGATTAAACCATACGGGGACACACTAAATGATGGAAAGGTGCAAATTTCCTTCACATTACCCGTTGCCAATGACGACAAGGGGCGGGAAGCCGCCAAAATACTTGCCAAAAAAATGGGTGTGGCCGACCCTAATGTGGCACATAGCAGTATGCTGGACAGTGGCTTTACATTTTACGTGATTTATGGCGGCGTTAACCATGCTGTGGATTATGACAGCATTGCGGTGCAGGCAGTAGATTCCCATGTTATGGATATGGATGAAGTTTCCGCTTTTATCCGTGGGAATATTGGGCGGGATGTAGTGATAATCGGCGCATCCACCGGCACGGATGCCCATACGGTAGGCATTGATGCAATCATGAATATGAAGGGCTTTGCAGGCAATTATGGACTGGAACGGTATGAGGGCATACAGGCCCACAATTTAGGCAGCCAAGTAACTAATGAGGATTTTGTGGCAAAAGCTAAGGAATTAAAAGCGGATGTGCTGCTTGTAAGCCAAACCGTTACACAAAAAGATGTGCATGTGGCTAATTTGACAGAATTGGTGGAGATACTGGAAGCCGAGGGCATGCGCCAGGATGTGGTGCTTATTTGCGGCGGTCCACGCATTTCCCACGAGCTTGCTAAGGAGCTGGGCTATGATGCAGGCTTTGGCCAAAACAGCTTTGCACAGCATGTTGCATCTTTTGCCGTGCAAGAATTGGCATGCCGCAAACAGCCATAGACCATTAATTAGTGTGGAAGGTGGTGTGCACCATGAAGGAGAATGACGCCGTAAAAGTTGCCGTTGCCGCAGGGGAAATTATGCTGTCGGCAGGGGCAGAAACCATGCGTGTGGAAGAAACCATGGTGCGCATGATGCATTCACAAGGACTAACGGAAATTGAAGCTTTTTGCACCACAACAGGCATTTTTGCTTGTGCAACAGGGTCGGATGACGAGGTTGTAACCGTTATCAAGCGGGTAAAATTTCGTGATAATAATTTGGAAAAAATCGCAAAGGTTAATGAGCTTTCCCGATGCTTTGTTGAAGGCAGGGTAGGCACCGCCGCCGCCATGGAAACCCTGGAAAACATACGTAGCCTGCTCCCCTACCCCAATTTAATACGCATTGTGGCCGCATCTATCGCCAGCTTGTGTTTTGCCTATATGTTCGGCGGCACATGGGCGGATGCTGTAAATGCCCTAATCGCCGCTATGCTGATGCAAATACCCGTACTTTTGATGGAGCGGCGACGGGTTGTGCCTGCCCTTACCACCATTGCAGGCGGCATTTTCAGCACTTCCTTTGCCTTAATTTTACTTAACTTAGGGGTTGGCGAAAATGTAGAATTCATCATAACAGGCGCAATTATGCCCCTTGTGCCCGGCGTTGCACTTACAAATGCAATTAGGGATATTTTAGATGGCAATATGTTGGCAGGGGCAGCCCGCACCATGGAAGCCCTTTTGACAGCCGTTGCCATTGCCGCAGGTGTAGGTGTTGTGCTAACCTCGTGGATATCCGTGTTTGGGGGTGTGTTTTGGTGATACTTGGCATAATTTTGGCAGCAGTGGCAACCATGGGCTTTTCCGTAATCTTTAACGTGCCGAGGCGGGAATTGGCTTTTTGCGGCTTAGCCGGGGGTGCAGTGTGGCTCATCTTCCTAATCGTCACCCACTTTTTTCCGGAAGGTACCATACCTGCCACATTTTTCGGCGCAATGGCGGCAACCACCCTTGGGCGGTTTTTAAGTGCTTTGCGCAAAATGCCGTCCACCGTTTATATGATACCCGGCATCATCCCCCTTGTTCCCGGTGTTGCCATCTACCGCACCATGTTTTATGTGGTGGGCGGCGAGCATATGATGGCTGTAACCCAAGGGGTTTATGCCCTTTCCTTGGCGGGGGTTATCGCCGTTGGCGTGCTTATTGTACTGTCCTTACCACGCAGGCTATTTTTGTTAGGGCACAAAAATTAAAAGGAGGATTAGGCCATGGAACTCATCAGCAGCGGCACGAGAAATGGCACAAGCCACCCGGGCAAACCGGCAGCCGCCCCAATTAACACGGGAGCAGTTTTTAGAGGATTTTGACTACCTTATGGCTGCCTTTGAGGAAAAATTCCCATCCTTCGGTATTATTTACAGACGCAATGGGGTTGATACGTTGTCCCTTATGCCGGAATTGAGAAAGCGCATTTTAGACGAGTCTATGGAATGGGATTACCTTCCCTTTTGAGAGATGTTAAGGCAGGATTCTTTTAGGCACACCTTTCCCGTAGGGCACTTGTGATTGGCCGGATACTTGCTGCATTTCAATGCGTCATACAATTCACCCCTCACTCATCGCCGAAGTGTTATATGCGGGGGATTTACGAAGGCTGGCCCACCATTTTCACACGCATGCTAATAGCACCCTTAATTGGCTATCCTCTGGAAACACTTTTCACCAGTTTTATATGGCCAGGGAATATAGTGCGCCATTTGACGGCAAAGTGTGGCTACTGACTGATGTGAACAATTTTTCCGGCGCATAGCAGTTGGCGGCATTTTTTCGCCAAACGGGCTTTGCCACCTTAGTCGGGCAAACCACAGGCGGAATGGCAGCCAGATGGTTTTGTTAGCTCAAATTTCATAACAATGCCAAACACCGCCTTCCAAGTGCGTTATGATCCTATTTATATCATCAGCGCAGATGGCAGACCTTGGGAATACGGCACAGCCTCACCACTTCCACCATGAGGGTATGAATGCCCTACAAACCGTGTTAGCACTTATTGCAGAAGGAAATTATTAAAGAGTCCTGCAAATAAAAGTCAAGAGGTAATTATTGGTAAATAACGGCAATCTTTCCGTGCTACCGCACGGGAGTTTAACGCTTTGTGTTTCCGTAAGAAGGCTGTTTAGGACAAAGAAAAAAGACACTGGCCTCTCACAGCAGTACCTTCTTACGCAAACCTCACAACGGCGCTCGGGTTGCACTCCTGCATTGCCCTATCCTCCGCATGAGTAAAGCAATATCGGTATACCCTGAAAATATGCAAGGCAAACAAGCCCATGCAAAGTCTCTTTTGAAGGCTTGGATTTGGTTTTTTGCAAGCTACAGACCTGTGATGGCAGTTTGGTGTGAGGGTGCTATGAACTAACAGCCAGATTCTTCAAGAAAAAGCAAATAAGGCTTTATCGTACCGCAATAAATACGCAAAAACTTGTTAGCACCTGCTATCATATAAACAAAGTATGGTTTGCCCTCGGCTCGCTTTTTGTCAATGAATTGGTAAACCGCTTCGTCTGTTGGCGAACGCTTCAAATGTGTGCTAACTATCTGAAATAGTGTTTTGCGCAAGTGAGATGAGCCACGCTTCGTAACTTTGCCGCTTTTGGAGAGATACTTGCCCGATTGAGAAGTGGATGGGTCAACCCCTGCATAGGCAATTAAAGCACTGCGGTTATCGAAACGGCGTATATCACCGATTTCCGCCATAAGCTGTGCGGCAGTTACTTCACCAACTCCATACATGGACAAAACAACCTCGTATTCGGGCATGAGTGCTGCTATACGAAGCATCTCTGCTTTGATGGCGGCAAGACTTTTAAGGGCGGCAATAAGCTGATTGCAAGCTGTTGTTACAAGTAGCTTGGCATAGGCGTTCTTTGGGAGTGTGATGTAATGCCCTAAAGCAGAGGCATACACATCAAACGCTTTTTGTTCGCTGAAATTGTAACCCTTACGCTTGCACCACTTTCGGTAGCGTTCAGTAAACGCATTTTGGCTCATGCGTGAAATACAATCGGCGTGCCAAAAAGGTTGCAAAGAAATCAACCCACTTTTGGTGACCGTCTTTACGCATTGGAGATGTGAAAATCTCATTGACACTAGGAAACACCTTGTCTGATAGAGCAATCAAGCTATTTTGTTACTGAACAACGTGCTTCATGTAAAAGTTATATTGGCCGACTGATGAGCTTTAACTGCTGCCTCATGGAGTCAATCGGCGTGTACTCCCGAAGCTCTGCCCAATGGTCAATGCCATATCTGGCAATCTTACGGGCATCTGCCCTTATCAGAGCGTACTTTGCGGATGGTGTTGTTGCCATAATTATGCGTGACTAATGGGTTAAGCACACAAACAAAAACAACCAGCTTCATGGAGTGCTGAAGCAACAGGTTCATGGTAACGTCCAGTGGCTTCCATGATAACCTTAACCTCACCGTCAAGGGCGAGCAATTCATTATAAATCAATCGCTCTAACCCAATTTCGGTGTGGTCAAAATCACGTGGAGTAAGTGTACAGGTAAGCACCACTTCCTTATTGGAGTTTACGGCAACCACCGCACTTCTGCCTTTGGAAATATCAATACCAACTGCGTTTATAAGTAACTCCTCCAATTGATAGTTATTAGGGATTCAGAAGTTTTGCTACGCAAAACCAGCTCTGCGAGCTGCCCGATGTCTTTCGGGTTCGACTTGGCGACCAGCCCGGCGCATGGTCGAGCAGTAAATGCGAAGCATTTACGACCAGACCTTTCTCTCAATACCTATTCAATCTCCCGAGTTACACGAACGCACCAAGAAGGCGGGACTACCTGCGTAAAACGAACACTGCGAATGAGAGGGCAGGCTGACAGACTCCTTAGCGAACGTGATTAGCACAATCAGTTCATGGCAGTCAACGTCAGACCAAATCCCTCTAACATTCTAACAGTTAAGCACGAGATAGGGAAATGATATGGCTGGCTACCATAAATGACCCTAAATATATTGTAGGAGGTAGACATATATGAAAAACAATGTTATCGTTGGACAGTCCGGCGGGCCAACCGCCGTGATAAATTGCAGCCTTGCGGGGGTTTACGCCACCGCTATGGCAAATCCCAGAATGGGCAAGGTGCTGGGCATGCGCAATGGCGTGCAGGGACTTTTGGAACGGCGGGTAATTGATATGAGTGAGCATTTGCGCCGTGATATGGACTTGGAAGTGTTAAAGCGCACGCCGTCATCCTTTCTTGGATCCTGCCGCTACAAACTGCCCAATCCCGAACAAAATGAGGATGTGTTTGCCAAGCTATTCGCCATTCTAAACGAGCTTGACGTGGGTTATTTCTTCTACATCGGCGGAAACGACTCCATGGATACAATTATGAAACTTTGCACATATGGCGAAAAAATTGGCAGTTCTATCCGCTTTATCGGCGTACCGAAAACTATTGATAATGACCTTGCCGTAACCGATTCCAGCCCCGGCTTTGGCTCTGCCGCAAAATATGTGGCAACCACCACTAAGGAGCTTATTTTGGATGCGCAAGTGTACAACAACGGCGCAGTTACCATTGTAGAGGCAATGGGGCGCAACACGGGCTGGCTAACGGCCGCATCTGCCCTTTCTGCCGGTTCCGATTCGGCAGGGCCCGATCTTATTTTCCTGCCCGAAATCCCCTTTGATATGGACGATTTTTTGGACAAAGTTGCCCTGCTTTCCCAAAGCCACAGCCCAACCATCATCGTGTCAGAAGGTATAAAGCTGGCGGATGGGCGATATGTAAGCGAACTTGGGCGGGACAATATCAGCGCAGATGCCTTTGGGCATATACAGCTAACAGGCACAGCTGCCTATCTTGCCGCACAAGTCAAGAACAAGCTTGGCGCAAAAACCCGTGCCATTGAATTTTCTATTATGCAACGCTGTGCTGCCCATATCCAGTCCGCTAACGATGCAGCGGGGGCTTATGCAGTGGGTGCACACGCTGTGCGGGCTGCATCGGATGGGGAAACTAATCGGGTTATCATCATCAACCGCCTAAATAGCAACCCTTATGCCTTTGAAACCTGCGCTATGGAAATTGTCAAAATGGCAAATATCGAAAAAACCGTGCCACTTTCTTGGATTGCTTCGACCAAAGACTATGTAACCCAGGACTATATCAACTACGCCCTACCCCTTATCCAAGGCGAAGTTGCGCCCTTTTATGTGGATGGTACGCCACGCCACATCCGCTCTGCTACCCACGCATTAAGCACACATAACCGACCTTAGTAATCACCGCATAGTTATTTTGGGCATTTGAACCGGCATATACATTTCTCCACATCGGTTTACACTGGACGATGTTAATAAAGTCATTCAAGCCATTTGTAACTCTATAAACCCTTGGCTCCACAAGAAAGCGTTGCAGCATTTAAGCAAAATTTGCTTCATCCCACTTACATGGCTACCCGCAATTGTAGACGGAGTGCTTGCTGATGCAACACCAGGTGCCTAAGCAAGGGGCAGACAGGATTTACGAAAAGATTTGTGAATTTGAAAACTTATCTGACTTCAAATGAAGCTGCAGATGTCATTATTTTTTTATGAATATATCTGCCATAGAAAAGGCTTGGTGTTTGTGATGACGAAGTATTTTACTGCACATAGTAAGTGTGTAAGCGCTTTCGTTCAATCATAATTCCTGCATTAAAATAGAGGCGCAGAAAAACCTTCCTGCGCCCCGATGCTCTTTGGCACAAAAAGTCACTTAAAAATCCGCACGTTTCAATGTGTCAATCAATTCGGCGGATTTGCTTGGTTTTTCATCGTTCAAATTACGCACAGGGTCTAAGTATTCTTTTGTAGACATGCAATCAGCTCCTCTCAAAATTATACTTGACCAAAATCTTGTTATCTATACAAAAAGTGACAACAAAAAACACCCCATGCGACAGTCGCATGGGGTGTTTTTTGTTTAAGTTATTATTTAAGTGTAACAGTTCCGCCAACTTCGGCGATTTTTGCTTTAAGCTCTTCTGCACCTTCTTTGCTAACGCCTTCTCTAAGCATTGCAGGGGCAGAATCAACCAAGTCTTTTGCCTCTTTAAGGCCAAGGCCGGTAAATTCACGCACAATTTTGATAACCTTGATTTTTTCGCTACCGGTACTGGTAAGCTCCACATCAAACTCGGTTTTCTCTTCTGCGCCACCGCCGGCATCACCGGCAGGGCCGGCGGCCATAACAACGCCCGCAGCGGCGGACACGCCAAATTTTTCCTCTGCAGCTTTTACCAGCTCGTTAAGCTCCAAAACGGTAAGCTCTTCCACGGCGGCAATTATTTGCTCTATTGATAATTTAGACATTTTTCTTTTCCTCCTAGACAAAAAAGTCTTCCTTGATTAGCTAATTTAATTTCAAAATTACTCTTCTGTTGACACTTCTGTTGCGGGTGCTTCCTCTGCAACGGGAGCAACTTCCTCCGCAGGAGCGGATTCCTCGGTAGTCGGGGCAACCTCTCCACCATTTTCCGCAATTGCGTTGATAACACGGGCAAAGCTGGATAGCGGGGATTTGAAGCTTCCAAGCAACTTCGCAAGCAACTCCTCACGGCTTGGGATGCTGGCAATTGCAGCAACACCTTGTGCATCATAAAGGGTGCTTTCGATTACGCCCGCCTTAAATTCCAGCACAGGCATTGCTTTTTGCTCTTTGGCAATAATGCGTGCGGCGGCCGTTGGGTCGTCATAAGAAACGGCAAGGGTGGTTGGGCCTTCCAGATGGGGTATGATTTCTGCAAAATCAGTACCTTCCACTGCAAAGCGCACCATGGTGTTTTTGTACACTTTGTAGTCGATACCCTCTTCACGCAATTTTTTGCGTAGTACGGTATCTTGTTCCACTGTCAAACCACGGGCGTTTACCAAAACCACCGAACGGGCTTTGCCCAGCCTATCCTTAATTTCTTGTACAACAGCTTCCTTTTTAGCATTTTTTGGCATTTGTTTCACCTCGTTTCTATTTCTGTTTAGTTTGCAGCAGGGTTCAAATTATAAAAACCCTTTCTGCCCAGAATTAGCGCAAAAAGGGATTAAGTCCAATCCAACTTTACGCCTCGGCGAGATTTACGGCAAAACCCATGTTTTGTCACTCGCTGTCTGTGGCACTTAGATATCCTAACACAAAAACCCACCCCTGTCAAGCATTTTTTCACCTTTGTCGAAATTTTGAGGAATTTTTGTAAAGGGGTTGCACCATACTAAATTTTGTGTTATACTTGTTTGGAGCATTTTGTTGTTTGTTGTAAATTTTAGGAGGAAAATATGGTTCGAGGTTTATATACATCCGCCATTGGCATGGCAATACAGCAAAAGCGCATGGATACGGCATCCAACAACCTGTCTAATGCTTCCACAACCGGCTTTCGGCGGGATGTGGTTGTTACGCAGGCTTTTTCTGACGTTTTGGCAAGGCGTGTGCGGGATTATGAATTGCAAGGCATTAGCGTGATAGGTAGTGGTATGCTTGGTCCTATGTCGCTGGGCGTTACCATCAACACCATCCATCGGGATTTTTCGTCGGGCTCCCTTTCCCAAACCGGGTCAGCTTTTGACACTGCCATTATAGGGCAGGGCTTTTTCCGTGTTGCCCACGTAAACAGCGAAGGGGAAGTTACTGAAATGTTTACCCGTGACGGTAGTTTTACCATGGGTGCGGACGGCACGCTGGTAACACTGGGTGGTTTTGAGGTGCTTGATGCAACCGGCGCACCAATCACCATTCCCGAGGGGATAATGTCCATCGGGGCTGGTGGTGAGGTTATCGTGGACGGGGAGCATGTTGCAACCCTTGGCATGGTAACATTTGAAAGCTTAGCAGATTTGCGCCCATTTGGGCATAATTTATACACCGCCATCGAAGAAGCTGTGCAAATGCCCTTTGCGGGGCGCATACAGCAGGGCTATATCGAATCATCCAATGTAAACACCGTGCAGGAGATGGTAACGATGATTGCAATTTCAAGAGCATATGAAGCCAATTCCCGTATGATACAGATGCAGGATGATACATTAAGGCAAGCAGTTAACGAGATAGCCAGAGCTTAATATAAAGTTATTGCGGGCCAGTGGCCTGCAATCCCCTTAGGAGGAAAAACCTATGATGCGTTCCCTTTGGACTGCCGCCAGCGGTATGACAGCCCAACAAACCAATGTGGATTTGATTGCAAACAACTTGGCAAATGTAAACACCACAGGCTTTAAGAAAGAGCGTTTGGAGTTTCAATCCCTTTTATACCAAACCATGCGCCGTGCCACCATGGATCAGGCAACGACAATACAAGGGCCAACCAATTTGCAGGTGGGCCTTGGTGTGCGCCCCATTGCCACCAGCCGCAGTTTTGAAATGGGTAACCTGCAACGTACTGATAACCAGCAAGATTTTGCCATAAACGGCCCCGGCTTTTTTATGGTGCAAATTGACCCGGATACGGTAGCATTTAGCCGTGATGGTAATTTTAGGTTAAGCCCCATGGAGGGCGGCGGCCTAATGCTTGTAACCTCCGAAGGTTTGCCGATTTTAGGTGTAGATGGTGGGTTTATCGAATTTGGACCGGAACTTAACCTGCTTACCATGGCTGTTAATGATGATGGCACAATACTTTTCACCGGCCCGGATGGGGAAACCATTGACGAAGGTATACAAATTGCCATTGCCCAATTCCCCAATGTACAGGGCTTGGAAGCTATCGGCAGAAACTTTTTCATTGCCACAGCCGCATCGGGAGCATTTATGTTGGAGGCGGACGGCGAAACCGTGGTAACATCCCGCCTTATCCAAGGTATGTTGGAAGCATCCAATGTTAATTTGGCGGAGGAGATGGTACGCCTTATCATAGCTCAGCGTGCCTACGAAATAAATTCCCGCACCATACAAGCGTCTGATGAGATGCTGCAACAAGCCAATCAACTAAGAAGATAGGGGTGGCCATAGATGGCAATTTCTTTTGCAAGTAATATGATGATAGACCACGCCATATCCAACGCCCAACATAGAGATCCTATGGAAAACCTATCCGCCGCCCGCCTAAGTGGGGACGATGCGGCACTTATGGCGGCGGCGCAGGAATTTGAAACCCACTTTATCCAGCAGCTTTTCCGTGCCATGCGTGCCACGGTAAACAGCGACAACGGCCTTTTCCCACGTAGCCAAACAGAGGAAATTTTCCAAGATATGGTTGATGAGATGACCGCAAGAAATGCCGTAGTTGGCGGTGGCGGCATCGGGCTTGCCCAGCAGATTTTTGAGCAAATGCGGGCGCAACAAACCCCCTTGCAAATGGAATTAACAGCAGAATAATTTATAAGGGACGGCCGATTAAGACCGTCCCTTTTTATTGTTGACGCAGGTTTTTTAGAAAAATGTGGTACAAATGGGTTTTTCGGGGGTAATAAAGGCATTGTGCAAATCGTACAAATATGTGTCTGTCACAAGAGATGCTTTGCCGTATTTTATAAGCGTAGTTAGCGTAACACAGCCCATGATTAGCGAGCTAAGCTCCGCCACATCAATGGTAAGCGACCCATCATGGGCTTTGCCTTCTGCCAAACTAATGCGCCCATCGGCGAATTGCATCAACCACGATTTATTATTTTGGGGCAAAAAACTATCCTGTAAATTAAGTTTTAACACCAAATTAAGGTTGCCAAACCGCACATCAGCAATATCTTTTACAAATCCCGCAAAATCCACAATACGGTACATTATCCCCTGCCCCGTCTTAGCCACTTCTTGATAGGAATTTAGGAAGGTGTTTTCTGTTTGGTTGCGGGGGTCCGCCATAATGTTCATAAGCCCTTCGTCTTGTGTGTTAATGATTATGTAACGCACCTGATCTGCTTGTGACTTGGTAAATGCCATTAATTCGCCAAAAGCGGTAGGGCTATCAAAAAATAGCTCGTTCACCAATATGTCATTGGATAAAAAGTTGCTATCCACACCCCTTTTGAACAAAAACGCCATATAGCCATGTATTTGCCCACCCGCCTCATAGGCAAAAAACTTCACTTGATGGGTTTTTAAGCGGGTTTCAAATTCAGTAACTGCCTTATTTATCAGGCCATGGGTTGTTGCAACTTTTTTGTTGTAATAATCCGCCAAAATGCCCGCATCAGCTTCTGTCAGCTGCCGGATATGGGTCTTGCCGTCGTCCGCATTAGGCAAATCGGCAGGTTTTATACGCATTTGGTGTCCCATTGTGCCAAATCCAAAGCCCATTTTATGGTAAAATGCCGGGGCAAAGGGGTATAAGGCGGAAAAATTGCGCCCTTGCGCAGGTAGGGTGTTAAGCCATTCCGTTAGCAATGCTTTGGCCACACCTTGCTTTTTGCGGGCAAGGTCCACGCAAACAGAGCCTATGCCGCCGGCCTTAATTGGTATGCCACGAAAATTCATATGGTCAAAATCCCACATATTGTAACCGCCAACAACCGCATCGTTTTCATCATGCACGGTGTAATAGGTAACATCAGGGCGTTCGTTGACGGTGGCCATGCGAGCAGAGTATGCCTCGGGGGTTGTATCGATGCCCGGATAGGCGTTTAGTAGAATTTTGGTTAGGGTGTTTAGGTTTTCATTTGTCATCTTTTCAAATTTGTACATTTTTTACCTCCCAAATAAATTGTCCAGCCATGGTGCACCGTCGGGATAAGCCGTTTTTATGGCATCCATCAGCCATTTTTTGCTTTCCCCGCAAAGCAATGGCATAATCGCCTTAAAGTCGGCTTCTGTTCTGGGTTTGGCATACGCACTTTCGAAAGAATATTTGTCAGACTTATAAAACAGTATAATTTCTGGTGCAAGATAGGGTATTCCGTTATGATATAAAATTGCTTTATCCATTGGGCGGGTTATTCGTGGGTTTTCGCTTGCCACATAATTTTCACCCTCTTTTGTGTCAAACTCAAGTTCAATAAACTCAATATCATCTTGCACAAGCCATTTGCGGGTTTGGTAGGTGTGCACATCCCCCTGTAAACGGTCAATTTTTTGTAAAACTTTTGGTAGGCAGTCGGGTTTTATGGCCCAAAAATTTTTGCAGTTATCCCAAAAGCCGCCTGCGATGTCGTTTACCTTGTAGAACAAATATTGCCACACCGAGCCGTTTTCCACAAAGCGACCAAAAACAAACCAGCCCTCGTCTAACAGAAATTGCACAGCACGACGTTTATCCTCTCCAAATACCAAAATGTCAAAATCCCCATGTTCACGAAGCTCTTGCCCTGCAAACATATCAAGCGCAAAGCCGCCGCATATGGCATATTCAAAGCCCGATGTTTTGAATATTTCGTTTGCTTGCAATATTACCTCATCCACAAAACCGCCTCCTTTGTCATTTTACAAAAGCCCGTCCAGCCAGCTGTAACCATCAGGATGGGCAATATCCAAGGCATCTATAAGCCATCGCCTGCTTTCATCCGGCAACAAAGGCATTATGGCCTTAAAATCGGCAGGGGTTTTTTCTCGGTGTATTTCGTGTGTGGAGTATACTTGCGGAGATTTTAGAAACAGAATTATTTCCGGCGCAAGATATGGCACACCGTCCCTGCATAGGATGGCCTTATCCATATCCCGCACTACATCCTTATCCTTGTGGCAAATAAAGTTATTGCCCTCTCTACGGTCAAAAACCATTTCGATAAAATTAAAGTCAGTTTGTTGGTGGGATGAAATCTCAAAATCCAAAACATCACCGCCTTCCACCCTCGGTTTGGGAATTAGGTGGCTACCCTGCTTGATTGCCCAAATGGTACGTGCATCATCCAGCTTGCTGTCGTTTTCATCAGCTAAGGGGGTCAGCCCACCCCAGCTGCCGGGCTCAAAAACCCTTTTATAAACATCCCAGCCATCTTGCTGAAAAAGTGCTACTGCTTCTCTTTTATTCTCTTGGAAGGCGGAAATATCCAAGTCACTATGCGGGCGCATTGTTTTGCCCGCAAACAATTCCAATGCAAACCCGCCGCATATATAGTAGGTAAATCCGCAGTTTGCAAAAAGGGTGTTTCCTTGTGTTATCAACCTATCCATCATTGCACCCCTTTGTTAAAAATTTGTATGCCGCCGAAGCTTCATTCGGCTTGTCGTAATAACCTTCCCCATCAACTCTTATTTCACCTTAGAGTCACAAATAAAACCCGTATGTTGGCGGGCTTTATTTGTGACAATTAATTTACTTACGGTTACCCAACCATGCGGTTACCGCATCCGCTATGGCTTTGATGTTTTGCGGCTCAAACGGGGTTGGCAAACCAGCTTCCTCAATAAGTCCAAGGAATGTTTTTGTGCCGGCGGCACGTAGCAACTTCATATACTTATCCCAAGCCGCCTTTTTGTCCTCCTGCGCTTCTGCCCAAAACTTAATTGCCATAAGCTGTGCCAGTACATAGTCGATATAATAAAACGGGGCGGTATAGATATGGGCTTGGTTTTGCCACCATCTGCCGTCTTGATAAAACTCAATACCATCATAATTCAAGAAGGGGCGGTACTGGGCTTCCAGCTTTGCCCACTGGGCGTGTCGCTCGGCCGGGGTGGCATTGTAATTTTCGTAAACCCAATGCTGGAAGTGGTCCACCATTGTGCCATAAGGCAAAAAGGTTACAGAGTCGGAAATGTGGCTGTCATAGTACTTTTCAGTTTGGTCACCAAAGAAACCTTCCATCCAAGGCCATGCAAAAAATTCCATTGCCATAGAGTGGATTTCTGCAGTGTCAAAACTGTATTCCGCCAAGTCTGTGGGCTGAATGTTGCGGGCTTCATAAGCGGCAAGGGCATGACCAACCTCGTGGGTAAGCACATCCACGTCGCCAGCCGTGCCGTTAAAATTGGCAAACACAAATGGCATTTTGTAGGCCGGCAGATAGGAACAGTAGCCACCACCTTGTTTACCCGGGCGTGTAACAACATCAAACAGCTCATTGTCCATTAAAATGTCAATAAAATCCGCCGTGTCAGGCCCCATATCCTTATACATTTTGCGGCCATGTGCCATAATTTCATCTGGCGTGCCGATTGGCATTGGGTTGCCGTCTGGATAACTAAAAGCATTGTCATATAGGCTGATTTTGTCAACACCGATGCGTGTTGCCTGCTCCACCTTAAAACGGCTTACCAATGGCACGATATGGGAGCGGATACCCTCACGGAATTTGTCCACCATTTTAGCGTCATAACAATTGCGACCACGACGGTAATATGCCAATTGGATATAATTGTCATAACCCAAAGTTTTGGCGATTTTGGTACGCACAGCCACCATCTTATCGTAAATTTCATCCATTTTGTCGGCATTTTCTGCCCACCAACCAGCAACCGCATCACGGGCAGAACGGCGAACGGCAGGGTCTGGATTTTCAAAATACGAACCAAACTCCGCTAATGTTAGGGTTTTGCCGTCGTATGAGATTTGTGCAGATGCACGCAACTGGGTATATTCGGTAGAAAGGGCATTTTCTGCCTGCAAATCCTCTACAATCTCTGGGGAGAAGGTTTTTAACTGCATTTCAGCGTTGACAAACATCACATCGCCCCATGCCGCCTCCAAATCCTTACGGAAGGGGGATTGCAACAAGGCCTGCACAAAAGCTTGCCGGTCTTTTTGAAGAACAGGGCCGGCATTATTCCAAAAATCTACCTCATCCTTGTAAAATTGGTCATTGGTGTCAAGGCTTTTGCGGATATGGGCAAGGCTAATAAAATGATACACTTGCGTTGAAGCGTATTCGTCAAAGGCTATGTAGGCATCAATTGCCTCCTGTGCTGTTTTGGCGGCATTAAACTTCGCCAAATGGTCCTGAATGGTGGCTTGCACCTGTGCAAGCTCTGGTCTTTGATACTCCATTTGTGAAAACTTCATAAGCTATTACCTCCAAAATAATGTTTATTTACGGTTATCCAGCCATGCGGTTACCGCATCCGCTATAATCCCTATGTTTTCGGACTTAAACGGAGTTGGCAAGTCCGCCTCCTCAACCAACCCAAGGAAGGTTTTTGTGCCGGCGGCACGTAGCAACTTCATATACTTATCCCAAGCCGCCTTTTTGTCCTTTTGGTTTTCTGCCCAAAAGTTAAGGGCAACAACGCCGGCAAGCACATAATCGATATAATAGAAGGGGTATTGGTATATATGCAATTGGTTTTGCCACCATCTGCCGTCTTGATAAAAAGGCATATCGGACTGGTCAAGATACGGGCGGTATTTTGCCTCCAAAACTTGCCAGTGGGCATTCCTTTCCGCCGGGGTTGCGCTGTGATTTTCATAAATCCAATGTTGAAACTCATCTACCATTGTGCCGTAGGGCAAAAAGTTTACGCTGCCTGACAGGTGGCTGTCATAATACTTCTCAGTTTGGTCGCCGAAGAAGCCTTCCATCCAAGGCCATGCAAAAAATTCCATTGCCATGGAGTGGATTTCTGCGGTGTCAGCTGAATATTCTGCCATTACCGATGGTTTTGTGTTACGTGCCTCGTAGGCGGCAAGGGCGTGGCCAACCTCATGGGTTAGCACATCCACATCCCCCGCCGTGCCGTTAAAATTGGCAAAAATAAAGGGCAACCCATATGCGGCTAAATAGCTGCAATAGCCGCCACCGGACTTGCCCGGGCGGGTTATAACATCAAAAAGTTCATTATCAATCAAAACATCAATAAAATCAGCAGTATCCGGAGACATTTCTTTGTACATTTTGCGGCCATGTGCCATAATTTCATCAGCCGTGCCTTTGGGCATGGGGTTGCCATCCGGATAGTTAAAAAAGTTGTCATAAAGCTTAATTTGGTCCACCCCAATGCGGCTTGCAGTTTCTTTCTTAAACCTTTCCACCAAAGGTACGATATATTGTGCAATACCCTCTCTAAACTTAGCAACATCACCTGCATCGTAACAATTGCGCCCCATGCGGTAGTAGCCAAGCTGCACAAAATTGTCATAGCCAAGGGTTTTTGCGATTTTGGTGCGCACTGCCACAAGTTTATCAAAAATCCCATCAAACTTTTCGCCATTGTGCAAATACCAGCCCGCAACGGCTTCACGGGCAGCTTTACGCACTGCACGATCTGGGTTTTCGTGGTATGGCCCAAATTCTTCCAGGGTTAAAGTTTTGCCATCGAAAGGGATTTGGGCAGATGCTTTAAGCTCCTCATATTCGGTTGTAAGGGCATTTTCTGCTTGCAAATCTTCTACGATTTCCGGCTTAAAGGTTTTAAGTTCGATTTCTGCATTAATAAACATTACATTGCCCCACTCGGCTTCAAGTTCCTTACGGAAGGGGGTAGAAAGTATGGTAGCTATAAAAGCCTTCATATCCCCTTTCAGTTCCGGCCAGGTTTCGTCCCAAAAATCAACTTCGTCTTTGTAGAATTGGTTGGTGGTATCAAGGCTTTTGCGTATATATGCCAAGTCGGCAAATTGGTCTACTTCTTTGCACATATAGTCATCATAAGCAATATAGGCATCCATCGCCTCCTGCGCTGTTTGTGCTGCCTTAAATTTGTCCAAATGCATGCGCATTTCCGCCTGCATTTTTGCCAGCTCTGGTCTTTTGTACTCCATTTGTGAAAATTTCATTCGAAACACTCCTTTAATATGGGTTTTTGGTAGGGGCGAGCGATGCTCGCCCCATTCCTGTTTCGCCTTTCCTTCTCGATTTCGGCTTGACCAAAAACCTATAATTGCATTGGTAACAGGGTAGGTTGCAATCTGTGAAAAGTGGAAGTAATATTAAAATACTCTTGGATTATAGTTTTTTCGTCATATAATACCGCATATGCCCTTGGGGGTAGTTTTCCAATTCACCGTAAACTATGTATCCTAATTTTTCGCTAAGCTTGCGCATTGCAGGATTAAAGGTTTCCAAGATGGCAATTTCGCAACCAAAATCTTTTGCTTGTTTCTCAACATCACGAATGAGTGCTGTCGCATACCCTTTGTTGCGGTATTCTTCCTTAACCCACAAATCTACAAGATAAAATATCTTCCAGCATGAACTTTTTGAGGAAATACCAGCTACCATCTCGTCGCCTTCTTTTATGCACATATCGAACCAGACAGTATTTGGGCTTTGCGTAAAAGGAATTTGACTTTTGTTAAAATCTATAATACCATAATCCATTACAGCGGTGTCCTCTTCCGATGCTTCAATTAATTCAAACTCTGTGGGGCTATTTTTGTTTGCATATTCGGCAGAATTTAACACCTTTGACATATAGAAATCGCCATGCCCCTTAACAGGACAATCGTCTATGGTTCCAAAAACCGTATACCCTAGTTTTTCATAAAACCCTGGCGCTTGAAAGGAGTAGGTATCCACAACGCTAAGGGTACACCCTGTAGCGATTGCCTTTTCTTCAACATCCTTCATTAATATTGCCCCATAACCTTTGTTGCGATGCCCTTCTTTTACCCATAAAATGTCAATGTAGAGTACGGTTTTGAAATGTACTTCTCCCCATATGCACGCCACCACTTCGCCGTTTTCTTTTATGCAGGGTGTAAAGTATTCATATACCTTGTTGGATAAAGAAGTGGCTGCTTGTGTGTGTTCTTCAAGGCGTGCCGTAAGGTAATCACAATCGTCATCGGTTGCGGTTATAATATCTTTATTCATAGATGCCTCCAAAAGTATAGATGCTTATTTACGATTGTCCAGCCATGTTGTCACTGCATCTGCTACAGACTTGATATTAGCCGGCTCAAATGGGGTTGGGATACCCGCCTCTTTGATAAGGTCAAGAAAAGTTTTTGTGCCGGCGGTGCGAAGTAACTTCATGTATTTATCCCAAGTCGCCTTGGGGTCACGCTGATTTTCTGCCCAGAAGTTAAGGGCGATAAAGCCTGCCAACACATAGTCGATGTAATAAAACGGAACAACGTATATATGCAGCTGGTTTTGCCACCATCTTCCATCTTGGTAAAACGGCACTTGGCTTTGGTCTAAGTATGGGCGATATTTCTGCTCCATTTTCGCCCAATGGGCGTGGCGGTCTGCGGAGCTGGCTGTGTGGTTTTCATAAATCCAATGTTGGAATTCATCAACCATTGCACCATATGGGAAAAACGTGACCGAACCCGATAGGTGGCTGTCATAATATTTCTCGGTTTGGTCGCCAAAGAAGCCCTCCATCCAAGGCCAAGCAAAAAACTCCATTGCCATAGAGTGGATTTCTG
>WRAX01000026.1 GCA_009779935.1 Defluviitaleaceae bacterium | reverse complement strand
CTACTCTGAACTCTATCCGCTTCTTGCATTGTACCTTGATTGATGGTTTTTAGGCAACAACAAAATACAACTTTATTATACGAGGAGGACATAAAATGTCAAACAATTTTCAAAGCCAGTTACGGAACCTCGGACTAAATAAGGGTGATGTGATTTTCATGCACTCGTCCATGAAATCGCTGAAAACAGACAAAACCCCAGAGGAATTTATCACAGACGTTATTTCCGTTATCAGTTCGGAAGGCGCCTTGTTAATCCCTGCGTTTACATGGGCAAATGTGAATGCCGAACAACCTTATTTCAATGCGAAGGAAACGGAGCCTTGTGATGGCTTAATCCCGAGACGTTTTTTGCGTATGCCTGGGGTTGTTCGCAGCCTGCACCCCACACATTCTATATCGGCATTTGGGAAGAATGCTGATAAATTAATTGCGAACCATATTTTAGACGAAACACCGGTGGGCAAAAATTCGCCGATTATGAAAATGTTGAACCATAACGGGAAAATACTTTTCGTTGGCAATGTCCTACATGCGTGCACCCTTATGCACGGGGTGGAGGAAATAGTTCAATCACCATATTGCTTGAATGAGGCGTATACCCGTTATATTGTCGATAATGGGAATGGGTGCATTATCGAGAAAGGCATGAAAGGCCATAATTTTCATGGATGGGGGTCGGAATATCAGTATATCAAAAATATTCTTGAATATCCACACATCAAAACAGGAAAGGTTGGTGAAGCAGATTGTTTTTTAGTGGATGCGGGCGCATTGCTTGAGAAGGGCATTGCCAAGATGAAGCATGATCCTTATTATTTCGTAACAGACATTACAGCATATCTATAACTTAGAATAGGGGTGATAATTTGCGAATAGTTGAATAATCCTTAGTTGTCCACAGTCTCACTTGGTTTTTGCGAATAGTTGAATATCCACGAGTTATCCACAAGCCTTAATTTTGTTTTGCGAATAGTTGATGTGGATAACCGCCTCTTTTCCACATCATACCCAAACAACCCCTTGGCATCAACAAAGGCTTTGGAATTGTCTTTTGGATCACATTAACAAATATTCAGCATAGCAAAAAACTTCTTGACAAAGTGCAACCAAGGCGTTATAATGTATATTGTGCATTGGAGAAGTACTCAAGTGGCCGAAGAGGCGTCCCTGCTAAGGATGTAGGTCGGGCAACCGGCGCGGGGGTTCAAATCCCCCCTTCTCCGTAAACACCCTCTTTTTTCTGGGGGGTGTTTTAATATTGCACGGTATTTTATTTTTTTTATTTAGGAGGGCATTATGCCAAGGAACCATAAAAAGAACACAAAATATGCAACTGTTTTTAAGGCTGCGGCTCAGTCCCGTCCCAAGGCGGAGGAGAATATCACAAAAACGCCAACCAAGGCACACTTGCTAAAATTTTCTTTACCTACCATTTTATCTATGTTGATAATGAGCACCTTTGGCATTGTGGATGGCATTTTTGTTTCCCGTTGGATTGACCAAGGGGCTTTGGCGGCAGTATCATTAGTTTTCCCGTTTTTAGGATTTGTTATGGCTATCGGTTTTATGCTTGGCGTGGGTGGCAACGCCATGGTGGCTAAAAAAATTGGCGAAGGCAAGGAAGTTGAAGGGCGTCAAAATTTTAGCCTAATAAGCCTTGCGGCACTTATCGTATCTGCCGCATTAGCATTAATTGGCATTTTTGCTCCCGATTTTGTAATGGGCATTTTAGGTGTGGATGCTTATCTACGCAGTATGGCATTGGAATATATGATGCCATTGGTATATTTTCTGCCTTTTATCGTGCTCGGAATGGTGTTTCAGCAATTTCTTATTACGGCAGGCAAGGCTCATTACAGCGCAATTACAGCGTTGGTGGGCGGTTTAACCAGTGCGGGCTTAAACTTTCTTTTTATCTACATAATGGATATGGGCTTGCAAGGGGCAGCAACCGCAACCAGCATTGGATACACCTTGCCTGCATTGGTGGGTTTGATTTTTTTCACCTTCAACCGCAAGGGCAATTTGCATTTTGTAATGCCAAAATTTGATATTAGAGCACTGGTGCGCACCTGCATTAATGGCGCATCTGAAATGGTTACCATGTTATCCACCAGCATTGTGGTGGTTATTATGAACAATGTTTTGATGGAGGTTGCAGACTTTATGGCAGTGGCAGCTGCATCGGTTATGTTTGCGGGCATGGGTATCTTTTCATCTTTATTCATCGGCTACTCTTCGGGGGTTGCACCTATTACCAGTTATAATTTCGGAAAAGGTGACACGGACAACCTAAAACTGTCCTATAAGAATAACCTGATAATCATAGGGGCTTTATCCGTGGTCGCTACCGGGCTTGCCTTCTTGCTGGTCAACCCTCTCATCGGTGTTTACGGCTTCGAGGTTGGTACGCCAATCCACGAAATGGCACGCACGGGCTTTATGTTCATTGCCGTTTCGTTTGTTCTTATGGCTTACAATTCCTTTGGCACAATGTTTTTTACTGCCTTAAATAATGGTGTGGTATCGTCATTATTATCCTTGTTCCGCACATTGGTTTTCCCGACTCTCGCCTTTCTGGTTTTGCCGAATATATGGGGACTTAATGGCGTGTGGGCGGCAATGCCTGTTGCAGAATTGCTGGGTATCACACTAACTATTGGGTTTTTTAAGGTTATGAAAAAACGTTACAACTACGCATAACAAAAAAGGCGACCATCAACGGTCGCCTTTTTTGTTGCTTATTACCGAAATGATGCAGTTAAATGACAGATGAGATTTTAGCTTGCAATTCTTCTTTTGGCAAAACCCCCATTAGCTTGTCCACCATTTCCCCGTTTTTGAAAACCATCAAGGTAGGGATGCTACGCACGCCAAATTGCTTGCTTACCCCTTTGTTGTCGTCGGTGTCAATTTTGAAAAATTTCGCCTTGTCGCTCATTTCCCCTGCAACATCTGCAAAAATAGGTTCCAAAATTTTGCATGGACCGCACCATGTGGCGTAAAAATCTACCACCACAGGTTTATCCGACTGTAAAACTTCTTTTTCAAAATCTGCTTCATTAAGAATATTAACCATAGCAACCTCCAAAGCTTTATGAGTTTATATTTATACTTTACCATACAAAGCTCTCTTGGTCAATGAAAATTTTTACAGGTTAAATTCCAAACTTTGATGGTCAATATGCATGGATATACGCTTTGTAGCAAATTTGATAACGCAGTAATTTGGGTCGGTTGGGCCTTCCGGATAAATATGGATAAACATTTCTTGCCAGTGTTTTGTTTTGGATTCTTGATCGGTCAAAACCACCGCATCACCTACAAGGGTTAGGTTGTTAAAGTCCGAATAACAGTTAATGCCAGCTTTTGCACTCTTTTGCAGCCGCTTATATTTGTTGGAACCCATAGGTGTGGAGAAGTAAATCTCCCTTACATTTTCCTGTCCCATAAGCCAAATTGCTGATGACGAAGGGTGTCCGGACTCATCCAGCACGCTAAAGCTACCATTTCCACAAGTTTTTAGAAATTCGTTTGCTTTTTCAATCATTTTTCTCACTCCCAATGTTTTTTGATATTATACACTAAAATCTGATGGGGTTGTTGTAAAAATCGGACATGTTTTTTCGGTATTCTTCCGGTGTGGTACCGCATATCGACTTAAAATCATTAATAAAGTGTGATAAATCGTGAAAGCCCAGCATGTCAGACGCCCAACTGAGGTCGTTTTGCGGTTTTTTTAACAAGTGTAAAGCTTTGTTGATGCGCACTAAGCGCAAAAATGGCTTTGTGCCAACACCCACATGTTGTTGTAAAATCCTGTTAATTTGCCGCTGGCTGTAGTGGCTGCTTTCTGATAGAGACTTTACGCTAATGCTGCCCTTCGAATCAAAAATATTTTGCAATATATGCCCTATGTTTGGGTGCCTAACAGCTTTTAGGTTGCCCAGCAATGCAGCATCAAGATTGTCCACAAGCTGATGCAGTGTTGTTGATTTTTCCACACTTTCTTTGATCAGTTTGCATAGCTTAGAGTTTACCGTATCCAACCCAAAAATTTCGTCTGCAAGCTGGTTTTGGCTGATGGTATTTATCTCAAAAAGTCCGGCCGGCTTAAATTCTAAGGTGATAAGCATTTGGGGCAACTTGTCCGCAATATCCGAAATATGAGGTTTTGCAGTTGGTCCCTCCAAATCCAAATATAGCCTATTGCCATCATTGGTAATTGTTATGGTGGCGCAGCCCGATGGTAATACAGTAAATCCTGCGGGCATAGTGTTTTCTGTGGGCAAGGTGATATTGTAGCTAGCTATATATCGTTTCAGGGCAGGGTGGGGGCGCACGCAAATAAAAAAGCTAGACTGCAATAAAATTCGGCTTTTATCATAAAATTCCAGCGTCACATCGTCATCCCCTCAAAACACAAAAGGGGCGCAGACATCCACGCCCCCTCATATAATTCTATTATGCAGCTTTTTTGGAAGGACAGAAGAACAAAGGAATAAGGCAAATAACCCCCAAACCAATCATTCTAGCCAAGTTGCTTACGTTGTCATAAACTTCACGACCCACAACAGCCATCCTGCCGCCTGTGTAGCTACCTTGCATACCGGAAAGGCGACCCATATAAGACTCACCAATACCCAAACGAATACCGTCCGCACCTAAGTTTACATCGATATTTGCAAGTATGCCATACAAAAATGCACCAGCAGCAAAAGCAAGAACAAGAACAAAGAACAAGAAAAGGTCAAAGCTCTTTTTATCTTTAAGGCTTACACCAAGAAACATAACGCTTCCCGTTGCCATTGCATTGTTTACCTGCAAATGATACATATTTCTGAAAAACCTCAAAGCCATACCACAGGCAAAAGCCAAGATGAAGAAAGATATAAAGGGTGGCACAACATACTGCAACACCAAAGGATAAGCGATAATAGGTATAATAAACAACACCCAGTTAAAAATGGCTTGGGCAGAACCTTTTGCAAATTTGTTTGACAGAAAAAGAGCCAAAACAATACCACCTATAAAACCGGCAAAGAGCATAAAGTTCTCTAAAAACGCACCCCAATATCCTCCTGCAGCATTTAAGCCAAACCAAACCACGTTACCAGACTGGGCAGAAATCATTGCGCCTAGGTCGTGGGTATTTAGAGCCAAAGCATTCAAAAAACCCATCACAAAGATGGAAGCAGTGGTCAAAAAAGCGACCTTAAAGGTATTCTTCTTATCGGCAGCATCAGCTGTTAACATATGTACCACACCTCTCTTTTTTATTGTCAAAAAAATGTCATATTTTGAAAAAAACAGAGCCGAAAGGCAGAATACCTCTCGGCCCCATCCAAAAGCCTTATGTAGCTTTTAATTTGTAAAGTTTGAATCTTATAGCCAAGTGATTTTGCCGGTGGCAACACAGTACACACAACCATGAACAGGCTTGGCAATACCGGGAGCTTTCTTCAAAGCTTCAACTTGGGCTTTTACGTTGGCAGGAACGCCATCTTTTTCCCAATCAGCAGCATCTTTAACGATTGGCTCAAGGTCAATCAAAATACCATCAAGCTCAGGAAGGGTGGTTCTTGTACCAGCGTGGGCATTTTTGATAGCACCACATTGGGTGTGGCCAACAACTACGATGCACTGGCTTCCCAATACATTCTCAGCAAATTGGAAGGAACCAATGGCTTCCCTATCAGCGAAGTTACCAGCATTTCTTACTACGAAGATGTTGCCGATACCTTGGTCAAAATAAATTTCTGGTGAGCAACGGCTATCAGCACAAGTAAGGATAGAAGCGAAAGGAGATTGCTGTTCGCCGGTCTTCTTAAGTGCATCTGGGTGGTCGGTTGGAACAAGTCCGTTTGCTACAAACCTTGCATTACCATCCTTTAGAAGCTTCAAAGCCTCGTCTGGGCAAGTTACTTTTACTGCTGGGTCTTGATACTTTGCCATGGTATTACCTCCTTGAAAATAATTTTTTTGATTTTATCATCCAAAGCCTGTGAAATGGCTTGGAAATTTATCTCAGGCGCAATGCGCCCTCACGTACACCTCTTATTGTTACAAGTATAATGCAGTTTGTTTCCATTGTCAAGCACTTTTTACAAAAATGTTTCAATATTACAAATTTTTTAACATTATCCGAAAAAACGCAAAATAGGGCTTGCGCACGGCGTTGGGTTGTGGTATAATATTTTTTTGTTAAAGGGATGCTCCGCTGGCTTTTGTGTATGAGTATCTATCAAGCCATTTATTTTTAGGAGGAAGTATGAATCAGAACATTTTGAAAGAGCTGGGCAAAGAGCAACTGAAAGCTGATGTTCCAGCCTTCAGCATCGGCGACACCATTCGTGTCCACAACAAAATTGTAGAGGGTAATCGTGAACGTATCCAGATTTTTGAAGGATATGTTATCAAGCGCCAAAACGGCGGCATCCAAGAAACCTTCACCGTGCGCCGTTTTTCCGGCAATGTGGGTGTGGAGAAAACTTGGCCACTCCATTCCCCAAGGGTTGAGAAGATCGAGCTTGTGCGCAAAGGCGTTGTGCGCCGTGCTAAGCTGTTCTATCTGCGTGATAGGGTGGGCAAAAAAGCAAAAATTAAAGAAGCTATTATGAAGAGAAAGTAGCATAACGCAATGCTCAAAAAAATTACCAACGACCCCGTTGTACGTATTGTTGTAAATTGGGCTATCGCTATTGCCATAGCCCTTTTTGCGTACTTATTATTGGATAATTTTGTAGTTAAATCCGCCAGAATCCAAGGACCATCAATGGAACCCACCCTCTACCATGGCGACAGGGTTTTTGTTAATCGCCTTGCCTTTGTCTTTCGCCAACCCGGTTTTGGTGATATTGTGGCATTCCCCGGCCCTGCAAACCATAGTGAAAGTTTCATCAAAAGGGTTGTGGGCTTGCCCGGGGATGTGATAAACATTGTGGCGGGCTATATTTACCGAAATGGACAAAGGCTGGATTGTGTGTATTTTCAGGGGCAAGGGTATGCCTTTGCGGGCACAACAGCTTTCCCTGTAACCGTAGGTGAAAGCACCTTCTTTGTGCTGGGTGACAACCTTGGTATTAGCAGGGACAGCCGCTTTGCAGAAGTGGGTAATGTGCATAGGGACCAAATAATTGGGCGTGTTAATTTTCGCTGGTTGCCATTGTCCCGCTTTGGTGCGGTAAATTAATTATAAAGGGAGAGTTTTATGCGTTTGGACAAATATCTAAAAATATCCCGCCTTATAAAGCGGCGCACCCTCGCCAACGAGGCTTGCGATGGCGGCAGGGTCAGTGTTAATGACAAGGTTGCAAAAGCATCCCAAAATGTTGCGGTGGGTGACATTATTGAAATACGTTTTGGCACAAACACACACAAAGTGCGGGTGCTGGAAGTTAAAGAGCATGTGCGCAAAGAAGAAACCGCCGAAATGTATGAAGCTTTGTAACAAAAATTTTTCTTGACTTTTTTGTTCATTTGTTGTATCATGTATTTTGCTTGTAAGTAAGTGGTGCAGTTGTGGCGGAAGTGGTATACGCGCAAGACTAAGGATCTTGTGGGCATAGCCCTTGCAGGTTCAAGTCCTGTCAACTGCATAAAATAAAAACCCTGATAATGTAAAGATGTCGGGGTTTTTATTTTATGCAGCAACGCAACATAAGCTAAGGGCTTGGTGAGTACACAGACGAGCCGGGCTCCAAAGATACCACCAACACCAATGTCACCGAAGGGTTTATATGGATCGTGAGCTGAAATGATGCAGGGCTTTTCCTTGTACCCGAAACAAAAGCCGATTCAAAAGGGATATTGTTGCCCACAAGTGCGCCCAAAAGGAAATTGTATTCGATTATGGTGAGTTGTTCGTTGCTTAAAACCTTTCTAAATAAAGCTCCCGAAAATAATGTTGATAGTTGTGTGTCAAGCACGGCCCTTTCCTCCCCAATATCCCAATACTGCATTATATGCTTTTGTGATGATTGTGTAAACAAGTTTTAGATGCGCCCAAATAACTGAATATAAAAAAGCGACCCCTGGTGGCCGCATTTTTTATCCCAAAACTTCCGCAAGGATTTTTACAGCATTTTCTTCCACAACCACATCTCCATGCTCGGTCAAAAATAGCTTGGAGGTTTCCATGCTGGAAAACTTGTTACCATACTCCTTCAAGATATTTTCTTGAGCTTGCGGAAGCTGGGTTTTGTGTGTGTCGATGGCAAGGTAGTACTTGTTGTTGTACTTATAAAGGGCGTTTGCACCTATGTAAACACCAGAAATTCTTGCGCAGGCATCCGCAACCGTATCTAAATTATTAAATTCAAAAATGGCTTGCTTGGTAAGTTGCGGCACAACGGGTTTGCCGTGCAAACCGCCAAAATTATGGGGTATGGGCTGATGCGGGTTACGTGGCGGATGCTGCGGATGCTGTTGTTGATTTATGTGTTGCTGGTTGCCGCTAAAAAAGGGCATGGGCGGGAAGCCGAAACGCTGATCCAACTCTTCCCGATTGGCCACTTTGGTTACGATCACCATTATGCCATCCCGAGAAACGGGTATGGCTTCAATAATTAATGGGGTTTCGCTGGATGTGTGGAAATCACACTCACCTGCTGCTCGCTCCATAATCTCCCTAAACAACTCCTGCGCTTTGATGGAGCCGTAGGAAAGCTCGCTAAGGTGCATGTTACGGTCAGATAAATCCCCTTGTGTTAGAATAAATTTTATTTGATTTTCGCTAATTCTCTCAATTTTCATGGCCACCATTCCTTTACTTGTCCATAATGGTCAATTGGCTACTTGCTAACAATTAAGAGTATATCACAAAACACGCCGCTTGTAAAGAGGTAATATTGCCTAAACTCGCAATATATTTGCCCTGTGACAAGAGGGCTTGATAAAAAGCTAATATACGAAAAACCTCAAAAACTGTTGACAATTAGGTTAGTTTGTGATAACATTATTAAGTTAATGACATACAAAGGAGTTGGTTTTATGAAAATCAGAAAAATGTTGGTGGCAGTTGCTGTAACTGCGCTAACAACAATTATATGCGCATTGACAGTATATGCCGGCGGGATAAGTGTGCTGATTGAAGATAGGTATGTAAATTTTGAAGGGCAAGCCCCCATTGCTGTGGGCGACAGCATTTTGGTTCCAGTGCATGAGGTTTTTGAGAAACTTGGTTTTGCCGTATCATATCACAGGGCAAGCCGACGCATTACCTTACAAAATGGGAACCACATAATAATTATCGCAATGGACGATGATAGATTTACACGAAATGGTGAAAGTTTTACGTTGGGCGTGCCGGCACGGCTTGTTGGCGGCACACCTATGTTGCCGTTAGGCGAAATAGTGCACACTATGGGATACATCACCCTATGGAACGGCGAAACTAACACATTATCCGTTCACAACGGGGCGATAAACCAGACCGTAACACCACAACAAATGACAGCTTCCCCACAAACCTTTTCCACGGCGCATTTAAGTGATGCAGCAAGGGAATTGATGAATTTAACCAACACCCATCGCATTGCCAACGGCTTGCCGGCTCTTGCTTGGCATGGCGGATTGGAGCAGGCCGCACAGCGACATGTAGAGGATACAGCACGTGCCCGTGTGGCGCAAAACGTGGGCTCGGACGGCTCCACCCACGCCAGTAGGATTGCAGATACAGGATATAACATGGTTTATCCCGGCGGCAACACCTTGATGGCGGGAACCAGAATTATTTCCGATGCGTTTGGAAGAATTACAGGAAATAGCACACTGGAAAGCAATCTGCTATCCCCATCTGTTACCCATACAGCTTTTGCTTACATAATACAAGGCAACCAAACCTACTTGGTTCAAAAGTTTGGAACACCGGCCATATCTGATGAAGTTAGATTTGCCCGTGAAATGCACCAAGTCGTCAACGGACACAGAGCTGCCGAAGGCTTGCCGCCCCTTGCTTGGGATGTCAATTTGGCACACATCGCCCTTTTAAGGGTGGAAAACGATAGGGTTGTTAATTTAACAGATTCTCTTGTTATTGAGCGTGCAAACCCCTTCTACGGCAATGTGTTGTCACCGGGAACCGTCATTAACACTTTGATGGGTACCGCAACTGCGCACCAGCAAATAATGAACCCCGATGCAACCCATCTGGGTATTGGATATAGGTTGACCTTTGCGGATGGCCAGCAAGTGCCCGAATTTAGCATGATTTTTGCAGCAGAAGACGAAACAACTCTGCTTGCACAGCCGCATTTTGCACCGCTTCTTGTAGATAAGGGGAGGCTGCAACAACCAACCCATACCCCACCAAACAGGCGTTTGACAGGGTACGAAATGGATGAATGGGTTGCCGAATACCGGCAAATGGGCGGCGCAAACGCTTTTGAAATAGAAGTTATGCGCCTTGTAAACCAAGAGCGCACAAGGCGTGGACTTGTGCCTGTTGAGCTGGATCCGGCTCTAATGATGGCAGCACGTTTTTATGCCGATCAAAAAGTAACTTTTGGTGATGGTATTGGTCATAATGTGGGGCCATATGCGGTAAACCCCGACAACCATCGTGGTGCTTCTGTGCAGGTTGCCACTACATTTGGAGGTATATTGCGCTGGGATGGGGGCAATTCCGCTCGGGGCGGGCGCACGCCGGAAGAGGTTGTGGGCTTTTGGATGGAATCCCATTCTCACATGCAATTTCTGCTGGGACGTGACCATAGATTTATCGGTGTTGGCATGCGCTCCACAAACAATGGGTACGACAATTCCGTTTATATGTTTATGGCAGATATACAATCTCGACAATAATGAATCGCACCACCACTGCATGTTTCTGCGGTGATGGTGTTTTTTAATAGTGCAGAGTTATACAAGAGGAGCAGATAGTTGCCTTTGGGAGTGTGGATTTTGCTTGATGCACACTGTTGTCCGCATCCGTTTTTGAAAACCCTTGACAGGATAGTTTTTGCGTGGTATATTGTTATTTGTATGATACTTAAAAATGAAACAGGGCAATTGGTGTGAGAACCACCAGCAGTCCTGCTACCGTATTTGCAACGTATCCCGCTGGCGTTTGCATAAGTCGGAAAACCTGCTTCATTTTTTTGGTAGCAAGCTTTGCAGAGAACAGGGCTGTGCTTTTTTATGTGTTCAAATTTCTCAATATTTTACTAAGGAGAGAATTAAGAATGAAGAAATTTTTTGGCATCATTGGTTTAATTGTGACTTTTGTAGTCTTTTCCGCTTGTGGAAATAATGAGGATGCCACATCCCCCACAGTAGGCGGAATTGTAAGTATAATGCCTTCGCCAACGGAAATTTTGGTGGCTTTGGGCTTCGGTGACAGCATTATAGCAACCGATGAAACATCGGCAAATATAGCGGGTATCGACCCTACAATTGCCACTTTATCTGCTTGGGGGCTTGATTTAGAATACATCATCACACTTAACCCTGATTTAGTAATAGCAAGTGAAATGATCGCCTTTGCCGGCGACCCCCTTGAACCCCTTGCAAGTCTTGGCATTAATGTGGTTTACATAGCGGATAGTAGCTCTATTGACGATATCCGTAGCGATATACGCCAAATCGCAGAAATTGTGGGCGCATTTGATGCAGGCGAAGCCTTAGTGGCCCAAATGGATGCAGAAATTGACGCAGTGCACCAAATTGTGCAGGGCATTACCCAAAGACCCACAGTGTACTTTGAAATTTGGCCCCTTTTCACCGTTGGCGGCGGCACCTTTTTGAATGAACTGATTGAAATTGCGGGCGGCGAGAATATCACGGGACACTTGGATAGTTGGCCTAATATTTCCGATGAATTTGTTCTGACGGCAAACCCTGATGTCATCCTAACATCAACCGACCCCAACTATTCAGAAAGCCCCGTGGACGAAATTCTTCACAGGACAGGGTGGGGGGGCGTTGCCGCAGTTGTTAGCGGGCGTGTATATCAAATTGATACAGATACCAGCAACCGCCCAACCCACAATGTGGTGCAGGCTCTTTGGCAAATTGCTCGTGCAATACATCCCGAATATTTTGTAGATTAGTATGGCAAATCAAAAAATAAAAATAGTAATATCAGCAGTAATCGGGTTTATGATTATACTGTTAGCGATCGGTATTGGTAGTACTTTTATTCCGCCTGTGGATATTCTAAACATCATTATTCACACCATCACCGGTAACGAATTGCCCCCCCATATCGCCCCCAGTGCATCCGTCATTGTAATCGATTTGCGACTGCCACGGGTGCTTTTGGCGTTTATCGTTGGTGGGGCATTGTCTGCTAGTGGTGCGGTTATGCAGTCGGTTTTGCGCAATCCCCTTGCGTCTTCTTACACGCTGGGGGTTGCCTCCGGTGCATCTTTGGGTGCATCTATGGTTATATTTTTAGGCTTTGCCCTGCCTGTGATAACCTTGTTCACCCTGCCAATCTTGGGTTTTTCCTTTGCGCTTGCCACCATCTTCATTGTGGTGGCAATTTCCGCTAAAATGGATTTTGGGATGAGTAATCACACAATAATCCTTATGGGCATGGTGATCTCTTTGTTTGTTAATGCCATAATCACCTTAATGTTCGCCATGTTTAGAGAAAGTATGCAAAGGATGGTTTTTTGGCAAATGGGCAGTTTTCAGGGACAGGGTTGGCAAACAATAGCAATCGTTGCCCCGTTGACTATTTTGTGCATAATACTTATAAGCCGGCGAAGTATGGAAATGGATGTACTGACCTTCGGGGAAGAGCAGGCAGGGACAATGGGCGTTGCCACTAAGCGCACAAAAACGGGGTTGATGGTGCTTGCCGCCGCCCTAACGGGCGGAAGTATCGCCTTTGTGGGCACAATTGGTTTTGTTGACTTGGTCGCCCCCCACGTGGTACGTAAATTGTTTGGTGCTGCGCATAAGGTTGTTATCCCTATGTCCGCTTTAATTGGCGGCACCTTTATGGTGCTGGCAGATCTTGTGGCAAGGACAGTGATGTCACCGGCAGAGCTGCCGATAGGCGTTATTACCGCCATAGTTGGTGCACCGTTTTTACCCATAATATATTTTATGAAACGGAAGAGATGATATTATGAAATTCGCCATGTCATATAGCGGCGGCAAGGAATCCGCCCTTGCTCTGCATAAATTTACAGGTCAGGGCAACACACCGGTTGCCCTGATAACCACATACAACCAAGACACAGACCGCTCCCTTTTCCATGGTTTGTCGTCAAATGTGCTAAAACGTGTATCACAGTCACTTAGTATTCCGCTAATTTTGACCAACACAACCGCCGAAAATTATAATAAAGACTTTGAAATAGCATTAAAGCGAGCCAAGGAAACAGGCGCAGTAGCCTGTGTTTTTGGGGATATTGATATTGAAGGGCATAGGGAGTGGGCCACCCAGCGTTGTGATAATGTGGGGATTAAAGCGATATTTCCCTTATGGGACATGCCACGTCAAAATGTGGTTTACGAACTTGTTGACAGTGGTTTTGTGGCAAGCCTAACCGTTGTAAACACAAAATTTCTTGATGAAAAATTTTTGGGCAAGCAACTAACAAAGGAGCTTGCCAAAAAAATTGTTGCCACAGGGGCGGATATTTGCGGCGAAAATGGCGAATACCATACATTTGTATCAAATTCCCCCATGTTTGCTTACCCTGTGGATTTTGTGTGGGGCAAGCGACATTATAAAGACGGTTACGCCATGTTGGAGGTGATATGATGGATATAAAAAATAGTTATAAATTCTTTAACAACACGGCTTGTCAATATTTCCCATGCCACGAAAAGCCCGACAAGGAACATTTTAACTGCCTTTTTTGCTATTGCCCTTTATACATGTTGGGAGATAAATGCGGTGGTAGGTTTCAGTATCACGGTGGGTTGAAGGACTGCTCTGCGTGCCATCTACCTCATTTGCCCGAATATTACGACACGATAGTTGCGAAATTAAGCGAGCATATAAGTGAGGGCGTGGATGATTACTTTAACTAATGTATCGGCAGGGTACGGGGCAGGAAATGTGCTTGAAAATATTTCCTTGGAAATAATTGGCAACATTTCCATTGTGGGACCCAATGGTTGCGGCAAAACAACCTTGTTAAAGGTGATGGCAGGCCTTTTGCCCCACAAAGGTGATGTGGAAATTGGCGGCAAACCTATTTCCGAAATGAAAAGGCAGGAGGTTGCCGGCAAAATTGCCATGTTAAGCCAGCAACCCGCAATTTATTTTGATTACACAGTGTTTGATGCGGTGATGATGGGACGGTACATCCACATAAAAAACAGGCTTATGGTAAGCCCGTCAAATGCGGATAAAGAAGCGGTGTTCCGCAGTTTAGTGGCGGTGGGGCTGTTAGAGCTAAAGAACAGGAGTATATCCAAGCTGTCAGGCGGACAATTGCAACGGGTTTTCCTCGCCCGTGCCTTGGCGCAAGAACCCTGCATAATCCTGCTGGACGAGCCAACAAACCACCTTGACCTAAAATGCCAAGTAGAAATTGTAAACTACCTTAAAATTTGGTCAAAGGAAGGCAACAGGGCAGTGGTAGGTGTTTTGCACGATATTAACCTCGCCATGTCCTTAGCTGATGAAATTGTCGTGATGAAAGATGGCAAAATCCACACCACAGGCAAGGCTGCGGATATTGTGGCTGGTGGTGTATTGAACCAAGTTTATCAAATGGATGTGGCTGCCCATATGCAAAATTCGTTAAAGAAGTGGGTTCTCGGGACGCAGTCAATCGGATAAAAAGACAAGTTTAGTGATACTGTTTTGGGGTTGTTTGAGCATAACGGCCACGTCATGTTTGAGTGACATAACCATTTTTAATAAAAAAGCGCAGATGCGGAAATCGACGCCCGTCTGCGCTTGTTTTTAACGTCGCTCCACCACAAACTTGATGGATGTTTTAGATTCACCGTCAATGTCCAGTTGAGCAAAGGCGGGAATACTAACAAGGTCGATGCCGTTGGGAGCAACATATCCCCTCGCAATCGCAATGGATTTTACCGCTTGGTTTACGGCGGCGGCACCAATCGTCACCACCTCCACCGACTGGCCGGTACGTACAACGGCGGCGATGGCACCTGCCACGGACTTAGGAACCGAGTTTGCTGAGACTTTAAGGGTTTCCATAAAATCTGCCTCCTTGTGGCATAATATAAACTTCCTGTTAATATGATAACATATTGTTGCCCATTTGTAAAGGGGGAATTTTTATGTTGCGTCCAAAATCTTTAATGGCTGGTGATGCAGTGGCGCTGGTGGCCCTTTCATCACCGCCTGAAACGCCCTGTTTGGTGGATTTTGCTGTGGATTTTGTAAAAAGCTTAGGTCTTGTGCCCGTTTTAGGTGATAGTTGCAAGGCAACCCATGGATATTTGGCGGGAAGCGATGATTTGCGAGCCAAGGATGCCAACTGGGCATTTGCTGACAAGGAAATTGCGGGGGTTTTCTGCATTCGTGGTGGGTATGGCATACAAAGGATTTTGGATAAAATCGATTTTGGCATGGTGCGCCAAAATCCCAAGCCATTGTTTGGGTACAGCGATGTAACAGCACTGCACACCGCCATAAACCAGCTTGCGGGTTTTATTACATACCACACGCCAATGCTTTCCACCCCCGGCTTTGTGCGAGCCGACGGTTACACCTTGGGTAAGTTTGCAAAGCAGATTTTTACACCGGGTGCGCAGGTTTTTGCCAATCCCGAGGGGTTTAATTGGGAATTTGCGGTAGAAGGGCTTGCAATCGGGCGTTTGTGCGGCGGAAACCTTTCGATACTTACCTCTTCACTGGGCACAGCATTTGAAATTGACACCAAAGGCAAAATCCTGTTTATTGAGGAAGTGGGGGAGGAGCCTTATAAAATCGATAGAATGTTAAACCAATTACGGTTAGCTGGCAAGCTTGATGACTGTGTTGGTCTGGTGTTTGGAGATTTTGCGGATTGCGAACCAAAAGAGCATGAAAAAAACCTAACCATCCCCGAAGTTGTTAGCAGTCTTGGACTTAGAGTGCCAACGATGACTAATTTCCGTTGCGGACATTGTTATCCCACAGCATCTTTGCCCATGGGGGCTTTTGCCCGCCTAAGTGCGGCCAACAATACTTTTGAGGTGCTTGAATGATGGCGGTTGCAAAACTACCCATAGTGCCTGTATTAGCCGAGCCACGCATAACTGCCGAAAGGGCGGACGAAATTTTATATGGATGGCAGGTAGAAGTTTTAGGGCGTTTTGGAGAGTTTTGCCATGTGGAAACCGACTATGGTTATCAAGGGTATATATTAGCGGGAGACTTGGTGGCGGCAAGCACCAACACTGCAACCCACCGCATTTTCCACAACCTTATAGATGCAGTTGCCGCACCCCATGTGCGGGGAGATGTAATTACAACATTGCCAAGGGGCGCAATAGTTAATGTAATCGGAAATATTGGGGAATATGCACCAGTTAGGTTGGTGGATGGCAGGGTTGCCCATATACGTAGCCATTTTTTGGAAACCTCCGTACCGCCCGCTTTTGAACTTGATGAAGAGACCTTACGCCAAAACCTTGTAAACACCGCCAAATTGTATATAGGCACCCAATATCGCTGGGGCGGCAAAACACATGAAGGTATTGATTGCAGCGGGCTTACATTTATGGCCTATCGCCTTAACGGAACCACCATATGGCGTGATGCCCATTACAAAGAGGGGTATCCCTTGCGAAAAATCCCGCCGGCAGTGGCACGGGCGGGAGATTTGCTTTATTTTGAAGGTCATGTTGCGATGTGGATGGAATACGGTAAAATAATCCATTCTGCTTATGACAATAAGATGGTAAAAGTGCAGAATTTAGCCGTTTACCCTCAAAAACCCCTCTATGCTTGTACCATTTTTTGATATTATTCGACATTTTTCCTTAAAAAATTGCAATTTTCCATTTATTTTTTTGGTGCGCTGTGTTATAATTGATACAAAGGAGTGACAATATGTTAAGCACAAGACAAAAATATAAAGTGGAAGCCTTTGGAGCCAACTTGAAGAGGATGCGCAAGCAAAAAGGTTTTGCTAAGGCAAATGCCTTGTCGGCGTTTTTAGAAAAATCCCCTTCATACATCAGTATGTTGGAAGGCGGCAAACGCCACCCAACCATAGAAAGCCTTTTGGAGATTTGTGAGTTTTTTGGCACTTGCCCCAACACACTGCTAAAAGCCCCTGAAACAGGAATGCGTCTACGGGAATCTATCGTTTCTTACGATAGCGGCAGCTATATGGAAAAAGAAAAGCGTCACGAGATGCTTTTGTGTATCTTGGACACCTTTAATCCCGACGAGCTTGCCCATGTAACCGAGATGATAGAAAGCTTCCAAAAATTTACCCTTACTAAAAAATCCGTTAGATAATATGTGTCCACATAAAGCCTTCACACAAATCGGCTGATTTCTTTACGAAGGCGGCCAATAATTTTTTTCTCAAGCCGTGATATGTAGGATTGAGAAATGCCAAGCAAATCTGCAACTTCTTTTTGGGTCATTTCCTCGCCGTCACGCTCCAAGCCATAACGAAGCTCCATAATGCGTTTTTCCCGCTGGGTTAGTTTTTCCATGGCAAGGCGCAATATCTCCTTATCCGCTTCGTCCTCAATGTCCTTGTATATGATGTCCACATCCGTACCTAAAACATCAGATAACAACAGTTCATTACCATCCCAATCCACATTTAACGGCTCGTCAATACTAACTTCGCTTTTGAGTTTAGCAGAGCGGCGCAAATACATCAAAATTTCATTTTCAATACAACGGCTGGCATAGGTGGCAAGCTTGATTTTTTTGTCGGTCTTAAAAGTGTTAATGGCTTTGATTAAGCCTATTGTGCCAATTGAAATCAAATCCTCCACATTCAGTCCTGTGTTTTCAAATTTGCGGGCTATATAAACCACAAGGCGCAAATTCCGCTCTATTAACGTGTCACGGGCTTTTCCACAGCCATTTTCAAGCTTTGCTAAGCACTCCGCCTCCTCATCAGGTTTTAGGGGCGGGGGCAGGGTGTCGCTACCACCGATGTAGTACAGCGTGCCTGCTTGCATTTTTAACATCCACATTCTAACCTTATGTATAATTTTTTTTAGAGTTTTCAGCATTTTGTGCCTCCTGTTTTTTATTATATAGCATTGGATTAATTAATCCACCATACTCATCGTTAATTGATAAGTCAAAGTCACAGATAGCTACAATAGCACTTTGCACCATCTCGCCGTCAACCTTAACCATATCAGGACGAAAGCCTAACATTACACCGTTTTGTTGCCCGATTGCTCTAAAAGGGATTAGGCGGAATTTGGATTGCCAGCCCGCTTCACCAAAAGCTTTTGTCACCGCCTCCAAATCATCTTGTAGGCCTTGCAAAAACAGGTTGCGTATGGCTTTTGGTAAAATATGGGCGATTGCACCGACTTCTGAGATTATGACGGGGTTTTGGCCAATGGGCTCTGTCAACGTCATACCCGTGTCCACTAACGCTCGGAATTGTACTGCTTGCTCCCCAACAATCACACTGATGCAACAGAAAATTTGTTTATCCAGTGCCTTATCTGCAATATAACGCTTAGCAAATTTTACCATCACCAAGGACAATGCAGCCGCAACCGCCAAATTTAAGGGTGTAGCATGCACAGTTGCGAAATTAGCTGTGGACAGCCCTTGTCCACCCGTTAAATTCATAATAACCAGTACAAGCCCCCCCAAAGCAAATGCCGATATGTAAGCCAAGCCTAAATTTATTAAAAACCGCCGCCAGCCACCAAAGGAAAAAGCAACAACCACACCGGGGGCAAGAATTGCAAAGGATGTAAATTCGTTTAACATCCATCGCAAAGGCGAAAACAGCAATAACACATACAATAATGCTGAAAATGCGCCCCCCAGACCAAGCCGCCAAAGCTTTGCCGCCCTTCGCCCAAGGGCATTTACCAAAACCATCACCACGGTATTTATCCCAAAATTTACTAAAAATACCACATCAGCATACACATCAATAATCATAAGAATATTATACAGGCATGTGGGCTTATTTTTTGTAATTTTTTCCAAGCGAGAACATGAAAAATTTTTGACAAAAACAGCTTGCTTTTTTAATTATTAAATATTATAATGTATGTAATTGAAATATTTGATAGGGGGGCAGGCAATGGATTTTAAGCAATTGGAAGCCTTTGTTAATGTGGTTGAAAAGGGTAGCTTTTCTCGTGCCGCCGAAGCCATTTATTTGTCGCAACCCTCGGTTAGCACCTATGTTAGCTCCTTGGAGCGGGAGATGGGCGTTGTTCTCATAAACCGTTCTACCAAAGAAATATTACCCACAATGGCCGGCAAAGTTTTCTATGAAAACGCCAAGGAATTGTTAGCATTAAAATCTAAGACAATAGAGAAAATAAAGGGCCTGTCCGGGGATTTTAGCGGTGAAATTGACATTATAGCCTCATCTGTGCCAGCCCAATACATACTGCCCCGTGCCATCGCCCAATTTAACAACGTTTATCCGGAAGTTTCCTTTAATGTAAAACAGGCCACAACCTTGGGTGTTTCACGGGCAATTGCCACAGGGCAGGCAGAGATTGGTTTTGCAGGAAGCATTGTAGATGGTACAAAGTGCACATTTACACAATTTTTATGTGACCGTATGGTTTTGATAGCCCCCAGTAATGATGATTTTTGTGAAAGTTTAGAATATTCCCTCGGGGCACTGTTGCGGGAATACCGCTTTGTGGGGCGGGAAAAAGGGTCGGGCACAAGAAGTGAGTATGAGCAGTTTTTTGAAGAGCAAAATATAGACCCTGAAACTCTAAGTAATTGCATTAATTTTGACAACACCCAAAGCATTATCAACGCAGTAGTGAATGGTCTAGGTATTTCTATTGTTTCGCATTTTGCCGTGGAAACTTATATTTACAAGAAAATGGTTGTGCCTTTGAAGCTAACTTGCACCCTTCCCCAGCGCAAACTTTACTATGTACACAAAAAAAGCTTTACAAGATCCCACTTGGTAGATCTTTTCATCAACTTTCTCACAAAAGAATATAAAAAGACCATGGGTTTTTAGTCCATGGTCTTTTTTGCTATCGCTCGACTTTTTCCGCTAACTTTTCCTGCACATTTATGGTTTCTGCACCCGGCTTCCACTTGGCAGGGCAAACCACGCCGGGATTTGCTGCCATAAATTGGCCTGCTTGCACCTTGCGCAAAAGCTCATCGGCATTTCTACCCATACCGCCGCCGCTTATCTCGTAAGCCTCCACTTCCCCTTGGGGGTTGATAATGATTGTTGCACGCCGGGAAATGCCAGCTTTTGGGATAATTAAATCAAATTGGTTGCAAAGCTGGTGGCCGGGGTCGCCCACCATGGGATATTTTATTTTTTTAAGGGGTTTGCTACTAATCCACCAAGCCCTGTGGGTGAAATGTGTGTCGGTGGAGATTGCATAAATTTCGCAATCGATTTTTTGAAATTCTTCATAAAGATCTGCCAGATCTTCTAATTCGGTTGGTCAAACAAAGGTGAAATCGGATGGATAGAAAAATAGCACCGACCATTTGCCTTCCAAATTTTTTTCGGTAATTTCCTTAAACTCGCAATCCCAAAAGGTTTGCAGGGTAAAAGGTTCAACTTTTTTGCCCATTATCATAATATTTTCCTCCTTAGATGGTCTTATTTTTTAATTCCTACTAATACTATAACACAACTCGGAATTAACTGCAAGAGAAACTTGCATTTTTTTGAAAAAAGGTGTATACTGTTTTTATTATTTACAGGGGGCTGTTTGCTATGGAAAAATGGATGAGTTATTATCTAAATAAAGTGTTGGAAATAAACAATAAATTAACGCACCCGCCAAAGGCCATGGTTGTTACTTATGGTTGCCAGATGAATGCCCGTGATTCGGAAAAATTAGCAGGAATGCTGACCAAAATGGGTTATAAGATGACCGAGGATGAGGATGTGGCTGATTTAGTAATTTTTAACACATGTTGCGTGCGGGAAAATGCCGAAAACCGCCTGTATGGCAATTTAGGTAATTTTAAGGAGCGCAAAGCCAAAAACCGCAACCTAAAACTTGTTTTGTGCGGCTGCATGATGCAACAAGACATAGTGGTAGAAAAAATTAAAACATCCTATCCTTATGTTGATGTGATTTTTGGGACTTTTAATATTTACCGTTTTCCAGAACTTTTGCACAGCAGCATGGAAACAAAAGGCATAATAGTTGATATTTGGCAGGAAGCACCCGAGATTGTGGAGGACTTGCCCAGTTTGCGGGAATATCCTTTCAAGGCCGGGGTAAACATAATGTATGGTTGCGATAACCACTGCACATTTTGCATCGTGCCTTATGTGCGGGGCAGGGAGCGCAGCCGCCAACCCGAAGATATTTTAGCGGAAGTACAGGCTTTGGCAGCAGATGGTGTGCGGGAAATAATGCTGCTGGGGCAGAATGTAAACAGCTATGCCGGCAGCATAAGCTTTGCAGAACTTTTGCATATGGTTAGCCAGGTTGATGGGATTAACCGCATCCGCTTTATTTCCAACCACCCTAAGGATATGAATGATGATGTTATCAACGCTATTCGTGATTTGCCAAAAGTTTGCAACTATCTACACTTGCCGTTTCAAGCTGGTTCGGACAGGCTTTTGTTTGAAATGAACCGCAGGCACACCAAACAATGGTATCTGGACTTGATTGACAAAGTACGGTCACAAATCCCGGGCATTGCCATTACAACTGATATTATGGTAGGCTTTCCCGGTGAAACGGAGGAGGATTTTCAAGATACCTTGGATGTGGTGCGCCACGCACGCTTTGCATCAGCATTTACATTTATTTACAGCCGACGGCTTGGCACGCCCGCCGATGCCATGGAAAACCAAGTGGATGAAAAGGTTGTAAAAGAACGTTTTAGCCGCCTTTTGGAGGAGGTAAACCGTATTACGGGTGAAATATCGACCGAAAAGATAGGGCAAACACTGGAAGTTTTGGTAGAAAGCATTGGCAAAGATGGCTTACTGAATGGGCGGGCCGATGACAATTCCCTGGTGCATTTTGCAGGCGTAGAAAGGCTTTTAGGGCAGTTGGTAAAAATAAAAATTATTGAAGCAAAAACATTTTATTTGACTGGGGAGATTGTGTGACAATATATCAAGAAAAAGCCCGCAATTTAGCAGACGAGTTGCTGTTATCCGAAGCTTCTAAGAATTACGCCCACGCTTTTGCGCGATTGGAGGAGGATTTAGATAATGCAGATACCCGAGAGCGATTTTTGAGGGCGAGGGCGGAATACCGAGTTCTTGTAGAGGGTGTTGTGGGGATGATACGTACTATAACAGGCGTGGATGAGGTAGCCGGCGGCGGGTGCGGTGGATGTTGCGGAGGCGGAAGATGAATTGGTCACCCATGATGCAACAGTATCTAAAAATTAAAGATGCCCACAAGGATGCTTTGATTTTCTTTCGTCTTGGGGATTTTTATGAGTTGTTTTTTGAAGATGCCCACATTGTGGCAGATGCCCTTGGCCTGCAACTTACCCAAAGGGACACGGGCAAGGGGAAGGCTCCAATGTGCGGCGTTCCCCATCATTCTGCTGATGGGTATATTCGCAAATTAGTAGAGCTTGGGCATGATGTTGCTTTGTGCGAACAAATTCAGCAAGGTCAAAGCGGAAAGGCTATTATGGAGCGGAATGTTGTGCGGGTTTTTACACCCGGCACACTTTTTGATGATGAGGGAGAAGCTCGCTACATCGCCGCCATTTGTGCAGAAAATACAGGCTTCGGAATAGCTTACTGTGATGTGTCTACCGGGGATTTTTATGCCGCCAGTTTTGACACCTCGGACAAGTTGTTAGATGAAATCACTAAAATCCGACCCGCAGAAATTGTTGCAGGAAGTGGTTTTGATGATTGCGAGTTTGATGTGCCCACCAAAACCTACCATTTTTGGGCGTTTATGCCTTCAACAGCTCAGGAGCGGCTGATTAATCATTTTGGTAAGGAGAAATTTGATGCCTTTGGCTCAATACCTCGTCCAGCTTTATCTGCAGGGGGCGGCTTGCTGGAATATTTATATGAAACCCAGCTAAACAACCTTTCTCACATCATTAAACTAAATTTATACAACACATCCACCTACATGCCTCTTGACCAGTCTGCAAGGCGAAATTTGGAGCTTTTTGAAACAATGTTAGGGCAGGAGCGCAAAGGCAGCTTGCTATGGGTGCTGGACGACACCAAAACCCCCATGGGCAGGCGTTTGTTGTGTAAATGGATGATGTCACCATTGATTGGTGTTGATGATATCAATACACGCCAAAAATCCGTGAAAGAATATGCCGAAAACCCTGCTTTGCGGGACAATGTAAGGGCAAGCCTTGCAAAAATCGGGGATTTGGAGCGGTTTTGTGCTAAAATTACATACAAACGAACCACGCCAAGGGATATATTAGTATTGGAAAAATCAATGGAAGCTATCCAAAATTTACCAAAGAGCTTTGCCGCCAGCTTAAATACATATCTTGCTGATAATTTGGACTATATGGGGGACTTGCTGTGCAAAATTCGTGGGGCAATTTCCTTTGAGGAGGGTAGGGTTTTTGCAAACGGCTTTCACCAAAAGCTGGATAACTTGCGAAGCCATTTGGCTCAGATATTGGATGAGATTGGTAAATATGAGCAAGAGCAGCGGGTAAATACCGGAATCAAGGGATTAAAAGTAAACCAAAATAAGATTTTTGGATATTATATCGAAATTCCCAACAGCCAGCGTAATAAAATTCCCGAAGGTTATACATCACGACAAACCTTGGCAAATCACCAGCGATATTCCACTGAAACCTTAAAGCAGCTGGAAGTGCAACTTTTAACCAACACCCAAGAAATTGCAGATTTGGAAGAAGCTCTCCTAAACGACTTGCGCAACCAAATTGCCGATGAAGCCCATAGAATACAATCTACAGCACACATACTTGCCCATATGGACGCCTTACAGTCCCTTGGTGAAGTTGCCTGCAAACATAATTATTGTTGCCCAAAATTAAACACCAAGGGCATCACAGAAATCAAAGATGGGCGACATCCTGTTATTGAGCAACTTTTCCCTAATTTTGAACCTAATGACCTGAATTTGAGCCATGACAAGAAAATTGCAATTATCACAGGCCCAAACATGGCGGGCAAATCCACATTTATGCGCCAAACGGCACTTATTCAAATTATGGCGCAGATAGGGAGTTTTGTGCCTGCAAAATCTGCCAATCTTACTATTTGCGACCAAATTTTTACACGTGTAGGGGCGGGGGATGATTTAAGCCGTGGCAGATCCACCTTTATGGTGGAAATGGCGGAGCTTGCCTATATTTTAGACAATGCCACCGCAAACAGCCTAATTTTACTGGACGAAGTAGGGAGGGGCACGGGCACATCTGATGGACTTTCCATTGCCGTTTCTGTTTTGGAATATATCGCAGAAAAAGTTGGTGCAAAAACCCTTTTTGCCACCCATTATCACGAACTTGTCGCAAGTGAAAACAAGATTGGCGGGGTTTTTAATCTGTCCATGGCGGTGGAGGAGAGCGGGGGAAGCATCAAGTTTTTATGGAAAGTGGTTGAGGGTGGCACCGACAAAAGCCATGGCATTTTTGTGGCGAAAATGGCAGGATTGCCCGAAACTGTTGTGGAGCGCTCCCTCCAATTGCACAACAAAATTGTGGTGCAGGGCATTTTCGGCGAGGATGCGCTGACAAAAGATAGTAATATAAATTACCTTACTGCCAAAGAAGTGATGCAACGCTTTCGCATGCACCTTGATGAGCATTTGCTTACAGAAATCATCACAAAAAAAGAAGCAGAAACAGCAAGAAGGGTTTTGGATATTATAGACAAACATTTAGATGGCAAGGGGCGATAATATTGGATAAAATTATCATCATTGGCGGACCCACAGCCACAGGCAAAAGCGGTACAGCGGTGGCTTTGGCAAAGTTGATTTTTGGGGAAATCATCTCGGCGGATTCTATGCAGATTTACCACGGAATGGATATTGGAACTGCCAAAATTTTACATAAAGAGATGGAAGGTGTTCCCCACCATTTAATTGACCAAATAAGTCCCGACCAACCCTATAATGTGGCCATTTTTAAGGCAGCAGCCAAGGAGTTGATTGGGCAAATTATCAGCCGTGGGGCAACCCCCATAATCTGCGGCGGCACAGGTTTTTACATTAATGCCCTGCTGTATGATGTGGACTTTGACCAAAAAGCCGACCCCAACCCGGAATATCGAAAAAAGTTGCAAATGATGAATGCTGACCAGCTTTTTACCATACTGGAACAGCACGATCCCTGTTCGGCGCAAGTGCTGGATAAAAACAATATTAAACGGGTGATGCGTGCACTTGAATTTTATCATGTAACGGGCCAACGCATAAGCGACCATAACCAAAACCAGCGGTCAAGACCGTCCGCCTATGATGCACATATTTTCATACTCAACAACCATCGTGACCGCCTTTATAGCCGCATTAACAAACGGGTGGATGACATGGTGGAAAAAGGACTGGTAGAGGAGGTTCGCTTTTTACTTGACAGATATGACCCCGCACTGGTTTCCATGCAGGGGCTGGGCTATAAGGAGATTGTGCCATATTTGCAGGGCGAAACCGACTTGGAGGCGGCAGTTAATGCCATAAAACAAGGCACAAGGCGTTTTGCCAAGCGGCAAATAACTTGGTTCAAACACCAGCTTCCCAGTGCAATATGGCTGGATGTTGACAACTATCAAAATTTTGGACACATTGCCGAGGAGATTAAAAAACGAATTGAAAAGTGTTGACCAAGTTGGTAGTTAGGGTTATAATTAGTAGTGAAATCCACTTCGCTTTGCCTGCAATGACGGAGTGGCGCATACACAAAGGAGAACAGAATATGACATTACAAGATTTATTTTTAGAAAAGTTCGGCATAAAGCCGGAGGTACTTGAGTTTTGCAACAAAGTGGAGCAAGAAGCACAAGCACGCTTTCGTGAAGTAGAGGAAATTGGTGAATTTAACCAAGCCAAGGTGCTTGCCGCTTGTATAAAAGCCGGCTTATCCGAATCCCATTTTGCGGGCACAACAGGCTATGGTGATGGCGATATCGGGCGTGAAACCATAGATGCCATCTACGCCGATGCTTTTGGTGCAGATTATGCCATGGTGCGCATGCAAATGATTTCGGGCACCCATGCCCTGTCTACAGCATTTTTTGGTAGCTTGCGCCATGGTGATGAGTTAATTTATGCCACAGGGCAACCTTACGACACCTTGCATCGTGTTATCGGCATTACACCCACCCAAGGCTCGCTAATCGACCATGGTGTAAAATACACCCAAATTGCCTTGTTGCCCGATGGTGGTGTGGATTACAAAAAATTAGCCGACAGCATTACCAAACAGACAAAGGTTGTGGCGATTCAGCGTTCCAAGGGTTATAGCTTCCAAACAGGCTTTCCTGTTTCGGAAATTAAAAAGATGGTAGAATGCGTCCGTAGTGTGCGCAAAGACGTGCTTATTATGGTTGATAACTGCTACGGTGAATTTGTTGAAAAGTTAGAGCCCACTCAGGTTGGCGTGGATGCTATCGTTGGCTCGCTTATTAAAAATCCCGGCGGCGGTATAGCTAACACAGGCGGTTACATAGTTGGCGGCCAAACCTTTGTGGAAAATGCCGCCCGCAAGTTGTTTTCCCCGGCCATGGGCTTGCAACTGGGTGCAACACTTGGTGAAAATAAGCCGATGGCAATGGGCTTTTTCCTTGCCCCGTCTATGGTGGCAGGCAGTGTAAAATCCGCCATTTTTATGGATGAGGTGTTTAGCCGTCTTGGTTTTAAAACATCACCCCCGGCCAGCGTAACCCGCACCGATACGCCGCAGGTTATCCGCCTTGGATCCGCCGAGCGCATGACAGCATTTTCACGTGGCATTCAAAAAGCCGCCCCGGTTGATAGCATGTATGCCCCGGAAGCTGTGTACATGCCCGGTTATGCTGATCCAATCATATCCGCCGCCGGCTCCTTCATCCAAGGTAGCACCAGCGAACTATCCTGTGATGGCCCAATCCGCCCACCTTATGATTTGTACGTGCAAGGTGGCTTAACATGGCATCACGGTAAAATTGGCTGCATAATGGCACTTAACGAGATGTACATGGATGGTTTGGTGGAAATCCCTAAATAGGCGGTGTTATAATGCTTTTCAAGAAAAACAAAAAACCGAAAGGGCGTGTAATTTGCCCAATTCCTGTAATTATCAAAATATTGCAAGCGGCCGTTGATGGTAATGAGGGTATGTGCGAATTTGTTATCGACCTTGAGGGAGCCCGCCACAAATTGGGTCTTGTAAGCGACTTTAACAGGCGGCAAGGTTTTTTTGACCCCATATTTTATCTTGACGAGCACAAGTTTGATACTTTGGAGAAATTCAAAGCAGGGGCGATTTTAGGCGGACAAATTTTTGCCGAGAGAAGCGATCAAGTAGAAATTTTGGACATGGACAATGGCGCAACAAAATTTCCGTGGCACACTTTTTTGGAAAGTTATGTGACCCCATGAATTTCGTTAAATAATTTACAAAAAAGTATTGACGAGCAACCACAAAATCTGTTACAATAACGTAACAATAAAATTTTGGGAGGAAACTTCTATGCTAAATCAACAAACCCATAAGCGTGTAAGCCTTTTTGTGGACATTTTGATGTTCGTCATGCTAATCGGCTTAATGCTTACCCCTTATCTGATGCGTATGGATGGTATCGGAAGAAGTTGGTATTTGTTTGGATGGAACTGGCACCTTGCCTCTTGGCATATGCTTTTTGGTGCTATCCTTGCCGTGCTTTTCCTTTTCCACATCATCATCAACTTTAAGTGGTTGACTGGTGTTGCGCAAAACTGGGCAAAGGGCAACCAAGCAACAAAAGCCAAGTTTTGGATGATGATTTTGGTATGTATCTTCATGTCCGCATCCATCATCACAGGCATTTTGTGGGGCCTTGGAACCGGCGTGCCCGGCCCTGGCCTTTTCGGTGGCGTTGGCCCTATCGAAAGCCTTGGTCCAAATTCTGCCATTTCTTTCTGGCACACACTCACTTCTTGGGCAGCATTTTTCTTTACGGGCATACATATTGGCCTGCATTTTGCAAAGTTTTTGTCCTTTACACAAAAACCAAAGCCAAAGCCAGCTGCAGCCCCAGCCGCCAAGGCGGAGTAGATTTTACAACAAAAACACTAAGCCGTCCTTTTGGGCGGCTTTTGTGACAGGAGGTATTATAAATAGTGGAATGTATCATAAATGATTTGCCAATTTACTATGAGGAATACGGTGAAGGCAAGCCTGTTTTGTGCTTACACCGTTTTACCGAAGATCATCGGATGATGAAAGGTTGCCTTGAGCCGTTTTTTGCGGGCACCAAAGGATACCGCAGAATTTATCTGGATATGCCCGGCATGGGTAAAACCCCTGCAATAGACTGGATTAAAAATGCCGACATTATGCTTGACATATTGAAAAAGTTCGTTGCCGAAGCTATTGGGGATGAAGAATTTTTGTTGATTGCCGCATCCTATGGTGTTTACGTGTCGCTGGGTATGGTATATGTAGGTGGTATGAATATTAGCGGTATGTTTTTATTTAACCCCTGCACGGTCGCAGACTCTAAAAAACGCAGGCTTCCCGAAGGAGCAAAAATTTTCAAGGAAGATTGCTTGGAAGAATTCATTGACGGCGAAGGTGTGGAAAATTCCAATTACTTTTTCGAAGATGCAGTTGTGCAGACAAGGGAGACGTGGATAAGGTTCAAAACTGATATTTTGCCGGCATACCAACTAGCTGATTATGATTTTTGTGAGAATTATCGCAAAAACGGTTATTCCTTCACTTTCGATAGTGGACCTGCAATTCTCAAAACCAATCACAATAATTACGGGACGACAGGATAACAGTGCAGGATATAAGGATTCTTGGGATTTATTAAATCATCTACCTCACCTAACTTTTACCACCCTGGATGGAGTTGGACATCTTATGCAAATCGAAAATCCAGAAGCTTTTAATTTTCACTTAAAAGATTGGCTTACCAGAATCCGCACCACTTTATAAACGAAAGGAATTTTATATGGAATGCATGATAAATGATTTAATATGAGGAATGCGGTGAAGGCAAGTCAATATTTATGTTTGCACGACTTCCCGATCGACCATATGTCGATAATTGGTGGCGAAAGTTTTTTGTTGGCGGGATACTCCTATGTCGGTTATTTATCTGGCTTTTGCGGGCGAAATGGATATTGATGGCACTTTCCCTACTTGCACCCGCCACTGTTATTAAAGGGTTTGCAATTCACAAAGCCCGCTACCATGCTTTGTGGAAGACAGGATGATATGGCTGGGTATGAGGATCCATTGGGCATCTTAAAACGTCTGCCACGCCTTACATATGTGGTTTGAGGCGGTGCCGGACATGCCTTGCAAATAGGAAATCCGCAGGCTTTCACTTCAATTTCAAAGATTGGCTTTCCAAAATTTAATTAAATATAGAGGAGGAAATTTTTATGAAAATTGGCATCAACGGTTTTGGGCGCATTGGCCGCCTTGTGTTTCGTGCGGCGGTAGAGCGGGGGATAGAAGTAGCCGCCATCAACGACCCATTTATAGACCTGGATTATATGGTATATATGCTAAAATACGATACTGTTCATGGGCGCTTTAAGGGTGATGTTGCCACGGCGGACGGCAAGCTGGTTGTAAACGGTAAGGCGATTTGCCATTTTGCCGAAAGAAATCCCGCCGACATCCCGTGGGGACAGGCCGGGGCTGAGTATGTCGTTGAAAGTACAGGGGTTTTCACCACTAAAGATGCAGCATCTGCACATTTGAAGGGTGGAGCTAAAAAAGTGGTAATTTCTGCCCCTTCTGCTGATGCGCCAATGTATGTTATGGGTGTTAATCACGACAAATATGATGGTGCGGACATCGTTTCCAACGCCAGTTGCACCACAAACTGCCTTGCCCCACTTGCAAAGGTTATACACGATAAATATGGTATTTTGGAGGGGTTGATGACCACCGTGCATGCCGCAACCAACACCCAAGCGGTAGTGGATGCCCCATCTGCCAAAGATTGGCGTGGGGGCAGGGCTGCCGGCGGCAACATAATCCCCAGCTCTACGGGAGCGGCAAGGGCTGTTGGGCAGGTAATTCCCGAACTTAATGGAAAATTGACAGGCATGGCATTTCGTGTGCCAACACTTAATGTATCCGTGGTGGATTTGACTGTTAAACTGGCAACTTCTACAACATATGATGACATCAAGGAAACCATTAAAACTGCCGCAGAAGGTGACTTAAAAGGTATTCTCGCTTACACTGACGAGGATGTGGTTTCGTCTGATTTTATAGGTGAATCAGCCACCAGCATTTTTGATGCCAAAGCGGGCATCATGCTAAACGACACATTTGTCAAACTGGTTAGCTGGTATGACAACGAGTGGGGCTACTCCTGCAAGGTGCTTGACTTGATCGAGCACATGGCAAAATAATATACATCTCCCCTTAAATGGGGGATGTAATATATTCGCAAAATGTAACTTTTGCGAATAGATATGTATATAAAACTAAAAACAGGGCTTCCGAATGCTGGAAGCCCTGTTTTTTATGTTAAGGCAAAGCCCTAAATTTTGGCGGGAATATGTGGGAATCGAACCCACCCAGGCGTTTCTCACGCCAACACAGGTTTTGAAGACCAGGAGGCACACCAGCACCTATCTACTCCCATAAAACTTACTTTGATAATATGTTAGCACATCCTATCAAAAAATGCAATAGGTAAATTTTAAGTCCCCGACTTTTTAAGCGTGTCCTTGTTAAGGAAAAATCCAAACCCAGCACCACAAAGGCCGCCCACAATATGGGTTACACGGGACACGGAATCATCAAGACGAAACCCATCAACAAATTCCCGACCTAAAAACAGGATTACCACAAGGATTAATGTTAGAGGCAAACGCCCTTGGCGCAAATTGGTAAAACCCGCCAAAACCATAAACATGAATACAATACCACTTGCCCCCAACAGGGCTGTGTTTGGGGAAAATATGATATGAACCAAGCCCGTTATTAAAGCAGTAAATGCTATGGCATAAACCAAATTCTTTGCCCCGTGACGCTCTTCCAACATTGGGCCGATTAGGAGCAGCAACAGAAAGTTGTTGAAAAAATGCCCCCAGCTTGCATGACCAAAAATGTGACCAAAAAGACGGAAGTATGTAAGCGGGTCGGCCGGGCTGCTGCGATATACCGAAAACAGCAACAGATTAGAGCCACCGTTAGTTAAAATACTCAAAATCAAAGATATCAGGGCTATCATCCCAAAAGTTAGCACCACAGGTGCGTTGTATTGTATAAAGCCGATTTTCATATTCCACCTCTAAAATAATTACACCACAAATTATCAACAAAGTCAATAGCAACTTTTATGGTAATATTCGTCGACTGCAGATGCAACAAAGCGGTGACCTTCGGGTTATGAGGTATACGAGCCGCAATTTTTTAATTTCCGCACATCTTCAAAACGCTGTAAATACAGCATTTCATATTGTCATATTTTTCAGTATCTCTTATAAATTCATAAAAATTCGCTGGGGTAGGTATGCACATTTCGATTATTATGCTTCTCAAGAATTTTGCGGTTCCCTTCCACATGCTCTAAAGCTACGTTGAGCAACATCTTAGATGCAATATAAATACTTTCGATTTTACCAGAAACAGCAAAGTCTGCAAATTCGTCCCCCATTGAAATGTTGCCCCCGCAACTCACCAGTAATAACCCTGGAAACTGTATCTTTACATGGTTATTTCGCCCTGCTAATGAGAATGACCCTGGCAACTCAAAAGGAATTTCACGGAAAACGTCAATCCTCTCAAATGGCATCATGTGAATAGACAAAGATGAAATGCTGTCATGCTTTTCGCCCAATAGAAGACCTCTTAAATATTCAAGAGTTGAAACAGTTTTGTTGCACGATGTATTTGTGGAGTAACATAAATAATATCTCCACACGATAGAGAGTATAAAATATTTTACTTTTTCCGTACTATATTTTATCTCCACTAAAGTATTTTCGAAAATTGGGCGATAGACTTTTTCCATAAAATATTTCTCATATTTTCCAAATAAGCTTTCGCAACAACCACACATAAGTCGCTTTTTCGCCAAGTCCTCCGTAACCCTCATGTCTAAACTATTAAAAAATTGGGATTTATTCGTCTTTTTCTTAACATATTTTATTATAGAAGCGGGTATTACGTGGCCCACTCTCAACTCGGAAAATTTGCAACATAACTTACAGCTTCCAGTTTTGTTTCGATTCATTCAAACTACCTCGATTTTTGAAATAATAGTTCTTGGTATGACGCATCAATCTCACATTATAACCACAATGACCACATCATACTTTTGTCAAAATTTCATAATCATTCAGCAGATTAGAATCCTTCTCTAATAGCTGAAATAACCTTACAGAAGAACCAGAAGGCTTATTGTGTACAGCCTCCCATGCCTCGTTTTTGGGATACCCCAAAACATTCAGCAAATGTTTTCTGCATAATATACCTATCTTGATCTCGGTAGGTATGGTGGTATATTTTTAATAAATAAGGGCTTTCAGCATATTACTGAAAGCCCTTATTTATACAATTGCGGGAGCAGGATTTGAACCTGCGACCTTCGGGTTATGAGCCCGACGAGCTTCCAGACTGCTCCATCCCGCGTTATTTAGAATTGTAACAGCGCACAATGTGCGCTTAATGGGAGATGGCGGATTCGAACCACCGAAGTCACTGACAACAGATTTACAGTCTGCCCCCTTTGGCCGCTTGGGTAATCTCCCTCGACAGTGCAAAAAACCACTTCAACGCTCCAATGCAGTGTTTTTGGAGCGGTTTTTTTCATCCAAAAGATGAAAAAGTCTTCCTTTTTCTTTTGTTGGAAAATAGCCGACATCCGGACTCGAACCGGAAACCTGCTGATTACAAGTCAGCTGCTCTGCCAATTGAGCCATGTCGGCAAAAGGTTCCTTGGATTATCTTAACATATAAACTCGCACTTAGCAAGCATTATTTTCACAACCACCCCCCCACCCCCTCAAAACCAAACACGAACACATCATCAGCTTCACATCTCTGCTCCGCTTCATCATCAAATCATCTTTGTTTAATCCTCAACCTATATATCAAATATCAATCATCCATTCTTAGTGATTAT
>WRAX01000025.1 GCA_009779935.1 Defluviitaleaceae bacterium | reverse complement strand
GTTTAACGACTTAAACTGGCTAAGTATTATTTTGACTATGGCAATACCTGCGATTGCAGTTGGGGTAGTAAGTGCCGTGATTACAAATAACAGAAATAAAAAAGACAGTTAAAAGGGAGGATTGCACCATGTACGAATACAAGAGTGCTGTTTGATTTAGTGTAAGCAATGTAAGTAATCTGTGTTATTACAGTCTAAACTGCGGGAGTGGCGCGGGGTGCGCTTGTGGTTGGGATGATGAGTTGCACAATAGAATATTGTGCATAAATAAATCAAAATAAAAAATAAGAGGAGTTACTTATGAGAAAAGCAAAAACAACCATAGTGGCATTGATATTGGCCTTTGCAATATCAATGCCGGCGATTGCGTTTATACAACCTTTGGTGGTTGCAGCGGACACTGCGCAGCCATCGCCGGAAGAAATGGGTTTTATACCTGTCAGAGCGATATTTGAGGAGTTGGGCGGCATTGTAACATGGGATGCAGAAGAAAGAGTTATACATATTGCGATAGATGATGTAGCCATCGTTTTGTTTGCAAACCAAGCACTTGCCTATGTGAATGGAAGTGTTGTTGCTTTGCAAGATGGTGTTGTTTTGTGGCAAGACAGGTCTTTTATATCCGAAACTGATTTGATGTCGCTTCAAAGATCCCTTCTCCCCACCATCACCTTCACTTTAACAGAAGAAGCAAGGGATATAGTGTTATATGATTTTGATTATATGATAAATGCCATCCTTCTAAATTCCCCTTGGGAAAGCGTGCTAAACAGAAGGATTTTTGAGGACGAGGGTTTTAGCTTTGCAGAATTTACTGCCATGCTTAGGCGGCACATAGAAGGAATGAATCCGTTAACCATAACAATGTTGGATGAGGATTCGTTCAGAGCATCATTTCCTATACAAGATGGGGACGATGCACGCTCGATTGCTGCAAATTACCTATATGCGCTTTTAGCCTTTGAATTTGCACCGATATTGCAAGGCATAGGGCATTTAATGCCAAGGGACTTAACTTTGTACACAGCATTACTTACCGGCTTTGTAAGGCAATATGAGCAAGGTGCAGAAAACCAGTTTACACTACCTCTTCTTCTGGATGCATTTACCCATCCCAGTGCCATTTGGTTTTATGGTGAGGTAGATGTGGACTTGGATGCACAAGAACATTCTTTCCCCATCGTACCGGATAATATTTTAACAGATATTATAGTACCCGGAGAGATTGCCTTTATGCGCATCAACACCTTTATATCCAATCCGGAATTTGATGATTTGATAATACTTCCATTTCTTCAAGAAGTGCAAGATTTTAATCATATAATTATAGATTTAAGGGGCAATGGCGGCGGACTGATGACATATTTCCATGAGCTTATTTTAAGGCGGCTTATTAACGATACGGTCAAAATAAGTTCTCACGAATTTTTTTCCAGCGGCAATTTGGCTTTTGAATTTGTGGAGGCAACCCTAAACACCGCTTTACAGGCAGAATCTGCAGCGGACTGGGTTGAGCTGGTACATGTATCAATAATGCCGGCTGATGATTTTATATACCAACGTGGCATGCGCTATTTTAATGCAGATGATTTGGAAAGGTTGGATTATGTAATGTTGTCACAATCCGCCTTTTTCCCCGACGACAGTGTTAATTTTGAAGGCAAGATTTGGTTGTTAGTGGACGGCTTTTCCATGTCCGCAGCTGCACTTGCTACCAATGCGGCACTATACACCGGTTTTGCCACTGTTGTAGGTGAAAATACATCCGGCGTTATGGGCTCCATGCACATATATTTGCCATTGCCAAACACAGGTATCATATGGCGTATTGATGTAGGTTATCAAACAGATGCTTATGGCCGCTCTCTCGAAGTTTATGGTATTGCTCCGCAAATACGTAATTTTGATGGCTTGGATGCCCTGCACACTGTACTTGCAATTATCGCCGGTGGTAATTATTAAAGTGCCGCTAATTAAATAGTAACTAAATATCCACCCAAACCAAAAAACAAACACAAGCGCACCCCGTGCTATTCCCGCACCCCAACACAGATTAAGAACCTATGGGGGCCAATAAAATTCCATCAGACAAAGGTGGGTATTTTGCGTATATATAAACACCGCGACCGGGGATGGCACCCATAACAAAAAACAGCAGAGGTCGTAGGCAAGCATTACCCGCCCTATACAGGAGGTAGTATATGGACAAGGTTGTTATTTACGACCAAAACAAAAACATTGTGGGCGAAACCTTTCCGCGCCGTGCAAAGCAGTTGGTGTTGAAAGAGCGGGCAATGTGGCTTAACGAAAATGCCATAACCCTACTAAATGCCCAAGAGGAGGAAAAGATGGAAAACAACCAATACATTGACCTGCGGGAAACTGCCGAAACACCACCACATCACCCGGCTCCCAGTGAGGATTTGCTAATGCACCTTGCAAAACGCAATATCCGTAAACGCAAGGAGCTTCTTGTCCACATTGCCGCATTTTTTACAAGTTTTGTGATTTTGCTGATTATAACCGATGGGTTTGGCGTAAGGGGCGGGTTTGCCCCCGAATTCTTCCTTGGCATTTACTTAACTTGGGGCGTTTTTATTGCCCACAAAATATTTGTGCAATTGCGTGATTGGCTTACAAGAAGCAGACCCTCCAAAGATGCCCTAAAATCAGAGTATGAACGCTTAAAAGCCGCCCCGCCAACCAAAATCAACTTATAATACATGTAATGGAGGAAGATGAATGACTAAAATTGCCGCATCTGCACAAAACCTGCAACCCCAGTTGGTAAATTGGCGCAGGGATTTTCACAAGCATCCGGAGCTTGGTTGGACGGAATTTCGCACCGCATCAATCGTTGCCAAAAATTTGGCGGATTTCGGCTACCAGCTTCTAATTGGCGGGGATGCCATGGATGATAGCCAAATGCTTAATTTGTTGGCCGATGATGTGTTGCAAGTCCAGACAAAACGTGCCATTACCCAAGGTGCATTTATGGAATATATTGACAAAATGCAGGGCGGCAAAACTGCCGTAATGGGCATTTTAGACACAGGCAAACCGGGCCCTGTAATCGCCCTGCGGGTGGATATGGACGCACTGCCCATTAAAGAGGCGGACGAAGTGGCACATTTTCCCCATCAACAGAGCTTTGCCTCGATAAATGAAGGTGTTATGCACGCCTGCGGCCATGATGGCCACACCGCAATTGGGCTTGGAATTGCTAAAATGTTAGCGGATTCAAAGGGGCAATTGAAAGGCATTGTCAAAATAATCTTCCAGCCCGCCGAGGAGGGCGTACAGGGCGGCGCAACATCCATTATTAAAAAGGGCTTAGTGGATGATGTTAGCCACATGCTGGGCTTTCACATTGGTCTTGCAGCTAAATCCGGTGAAGTGTATTGCCAAACAACCGACTTTTTGGCGGCAACCAAATTTAACGCCCATTTTACAGGCAAAACTGCCCACGCAGGGGCAAATCCCGAAGATGGCAAATCTGCCCTTTTGGCGGCGGCTACGGCAACCATGGGCTTACAAGGTATTTACCGCCACAGCGGGGGCGCAAGCCGCATAAGTGTGGGCGTTTTGCAATCAGGCACATCATCTAATATTGTGCCCGACAAGGCATTTATGGCTCTGGAAACAAGAGGCGAAACCACTCAAATTAATAATTTTATGAAGGGCGAAGCCGCACGTATCATAGAAGCCGCCGCAAGGATGCATGATGTAAGCCATCGACTTGAAATTGTAGGCGAGGCGTCAGCGGCCACCTGCGACCAGGTGTTGGTGAATCTTACCAAGAAAACCGCCCAAGATTTAAGTATTTTTAACCATGTAGGCGACAGTATTGGCCTGCATGCCAGCGAGGATTATAGCTTTTTTATGGAGCATGTACAGGCAAGGGGCGGCAAGGCCACCCACCTTATAATGGGGGCGGATTTAGCAGATGCCCACCACACCAAGGGTTTTGATTTTGATGAGGATTGCCTATGGAAAACCGCAGCACTTTTCACCGCCATGATTTTAGAAATATCCAATCAATAAAACACAGGGATGGCCATTATGACCATCCCTGTGTTTTATTGCAAAGCCCATTCGCCTTGCTTGAAAATTTGTACTTCTTTTCCATCTTGTGTAATCCCAACAATATCCATGTCGTCCGAGCCTATCATAAAATCTTCATGCTCATCAGACACATTTAGGCCAAGCTTAATCTGCTCTTCCTCACTTTTGCCTGCCGCCCCGTTAACACAGTCGGGGTAAGCCGAGCCAAGTGCAAGGTGGCAGGATGCGTTTTCGTCATACAAGGTGTTGTACCACAAAATGCCGGATTGGGAAATGGGCGAACTGTAAGGAACAAGTGCCACCTCGCCCAAAAAGTCCGCATTTTTACTGGTTGTAAGCAGCTTTTCCAGCAGGTGCTGATTTTTTTCGGCGGCATATTCTACCACCTTGCCGCCCTTAAATTTCAGCCAAAACCCATCAATCACATCACCCATATACACCAATGGCTTGGTGGCATAAACCACGCCGTTTACACCATCCCGCCGGGGTGCAGTAAAAACCTCCTCGGTTGGCATATTTGGCACAAAGCGCACTCCCTCCTTGGAAATCTCGTCCCCGCCCATCCAAAGATGGTTATTGGGCAAATCCATTTCCAAATCTGTACCCGCACCACTTGTAAAGCGCAAGCTTTTGAAGTTATGGGCATTCATAGCATCCACCTTGGCCTGCAAGTTATCCGAATGTTTTCGCCAATTTTCCACGGCACAGCCATCATCAATGCGGCAGGCGGCGTAAATTGCATCCCACATCAACGCCACGGCCTCCTCGTCGCTACTTGCGCCGGGGAAAACCATTCTCGCCCACGCAGGCGATGGCACAGCCATCACGCACCACTGCACCTCGCTGGCGGCAATCTGCTTGCTGCGCTCACTACTAATTTGGGAAAGTGCCGCATAATCCCGGTTTATTCGTTCCGGGTCTACTCCCTTCAAACTTTCCGGGTCATCAGCATAAATACTTAGGCGGTGGAACTTCTCACCAACTAAATGGTCTATCCGTGCCTGCACCCACGGGGCAACCTGCCCAAACTTTTCATCAGGCGCAAGCAGGTAATCAATGCGGTCGCTAATCTCATCCGTCCAGCTTATCATAACTTCTGCAGCACCCGCCCTGTATGCCGCCTCCATGGCCATTCGTGCAAAATACGCCACATCCACCTCGCAATGGATAATTAGTTTTTGCCCGGGCTGTATGCCCACACCAATATTTATCACAGCATCTACATATTTTTGCAATCTAATGTCCATAAACCTTCCCCTAAAAAATAGGGACGACCATTGGCCGCCCCTATAATTATTTGATATTACTATTTGTTAGTTGATTACAACATTGCCAGCCACAGTAGCAGTATCAACACTTAGACCAAAAGCGTAAGCGATGAATCTGATTGGCAAGTACATGGTGTCTTGTTGTCCAACAGTGCCGTTACCAATGAATGGACGGATAACATCAGCACCCTCTACCATCGGTACCACAGAACGGTCACCACGAACGATTTCATGGCTACCGATTGTGAAAGTAGCAGTTCTATCGCCAAGGCTGATGGTTACAGCATGTGGGATATTTTCGTTTGGAGAACCTTGATGCCAAACAATTGCATCAGTATAGCGCTCGTCAAGGTCATTGCCATTCAAAGCGTTTACAACTGCACGGAAAGGCACAAACATTCTGCCAGCAGGCACTTCTACACCATTAACAACAGCAGGCGCACCAAGGTTTACAACAGGAACAGGGAAAACGGCCGCTTCATTGTCGATGTAGAAGTTAGTGGTTGCATTGAAGGGAATGCGTAGGGTTGGCGCATTAATAGCAACTTGGTTGCCACCAGTTAGGTTGCCCACAGCATAATCACCAGGTGTTCCAACGGTGATAAAGTCAATCATCAAAGGTGTGTGTGGGTAGCGACGGAAGTTAGTTTCGTTAGGACGAAGGAAGTTTCCGTTGCCTGCTACGTTAAGGTTGCCATAGAAGTTCTCATTGTTAAGAACGGAGCTACCACGTACAACAAGCTGGTAGTCACCATGCGGTACAGCACGGTTAAGTCTTACATTCAAGTCAGTTAAGCTGATGTAAGAAGTTGTGGTTGCATTTGCATTGGTTGGACGAGTGATGGTAACAACAAGCTCGTCGGTGATGTGATGGAAGGGTGCCAAGTGTGCAGCGGCACGATCTTGCACTCTATCAGCTCCACCAACAGAAATGTGGTTTTGAGCTTGCAGGGTTGTAAGTGGTATAAACTGCACATTAGCATCACCAGAAACTTGACCAGTGAAATACTCACCCAAGGACAGACGGATGTCGTGACCAGAGCGGAAGTCGCCAGGCATGGTTTCGTGGATGGTGATATCAGCAACGCCAAAGGTTTGGAAGCCAACTCTTACCTCAGTTACCTCGGTTTCTACATAAACACCACGGCGCACTTCAGCAATCTGAACTTGTGGAAGGTCAATTTCACCAAAGTTGCCAGTGAAAGCACGGCCACCATTGGTTACTTGAACATACACATTGCCTGCAAAGCTTACATCAGCAGTGATACCAAAGTGGGCATCAAGACGGATGCGGCCATTTCTCCAAACATTCTCAATTTGGGTAGCAAGGCTTAGACCGGAAACAGTTACACTACGACCGGTTTCGTCGAATATAACAGCAGCGTTACCAGTGATTGTGCCGGTGCCTTGATAGTTTGGATTAGCAGCAGTAGCAGCAGCACGTTGGTTGATGAAGTTGCCGGTTACTCTGTGTGGCATGTTGTTGGCCACTTCGCCGGTAACGCCAATCACATCAGGTTGGAAGTTTACATTGCGGATTGTAGCATATGGATGTGGATTACCATCAGCATCTACAAGGGTAAATGTAAGTGTGTGGGCAGTCCAAGCAGAGCGTGGAACAACCTCTTCAAATCTTACAGAAGCAGAGTTACCATAAGCAGCAGCACCGGTAGTTACGTTACGGCCTACGCCTCTCTCATGGTTGCTAACATGTGTGCGTCCAGCTTGGTTTCCTGGTGCCGGCAACCAGCCGGCTACGATGGTTGGGATGTTGCCAACACCACCGGTAGCAGGGCTTCTTACGAAGGAAATATCAAAGTCACGAACCTCAGCAACACGCAAATCTACGTTGTTGATAGTTCTGTAAGCTTGGCGAAGGCCAATGTTATTGGCGTTGCCTTGACCAGCTGGCATGATACCAGAAGCATCAGGACCGGTAGAGAAAGTTGCATAAAGTGAACCTTCAACAGGAGCATCCCATGGGTTTGCAGTGTTTACCAAACGCAAACCAGAAATGGTGATACCGCTACGGATACCAACACTTGGCCTGTTAAGGGCGGTGTTAAGATTTACAACCATAACAACAGGTGCAATAATACCATCTCTTGGAAGAGAGTTCATAAAAGCACCGGTTCCAGGATCAACTACATGACTCGGCCAAGAAGGTGTGGTATTGGCTGCAAGGCCACCAAGTACAACAGATGGACGGTCGGTAACAGTCCAACCCATTGGGAAGGTGATAGCAACTTGACCACCGCCAAGGATAGCACCATAGGCGTTCTCGTTGATGGTGATTTGGTTTAAGGTAATATCATTACGTGCGGTTACAGCAGTAACGGAAGCGGTTACACCGCCACCAGCAGTTGTGAAAGGCACTTCAACATCTGCACCAATTCCACGCATTGTAAGCGTTGGAACCACACCAAGGGTTATGTTAGCAAGAATTGGAACTCTGGCAACGATATCGTTTCTACCGGCAAAGTCACCTTGTGGGGTGATGGTCAAGGTTTGACCGCTTCTTTGGATAAACAACGGGATTTCAGCAATAGAGTTTGCATCAGCTCTACGACCGGAGTAAACGATGGTGTTAGCATTAAGCTGATAGAAACGTCCATGCTCTGGCAACAAAGTAATGTTATTAACTTCGCCCCACGGATTCACACTTACAGTAGAGGCAATTTGGTGGATATTGTCGTTGTTAAACATATGGTTCCATGGGTTTGCACCCCATTCGGTAAGTTGCAAAGTGAAGCTACCACCAAACATTGGAAGCTGCGGTCCCGGGATAACAACTTCGGCAGCTTGAAGGGTTGGACGGTCGCCAGCGGCGGCACCCAAATCGTGATTATTTTGTTCAGCACCTTGCACATATCTGTCAACAAAGAACCAGTTTTGCTCCAAAGTACCAACAGGACCCCAAGCAAAAGGACGTGGGAAGTTAACGGCTTGGCTTGGAGTGAGACCAGGCACAGCCATAGCTGGTGGTGGCACAATCATAGTGCCCAAAGCAGCACGCACCATAGCTTCATCAGCTGGGTACGCAAGCACACCAGCACCAGCACTAATTGCTGTTGTAGCATTCGTTGGTGGGTTCATAGTCAAAGCACCACGAGCAGCAACAAAAGTGTTCAAAGCAGCAAGCTGTGCAGTTGTAAAGTTTGCAGCAGCACCTGGAAGTGTAGCATTAGTAATTGTTGGCCAGCCAAATACAGCAGGTGCACCAACAACATTCACGGCACCAGCAACGGTCCCTGCGAAAGTTTCAAAAGCCGAGTGAAATTCTGTATTCAAACGGTCAGCAGTGCCGGATGGTATCAAAGCAACAGCACCCAACATCGTGTTAACATTAGTAGCAAATGTGGTAGCTGATGGGGTGGTTGTGGTATCTAAATTACCAGCTGGCAATGTTACCTGGTCACCGGTGGCGCCAGTGGCAACCACTTCAGGCCAAGCAAAGCCTGTAGCACTTGCAAGATCAACCACTGGTACCAAAGTGCCTAACCAAGTGGTGAAGGCCGCAAAATTATCAAAGTGACCTTCAGAAGCGATAACTGCAGGAGTTACCTGAATAGACGTGATAGAGTTGATAGCCGTAATTGCATCTGAAGCGTTAGCCCATGGAGTTGGCGTAGAAAACGGCTCAATACCAATGCTGGTAGGAGCGGCAACATCCGCAGAAACGCTGAAGGCTGCAATTGTGCTGAAAGCCATAACAAAAGCTAACAGCGACGCAATTCTTCTTTTCAATTTCATTGCGTAAATTCCTCCTTTAAAGAAAATTGGATTTTGTAAGGGTTTTCCCGTATGGCGATGCGCCAGAGGATTGTCGTTTGTTCGGTTTTTGGTGGGAAGCGTCAAACCGATATGACAGTTGGGTGGCCCTTTTTTAAAGTTTACACTGCCATTGTATCAAGCGGAATGCCCCATGTCAACACAAAGGTGGCAAGTGTAACCCCTTTGTAACATTTGTGACACACGCCCGCCCGTATAAGACAGTATGAGAAAGGATAACATAAAATGATGTGCCTCGTCTACTATTTTGTTTGGTTTGTAACACAGTTTTAACAAAATCCCTTGTGTGGTTTGGGGTAGATATTGTAAATGCTTGCCCTGATAGTATTTAACGGTTTTGTCTAAATATGTTAGGCAAAAATTGGTTGCGTTTTTTGGCGGATGGTGTTATAATATAAGGAAGGATGATTTTAGAAAAAAATATTGCAGAACTTTACGCAAAATAAATGCATTTAAGAAAGGTTGGGGCTGATGGCTTTAACAGTATTTAAGCAAGGTGAAACCCTGCGTGCGACAGGGGATGGGCTGGATGCCATTTTGTTTGTGGCAAAGGGCAATGTTTCTGCCACCTTTTTGGGGCGCAGGCTTGCCTTTGGGCAAGGGGATTTAATTGGGCTTTGCGCCTTTGACACAGGCACTTTCGGGCTTAGCTACACAGCCGAAAGTGATGTTACGGCATTTACCAACAAATACGCTAATTTTAGTGATTTGGAAGCCCTTTTGCGCAGCAGTGAGGATTTAACCGGTAAGGTTGTATGGTCCCTATGCCGCCAAGCGGCAGAGCTTACCAAAATCCGCCAATTTTATGCAGACAAGGCAAAAGAAGCCCACGAGCTTTTAACCACCACAAATTGTGAATATCAAAGGCTTTGCTCCTTGTATTCCTTTACGGCTAAGGACATTGGCGGCTTAGATGCAATAAAAACCCCGTCGGAAGTGGACGGGCTGGGTGACTGGCTTGCAGAATATTATCCGGTAATATCCAAAATGGACGGGGATGCTTTTAAGAACTTTTTTGCAAGCATTGGCATATCCCTTGGTTTTTTGCGCACCGGCTTACAACATATAAACCAACTTATTATATCTGCACAGGTTTGTAAAGCTTATCTTAAAGATATTGCCGCAAAATTCCTTAACGAAAGCGGAAACGACCTGCTTGGGGTGGTTAGCGAGCTGCACACAAGCTCCATGGGCGTGCGTGGCGCAGATGAAACCGTTGGCAAGCTTGTAAAACAAATTGGGGACTTTTTACAGGATATGCCCGGGGCGGACCAAGCCCTGCTTGCCCAGCGTTGGGGCGGTTACGAAGAAGCCGCATCCGCCAAGCGCGGTTCGGAAGAGCTTGCAGATGCACCCATGGGCGATGGCGGCATAAAGCACAACTTAAAAGATTCTCTATACACAATTTTGGAATATTCCGAAATTGCGGAAGAGGATGCAAACCGCTTCGCCCGCAATATCCACGATTTTACACTTGTTAGAGACAGGACAAGCACCGATGACAATGTATATCGCCTGCGCCGTGAAATAACCAGCGATTTCTTTAAGATTTATACACCTGCATTCATCAAAAGCCTGCGGGATGACAACGTGCCGACGGTTATAAAAATGTTCCTAAACTTCGGCTATATGGATGCAGCCTTAGCCGGCCCCGAAAATGCCGACTACCTATATTCAATTGCTGACAGTTATAAGGGCGACCCCTCCAAGGGCGTATACACCATCACCGAATGGCTTACGGCAATCTACAACGGAGAAAAAGAGCCCAGCCAAGGGGATTTGGATACGGATTATGCCAGCAGTGTTAAGGACATTATCCAGTCCAAACGCCTGCATGGGCCGGATGCGGAAAAAGAGGAAAAACGCCTGCTTGCCGACACAGAAGGCAAAATGCGCTTTGAATTGGAATCGGTTTTCCCCATCGGCAACAAAATCACATTTGGGCGGGTTTCTTCTTACGTACCTGTGTTTGCAGACCATAATGTGCAACGCAGCTTAAAGCAAGCCCTTGTAACCGCCGATAAATTGACAGAGACCTTGGAAGGTATTTTGAAGCTGGATTATTCCGCCTTCCGCCGTGAAGTGGTGTATAGCAACCAAGACTTGGAAATAAACAGCACCCAGCTTGATATGGAGGTGTTGCCGACCTTTATCTTAATGCCCAATGTGGGCGTGCGTGGTGCTTTGTGGCAGGAAATTGAAGGGCGCAACCGCAACACCAGTGCACGTATGTTTTTCCCCGCCTTTTATTTGGAAGATATGGGTCAAGCCCTTATCCGCCTTGCCGGCGAATTTAGATGGGAAATGTGCAAAAGGGTGCAGGGCGCACGCTGGTCCGATGCCACCTATCCATCCCTTACCAGCGAATATTTTACCTACCTACAATTCTACCGCAATAATAAGGACCTTTCCATGGATGCCAAATCCAGCGTAAAAACCGAGATAATGCGTGCCCGCAATGTGTACCGTGCCGTGTTTGTTAATAATTATATAGACTGGTTGATGTACGAATGCAATGGCTCCCAAAGGCTTAACAAGGTTGCACGCAAAATTATGGCATTGTATTGCCCCTTTACCAAAGAAGTTAGGGAAAAACTTGCCGCCAACCCCCAATATGCAGAGCCCCTTAAATTACGGGATTTGCAAAACACACAAGCAAAGCAAAAGCTTGCAAGCATGATACAAAAGGTGGAGAAGTCGGGCAAGCCCGTCCCCGCCGAATTGCAGAAACAAATGCAATTTTTGGAAAAATAATACAAAACCCCCGGTTACGCCAAATTCGTTAAATTTGGCGTAACCGGGGGTTTGCCGGTATTTTTATTGTATATCTTGCCAAAAATTAGTAGCTTCCTAAAAAACATTTTTAGGAGTAATTACAAATGAAAAGAAAAAATTATTGCGTCAGTTTTAACAATAACCACGGTGTTTTCTGCCAGTGCTATTGTTATGGCCAAAGGCTTAAGTCAGCCTGACTACATAGGTTTTGGTACCATTTTGGAAAGCGGCGAAACTTAATCTGAATTCATTCAAAAGCTATCTTCCGTTTCAGATACCGACATCGTCATAATCGAAACTTCTGACGTAGATGCGGCTGCCCCTTGGCTCCACAATCAAATAATGGGCAAAATTAGGGCTGGTGACTATAATGCAAATTCGTTTATTCTTGACATCAAGGGGTTGCGTATCTCTTAGCTCCACATTCAACCACCCGAGGGGTTAAGGGTAACTTGGGGAGGGTGAAGGTTTATGAGATTTGAAGTATCTGCATCCCAATTCCAATTGCTTACAATAGGCAATGTAATTTAGGACAGCATTTTCGCCTCCTTGTTTTTTCACTGGGCATTAAAGCTTGGTGTAGCAAATATTAGCAAAAAACATCGCTGTGGCTTATGGTTGCGGCGATGTTTTTTTGTATTAAGCTTTTTTGCCCACATGCCGAAATAATATAGGACAAGCAATTTAACCGGGCAACACAACACGGAGGATAAACCATGACAAACACCAATATACCAGCACTTAACCCACGTGGCACGGCCGCCACCCCTCGCATTTTTAACAACAGCCGTAACCCGCTTAATTTCACACAAGATGCCAATGGCTTAATTTCCGCTGTTATACAACAAAAAAACACCCAAGGCACAACCCTTTCCATGGCCGACGGCCAAAGCTTTATTGTAACAATCTCCAATGGAGAAATTGTTGGTAACGAAGGTGATACTGTCTTCTTTCAACAAACCGGCGAAAATGCCTTAAAACAAGTATTTCCCGCCGCCAATGGGCAAAATATTTTGGGCAAGCAACTCTCCCTTCAATCTGTGCAAGAATTGATGAAGCACAGTGATTTTGTGCGCCCGGAGCAAGGTGCACTAAATATCTCCGCTGAGTTGGAAGCGAGATTGGAAGCAAGGCAAGCCGCCGCCACTGCTGCAAACCGCCTTGCCCGCAATATTGGGCGCATTAGCGGCAATGTTCATTCTGCCGCCATAGCCCAGCTTGCCGCCGAAGGTATTAATATCGATAAAATTTCCGTCCCCTTGTTGGATGGGGTTGTTAGCCAACTATCCGAAGCCAAAACAAACCACAAGAAAAATATTTCCAAGGAAATAACCCAAAAAATATCAGATGCGGCAGGGCTGGATACTGACCAAATAACCCACCTGCTTGCAAACCAAGCCGACATAACCTTGGACAACCTTTACCAATATAAAAAAGCAACCAACCATGAAATGCACGAAAAGCACCAAAAAATGGCGGAAGCAGACTGGCAAGCCCTGCAAAAAGATGTGGAGCGTTTTTTGCATGACCATGTAATAGAAAAAACAACTAAAAACTTAGGCCGCATACGCCAGCTTCTGGACAATGGAATCCCCCTAACACGGGATAATTTTGACAAACTTGTATTCTTGCAGGATATTGAGGGCAATGTGGACATGCCCGCCTTACTTGAAAAGGCAATAGAAATGGAGCACGCAGGCGAAAACCTTGGTAAGTTGGACATATACAAAGAAACGCTTTTTAAGGCGGAAACCCGCCTTGCCATGTCCTACGCCGCCGCCCAAACCCACACCAATTTGGAAATAGACTTAGACCCGCAAATAGAGGCGGTAAAAGCCTTAAAACAGCTTGCCCCTGCCGAAACCCCAACAGAGCAGGCTGTGCAAAAAACCGCAGAAGCTATAAAAACAACCCACGCCCTGCCCCAAATGCCCTTTGCATACTACGCAGAAATTGCCCAAAACCCTGCCACCTTCACCCTTTCCGCCATTGACCAGCACATAACAACCAATAAATACGACCAAAATGCCACAACTGCCAGCCTAAAATACGGCGATAGTTTTGCAAAAATTGCAGAGCAGTTTGCACCAATGCTACACAGCATGGGATTTGCCGATGATGATTACGCAATACGTGCAGCCAAAATCCTAACCGCCATCAATATGGACATCAACGCAGAAAACCTCGCCAAAATTAAGGATATGGATGCAAAAATAACCGATATACAAGCAAAACTGCACCCCCGCATGGCCGCCCAAATGGTTATGGAAGGGTTAAACCCCGCCAACATGCACATTGATGATGTGCTTACATATATCAACAAGCACACGGAACAATACGGCACAAGTGACCATGACCAGCTATTAGAAAATATTGTAAAGCTGGATAAACAAGGTGATGTTGACCCGGCCGCCCGCAGGCAAATGATGGACATTTATAAAATGCTCCTAAAAATCACCCAAAACAGCGGTGCCGGTATTGGTTATGCCATAAATGCCGGCGTGGATTTGACGTTGGAAAACCTACTTAACTTCGCCGAAAACTTTGATGCGGGCAAAGCCAAAAACAATACCATCAACTATGCCGCCGAAGATGGGGTGTATTTTGCCAAGCATGCCGTGTCCAGCTTTATCGCCGCTGCTTATCCTGCCCCGCTGGCCGCCCTTGTTAAAAACGAACCCTTAACAGACCCCCTGCCAAAATCCACTAAAAAGCTGGAAAACCTCGCAATTGAAGAAGGTTTGGACATGGAAAAAATAAACCAAGCCATTAAAGAGCTGGGTCAGACAGGCAAAGATGCACTTCGCACATTAACATCCATGGGCATACCGGTTACCCTTACCAACCTTCGCCAGCTAAAAGCAACAAAAGACAAGCAATTGGAGCAGGAAATAAACACCCTTGATGCAGACGAGCAAGCAGAAATCCTCCAAATTTTACCAACCCCGGACAAAATCACATCCAATGCCACACAGCACCTGATGGCAGACAAATTAGAAGCCATAATGGAAACCGCTGACACACCTGAAAAAATCACCAAAATCGATGTGATACTTAAAAACCTTAACTTCCGCCAAATGCTAAACAACAGTGGTGTAGATTTTAGCTTCCCAATCAGATTTAATGGGCGCATGGCCGATGTGAAGTTGCATCTCCTTAGCAGCAATACAGACCTCGCCACAGGCGTCAACGTCTACCTCTCCCTAAACACCGCCCTGGGTGAGGTGGAAGGGTTTGTAAAATTCCAAGGCGAAAAAGCCGAGGTTTCCATATCCGCCGCAGGGGATGGGCTTAACTTCCTAAAAGCAAATCGGGATATGCTAACAGGTATTTTAGCGGATTTGGGCATCACTCAAGTCCACATCATTTTTTTGGATAAAAATTATTTCAAAAACCAGTTAAGCCGCACGAATAATTTGCCGAAGTATTAATAGTGAGAGGTGACAACAAAATGCCGCAAACCGACAAGCAGTTACCCCCCGAGGTTTATGAAGCCATATCAGGCATAATTCAATTTTTAGAAAAAACTGAAACCAAATACTTGGAACGCCAACCAGCAACAGCGCACGCTGTGCGCCCTATAAAGGAGGACAAGAATGAGAATAGTTGATAATATAGCCGCCTTGCGTGTCCATACCAGCCTAACCCGCACCAACCGTGCCATCGAAGGGCACAGCCTGCGCTTGTCCACCGGCCAGCGCATCAATTCTGCGGGGGATGACCCTGCAGGCTTTGCAATATCCTTACATATGCGCAACCAAATCCGCGGCATGCAAATGGCAGATAGAAATACATTGGACGGCAGCTCTCTCTTAGAAACAGCAGACGGGGCTTTGCAAGGCATCCACGATATGCTGCACCGTATTCGTGAGCTTTTAGTGCAAGTATCCAACGACACTTATGCCACCGAAAACCGTGAAGCTGCTCAAATGGAAATCAGCACCCTATTAGAAGAAATTAACGACACCACCCGTAAAGTGGAGTTTAACAATATCCGCCTGTTAAATGGCGAAGCGCAAAACATGCGTGTGCAGGTGGGCGGCCGCCGCGGTATGTCTATCAGCTTAACCATTCCGGCCGTACGCACATGGGACATTGGCAGCAGGACGGATCAAGCAACAGGTGCAACCCAGCCGGGTCTGACTGAGGAAAATTGGTACAAAGGTTCCGGTCTCGACCAAATCGATGCCACCATTGATCATCACCAAACCAGCCAACATATCTATGACATTGATGTGGCAATGGGACAACTTGCTATGGTAAGGGCAGAAATTGGTGCATTTATCAACCGTTTTGAATATACATCCGAAAGTCTTCGCAGCTCCACAGAAGCCACAACCCGCTCCCTTTCCCGTGTTTTTGATACAGACATGGCATACGAAATGATGATGTTGTCTAAAAACAATGTCCTTTCACAAGCGGGCATGGCAATTATGGCGCAACTAAACGCCCGCCCGCAACAAATCCTGCAATTATTATAATTAACAAAGCCCCCCACACGGGGGTTTTGTTAATTATAAACTTCGTGCAATTTATGCGTAATTCTTGACAATGAGACATAAGTGTGGTACACTGTATGTTGCACAAGCTGTTTATGGGGAGGAAGGTTGGTATGAAAAAATATATTGCGATTTTGCTAATGCTAATTGCTATATCAGTTTTAGCTGTTGCATGTGGTGGAAACGATAGTAGTGAAAATGGTGAAAATAATGGCGGTGTTGGTGCAACAGATAGCATGGGCCTTATCGGTATATCCATGCCCACCCAGCACTCACCCCGGTGGATTGATGATGGAAATAATCTGGTTTACAAACTTGAAAGCCTTGGCTTCCAAACAATCCTCCGATACGCTGATGATGTTGTAGCCGACCAAGTTGCTCATATCAACGAAATGATTGATGAGGGTGCCGATATTCTTGTTATTGCCGCAATTGACGGTTTTGCTCTTGGCGGCGTTCTTGCCCGGGCTGACAGGGAGGGTATTACAATTATTGCATATGACCGCTTGATTATGGATACACCAAATGTTGACTATTACACAACATTTAACAATTTTGCAGTTGGTGTTATGCAGGCAAATTCCCTGCTTATGGGCCTCGGAATTAATAACGGCGAAACAGGACCCTTTAACATAGAGCTGTTTGGCGGCTCGCTGGATGATAATAACGCTTTTATTTTCTACGATGGTTCTATGAGTGTTCTTCGACCCTTAATTGATGATGGCACTTTGGTTGTCAGAAGCGGCCAAATGGGCATGGATGTTGTTGGCTCCCTTGGCTGGTCCGGGGAAAGGGCAGGGAACCGTATGCAAGAATTGTTATCGCAATTTTACAGCGATGTGCGGATCGATGCGGTTTTATCGCCATATGATGGCATTAGTATCGGAATAATATCTGCACTTCGTGATGCCGGCTATGGCACAGCCCGCATGCCTTGGCCGGTTATTTCCGGTCAGGATGCGACAGTACCTTCTGTGCAATCAATAATCGACGGGGAGCAATTCTCCACAGTATTCAAAGATACAAGGGAGCTTGCAGCTGCCACTGTAAGAATGATTCAAGCCATTACCGTAAATGAGCCTGTGCCCGTAAACGATATGACAATTTACAACAATTTTAAGATAGTTCCCTCATACCTGCTGGACATAGTGCATGTAGACATTAACAATTGGTATTCTGTGTTAATCGAAACGGGATACTATTCAAAAGACAAGTTTTTATTACCGTGAATGGGCAATTAAAAATCTAATATGATTTTGTGAAGCTTGCAAAGTTTTTGTGGAGGGTGGCGTGGAAATGAGAAAAGTGGCTTTTATATTTTTTATATTTGTTGCAACTTTTTTGCTTGCTTCTTGCAACAGTGGGCAATCTTCAGGTATAGCGAATGAAGATGGCGAACGGTTGATAAGGGTCGGGTTTTCCCAAGCTGATTTTACCGAGTCTGATTGGCGCATAGCCAATACAGAGTCTATGAGGCAAGCATTAAGCCGGGAAAACGGCTTTGATTTGATTATCGTTGATGCGCAAAACGACCCCAACAAGCAACTTGCAGATGTTGCCAATATGATAGAACAGGGCGTGGATTATATAGTTATTGCAACCGTTCAAGAAATTGGATGGGAAGGTGTTTTGCAGCAAGCAAGGGATGCCGGCATACCCGTTATACTTGTGGATCGTGTTGCTGCAGTAAATGATGACCTTTTTGTGACATGGGTTGGTGCCAATTTTAGGGAAGAAGGCGAAACAGCAGTTAGATGGTTGCAAGGATTTAGAGGTTATGATGTTAGAGCCGTCCACTTGCAGGGCATAATGGGCTCTACTGCTCAAATTGGGCGCACAGGCGCATTTGAGGATGCCGCCGCCGAAAACGGATGGACAATCCATGCTTCCATGACCGCAAATTGGGATACGATACAGGCAAAACAAGTTATGGAAAACTGGTTAACAAGGTTCCCTGATATTAACGTGGTTTATGCAGAAAATGACAATATGGCCGACGGTGCCATACAAGCAATCGAAGCCGCCGGGCTTACCGCCGGCGGATATGACGGTATTACCATTATTTCCTTTGATGCAAACAGAAGGTATTTGCAACTGGCCCTGGACACGGGCAAGATAAACTTTAATGTGGAATGCAATCCCCTGCACGGCTTGCGGGTGGCGGAAATTATACTTGCACTTGAAAGAGGAGAAAGTGTACCAAGAATAAATTATGTGGACGGAGAAGCGTTTGATTGGAGATACTTAACCCAAGAGATTATTGATGCTCGCACTTACTAGTTGCTTGGATATCGCAAGCTTATCAAGCCTATATCGCCATTAAAGGAGGCAGTAGAATTGTCTGTAAAAAATCAAATAATTATTACAATGGTTATTACAGTTATTCTCGTTGCTACTTCTGTGCTGGTGTCCAACATCGTTTTGTTTTCGAGGTTTGTTGATTCGAATTTTGAAAACAGCTTGGAAAGGGCAACCCTTGAAGTTTTGAATGAAATCAGCATCTTGGAAAACAATGTAGCCCATCTTGCAGCAATTTACTTTGCTAATGACCCCATTCTTATAAACGCCATCGAAACCGGTAACAATGATGCCTTGATTGGCAGAACTGACGAGTTGTTTGTTGAAACAGGCATAGAGCTTTTTACCGTTACCGACATCAGGGGTAGGGTGATTGCACAGCCCCATTCGCCTGATTTTGTGGCTTTTTACTTAACCGCCATGCGCAGTGTTAGGCATGCACTTATGGGAGGCGTCCCCGTTACAACGGTAGAGGGGGGTTCTGCTGTAAACTTAATGGTTAGCGCAAGCAGCCCAATTTTTGGCACCTATGGCGAAGTTATAGGTGCGGTTCTTGTAGGGTTTAGGCTTGATACAAATGAATTTGTGGACAGGCACAGGCATATAACGGGTGCCGAAGTTGCTATTTTTCGAGGGACTGAGGTTATTGTAACCACTTTGGAAAACCAAAATGGCCAGCGGGCAATTGGAGCGGAAGCTCCTGAAGATATTCGTCAAACAGTTATCTTTGGCGGCGAAACCTTTTTAGGCGAGCTAACATTTTTGGAACAAAACATGATAGTAAAAGCCACCCCAATTTTTGATGCTTATGGTAATGTGGTTGCCACCTTGTTTATCGGGCATCATCTAACCGAAAAGGCAAGTGTGGTTCAATCTTTCATCATAACCGGCGCACTTCTAAGTGCCCTGTTTTTGGTGATTAGCACACTTATTATCAGATTTATCTCAGAAAGAATTGCAAATCCAATCTCTAAAAAGCTTGACCAGCTTCATTTGGATGCCTTAACCGGCATTCACAACAGAAGGTATTTTGATGAGAAGTTAGTCCAAATGATAGAGCCCCTGTCACGTTCGGATGTCATGATCAGCTTGGCGATGATTGATATCGATTACTTCAAGAGATATAACGATGTATATGGCCACGGGGAGGGTGACAGGTGCCTCAAAATGGTAGCAAACGCCCTAACTAAAACCGTTGTGCGGAACGGCGACTTTGTTGCCCGATATGGCGGCGAAGAGTTTGTTGCCGTATTCCCGAACACGGATGAAGCAGGGGCGCATGTGGTGGCACAAAAGTTAGTTGAAGGTGTGTACAACCTAAACATACCCCACAGAGAAAATGAAGCATCCGACCGTGTAACCGCTTCTGTGGGAATTGTTACCATACATGCCAAGCACATAGAAAGCATTGATAAGCTTGTAAAGCATGCGGATGAATTGTTATACAAATCCAAACAAAATGACCGCAACCGGTATACGCATGGCAATATAAGGCCCCCGACTTAGAACACTCTTTTAGATAAGTAAATGGCTACACCCCCACAACGCCCATTGCAGACGTTGTGGGGGTGTAGCGGTTGTAAGCAAGCGACTCTAAAATTCAAAAACCTCCGCCCCATCAAGGGCTTTTTCCATCATTTCATCAAGCTCATCCATCCTGCGCTCGATATTTTGTATTATGGACAGCTTTGGCTTGGTTTCGGGGTTTTTTGGCAAAAACAACGTGCAACAATCATCAAAAGGGCGCACCGAAATGTCGAATGTGCCGATTTTTTGGGCAAGGCTTACAATGTCCTTTTTATCATAACATACCAGTGGGCGCAAAATTGGCAAATCTGCCGCTCCCGTCATGGCGTGCAGGCTGTGCAGGGTTTGGCTTGCCACCTGCCCCACCGCATCCCCCGTCACCAGTGCCAATGCACCCTCTTTTTTTGCGGTTTTGTCCGCCATTTTAAGCATGGCACGCTTCAACAGCAGGGTTATTTTGGCAGCAGGGGTTTTGTCTGTCAAAAACAGCTGTATCTCGGTAAAATTAACCACAATTAGTTTAACCCCGCCTGCGTAAAATGCCAGCTGCTTGGCAATATCCACCACCTTTTCCTTTGCACGCTCGGATGTATAAGGGGGTGAGTGGAAGTAGACAGCAGTAAGGGAAATGCCCCGTTTTGCCGCCAAATAACCCGCCACAGGGCTATCAATGCCGCCGGACAAAAGTAGCACGCCCTTACCGGCAGATCCGGAGGGCAAACCACCGGGCCCTGCCACTTCCGTGGATTGGGAGTAGATGTAAATACTGTTACGAATCTCCACAACAAGGTTAAAATCAGGCTTTTCCAGCTTTACTTTAAGATGGGGAAAGTGGGCAAGCAAATGCCCACCCAGCTCGGCAGACATTTGGTCGCTTCGGCCGGGGAAGTTTTTATCTGCCCTTTTGGTCGCCACCTTAAAAGTAGCGCAATGGCCCAGATTTTCCTTGGTGTATTCCAAAGCAGCATCATACAAACCCTCCAAAGTGCGCTGGGATGTGCGCACGCCACGGCAAATGGATGTGATGCCAAAAACACAAGCAATATGGGGGATTGCACCGGCAAGCCCATCACCCACCACCACAAAACGCCCCTGCTCTTTATAAACCGATAAGCCTGCAAACCCGGCATTTGCAAGGTTTTTGCGTATGGCATCCATCAGCATATTTTCATATATTCGGCGGTTGCCGCCCCGCAGGGCAATCTCACCATACTTTATCAGCAAAATTTCTTGTGTTTTATCCACAGTTTTCCTCCCGGTTTATTGCATAGGGTGGGGGCAAGCCCCCACCCTACAATTTACGTAGCTTTCGCAGGTTGGTAGCGATTTCTGTAAGTAATTCAGCGGCTTTAACCACCTCATCCACTGTATTGCCTTCACCAAAACTAACCCGTAGGGTGGGGGCTTGCCCCCACCCTATTTGCCCCTGCCCCTTTTTATTGGCCGAACACGCCGCACCAGCAGAAACGCACACGCCCCGCTGGCTAAGGGCATTCAAAAGCACCTCGGGATTAACCCCTGCCACATCAATGTTGAGGATGTATGGGCTGGTATTTTTGCCCAAAACCTTTACATCATCAAGATTTAGTGCATCCAGAAAAACCTGTTTAAGCGGGGCGGTTATAGGCATAAAGCTTTCGGCAGCAGCAGCGAAAGACAGAATGCCCGCCACATTTTCCGTGCCGCTGCGCAAGCCCCTCTCCTGCCCGCCGCCTTGGGTTGTGGGCGCACAATGCACACCATCACGTATAAACAGGAAGCCGCAGCCCTTCAGCCCGCCAACTTTATGGGCGGATGCCGTCAGCAAGTCAACCTGCATATTATTCACATGTATAGGAAGTTTGCAGAATGACTGGGCAGCATCCACATGAAATAAGGTGGTGGGGCTTACCCGTTTAATTATGTTCCCAATGGCATGTATGTCTTGAATAACTCCCGTAGCACTATTTACATGATGGATGGAAACAAGGCAGGTTGGCTCTTCCAGGGCTTTTTGCAGTGCATCAAGGCATATGGCCCCACCCTCGTCCGTATCAAGGTAAAGGGGCTCAAAATCCGCCATTACAGCCAAAGTTTCAAGGATGGAGGAATGCTCCATCCTTGTTGTTATAATGCGCCGTCCCTTGTGCTTGCGTGCCGTCCCCTTTAATGCCAAATTGTTAGCCTCTGTCCCGCCGGATGCAAAAATTAGCCGAGGCGGGCTTGCACCAATAATTCTTGCCAAAACATCACGGGCATGGGCAATTTCCTTTTCAGCCTCAATCCCCAAAACGTGCAAGGACGATGGGTTGCCAAACATATTAAAACTGCGCAAAGCAGCCGCCTTTGCCGCCTTTGATGGCGGCGTGGTTGCTGCATGATCCAAATAAATCATTGCTGGGACCTCTTCCGCTGCCCATAAGCCGCAATAAGCCGCTGTAAAGCAGGTTTTTGTATAGGTTTTGCCAAAAAGTTATCCGCCTTGCCTGTGCGGATGTAGTTGTCAAGCTCCTCCCTGTCCTGCGGCATAGGACATAGCACAATATAGATATTTGGATCCACTTCCTTAATTCTGCGTAAAGCTTCTTCTGAATCCATATCGCCCGGTATATTAAGCTTTAACATTACAATATGGGGGTTAGCATCTTCCAGCGCAAAAATTGCCCCGCTGGCATTGCTGCTTTCTCCCACAACCTCCGCATGGGGTGATGTTTCCGTTAACAATCTGGACAGCATCATCTGTCCCATTTTACTGTCGTCTACTATAAAGATTTTGATTTTGTCAGTCATTTAGCTCTCCATCCTTTTGTGGTGATTATAGAGCCACTTCCACTGGTTTATGTGGGCTTCAAACATTTCCATTTTGTGGGGCGTCATATAAATGGTGCTGTTCGCCTCAAAAAGTTTTACGGTGTTATTTTTTCTTTCTATACCCACATCAATCCCAATGGTTGTCAGTGGCCTTTTGTACTCTTTTTCTAAAACTACCGGCACATCCTTGGCAAGTTTTTTAAGCTCATCGTAAACTCCTTCCCATACATCACCAAGCTCAGTACGCAAAAAGTTTTCGGGAAAAAGCAAAGCGTTGCCCGCCTGCCCCACATTGGAAACCAGCCCCTCGGCAGCCCCCACCCTTGGCAGCATTGTCAAATGCGTCCATTCGCCGTTTCCCCCGCCCCTTATGGTGTAAATCTTCACATCAAAGGGGTTGCCCGCTTTTGTGCGGGAATCAAAAAACTCTTGGGCTATGTAGTTTTTTGCTCTTAGCTCCTCTTCCTTTTCGTGCAATTGCTGGCTTGTGATGGCTCGCCTCTCATTCCGCAGGTGCATAAAAATGCCATAATTGCTTTTGGTGAATTTATGAACACCACCACCAAGCATACCTTGCAAAGGCTTCGCAATCACCGTTTCATGCTCATCTAACAACTGCTCGATAGATGTTTTCTGCAAGCTATATGTTTTAAGTGTGTACTTTTCCAGTTGGCTATTTGTTAAAATATTGTCGATTTTTATCTTACCGCCCAAGTTGACCCAAGTGGTTAACACGCCGGCTCTTCTTAGCCTGTCCCTTGCTTTTGAATCAATAGGAACGGTGACGTCTTGAATAATGTCCGGAAATGGCATGGGTTTTCTGACAAACCTTCCCAATCTAACACTCCACACATTTCCCAAAATTGTTTTGTCGTCGAAGTTGATGCTTTTCGTACTAAAAAAATGAAAAAGCTCTATGCCTCGCATAGCTGCCACGCCGCTCATCACACGATGAAAGTCCGTTCTTTTTTTATACAGCGGCGGCCACAAATAGCCAACAGTCACAGCGCACACCTCCCGTTATTTTGCCATGCTTTGCCAAAAATTTATGCCCGCAAGCACACAGGCGGCAGCGGACTGGGTGCGCAAAATACGCTTGCCAAGGGTTATGGTTGGTATGATGCTTTTGTGGAACAAATCCACCTCATCATAATCAAAGCCGCCTTCCGGACCCACAAAAAAACCTATGGTTGCAGGGCTTTTGCCTTGCAATAATCCCGGTAGGTTATATGTCTTTTCCCCTTCAAAGCAGGCAAAGGGCATGTCCAACGCTTGTGCTTGCGCAATGGCTTCTTCCAAGCTACAAATCTGCCCAATTTGGGGGATATAAGCCCTATGGGATAGTTTTGCACCGGCTTCTGCAATTTTTTGCCATCGCTCCGCCTTATCACCTTTTGCAAGGCAACGTGCTGTTTCCACAGGCACAATGCTATGCACGCCAAGCTCCACAGCAAATTCGATGATATCTGCCATCTTGTCCCCTTTGGGTAAGGCTTGGAAAAGGGTTATTTTAACAGGCAGCTCCGTTTCGTTTTCCAACTTAGCGGTTACATTGGCATGTATTTCCCGCTTATCCACTTGGGTTACAGCGCAACGATGGTCAAAACCATCACCCATAGCCACCACGATTTCCTCGCCTGCACGCAGGCGCAACACATTGCCGTGATAGGCATTTTCCCCCGTCAACACCACGGTTTGGTCTTTCATTTCGTCTGGGTTAATAAAAAAGCGATGCATAGTATGCCACCCATCCTTCCTGTGTAATCTTGCCATCCACGCTAAATCCTGCCGCTTCCAGAGCCTGCTCCACATCATTTGCCCGTTCGGCAATTATGCCGCCGGCGATAAACCGCCCGCCATGTGCAATAAGCCCTTTTACAACAGGTGCCAGCTGGATAACCACATCTGCAACAATATTGGCAACAATAAGGTCAAATTTTTTATTTTTTATTAGGTTTGGGTTTGCCAATAAATTGCCGTGTAATGTGGTTAACTTGCCATCGGGGATGCCATTTAGCGCACCATTGGTATCGGTCATTTTAGTTGCCATGGGGTCAATATCCATCGCCGTGGCATGGTGCGCCCCCAAAAGCAAGGATATGATGGATAAAATACCGCTTCCGCAACCAATATCCAGCACATTTTCGCCACCTTGCAAATGGGTTTCTATCATTTGGATGCAAAGGGCGGTGCTTTGGTGCTGACCTGTGCCAAAAACATGGCCGGGGTCGATGGTGAAAATAACGTCATCACCTTCTGCCATATATTCTTCCCAATGGGGGCGGATAACAATACGCCTCCCGATTTTGAAAGGTTTGTAAAACTCCCGCCAGGCATCTGTCCAGTCATCTTCCACAATGGTAATTTCTGTTTTGCCCAAATGGTCAACGGCCTCTGCCAGCCCATGGGTTAAAAATGTGGCATTTTCCTCGTCTAGATAAAAGCGGATATGGGCAGGGCCATCATACACCAACCCTTCTTCCACATAATCCCATTCACCTTCATCCAGCAGTTGATTTTGCTCATCAGGGTTAAAAATTTCAAAAGCCTCGATATGGCGGGCAATAAGCACCGCTGCTAACTCCTCAATCTGCTGGGGGGTTGTGGTTATGGTTGTTCTTGTCCATTTCATTTTCTCACCTCCTTTTTAGGGGCAGGCATCGCCAGTCCCTGTTAATATGCGCCCACCCGTCCACCCTGCTTGCTTATGTATTGCGCTTCTCCCTACCCATAAAACCTGTGCAAATAAAGCCAAGGGCAAGGGATGCGCCAACCAGCAACAAATCACGGGGAATTGCCCCGCCGCCACTGTCAAATGTTGCTAAAATATTGTCATGTATGCCTATGGCATAAAGGGCATAAACCGCCCCCAGCACCAAACCCATAACCGCAAAATACACGCTGGCCTCACGCCGCTGTATTAATGCGCCAATAAGTTTGGCGGCAAGCAAAAGCCCAAGCAGTGCCCCTGCAAAAAACACAATTAAAATGCCAAATGCACCGGCCCCAAGGGCAAAAGCCCCTTCTTGCCCACGCACAATCATTATCAGCGCATCCGCCAAATTATCCACCGCACCGTAAACAATGGCCGCCATACCAATCAAAATAAGCACCATAGACCCGCTAACACCCGGCACAGCAATAAGAAAACAAGATATAAAGCCTGCCCCAAAAATGGTAACAGCACGCCAAAGGCTGTAAATACTGTTTGCCGCATCATCCCCAATTTCTCCGGCGGATGTGAAAAGGCTCATAACCACAATAATGGCAAGCCCCAGCACCAAAAAAGCAAAGTTGTATTTTTGGGGCAAGCCCGGCTTCATTTTGCGGAAGATGACGGGCACACTGCCCAGCACCAAACCGATAAAAAAGGCATAACTTGGCAGCGGGAAGTAGTTAATAACATGCAAAAATGGCCCCGCCGACACCAAAATGCCAACCGCAACCCCCACCCCAATGGGCAGCAAAAATTTCAGGCTTTTTTTCGGTTGCTTGCGCAGCTCGTTTACTGATGAGATAAGTTTGTCATACAAGCCCATCACCACTGCAAAGGTGCTTGCCGAAAGGCCGGGTATTATCAGCGCAATGCCGATAAATATCCCTTTGATAGCGTTAATTATCATTATTCAACTCCATTATTCAAAAAATGTTTTGAAAAGCTTTAACACATATTCGTTATCGATAACTGCGCCAAGCTCCCGTATACTGTGCATGCCAAGCACGGCAAGCCCCATATCCACCACAGCACATCCTAATTTTGCACTCATCATGGCACCAATTGTGCCGCCCCCCGTCACATCCGAGCGGGTTATGTATCCTTGGCAGGGCACATTGGCCCTTTCGCACAAACCCCTAAAAACAGCGGCCGTGTAGCCATTGGTAGCATACTTTTGCATGGCAGAATATTTCACAATTGGCCCCTTGCCCATAATGGAGGGGCTTGTGGGGTCATCCTTATCCGCATAGTTGGGGTTTTGGGCATGCCCAAGGTCAGCCGACACGATAAAGCTGTTTGCCATTGCCTGGTCAAATTTATCACGCCCCACAATGCGCTCCAAAACGCTTTGGATAAAGCGGCTGTGGGCTCCCCATGCGGTCATGGAGCCAATTTCCTCGTTATCAGGGCAGAAAAGTAGCTTAGTAAATGTGTCGGGCCCGGCACCCAAAATGGCTTCCAGCCCCGCATGTACCATCCACAAATCATCCAAACGGGGGGATGAAATAAATTTGCCCCCGCCCACAAAGCCGTTGCGGGCATATTCATACAATGTCAGGTCAAAATCAAGAATTTCGCTTGCATCACATTTTAGCTCCGCCGTTAGTAAGTTGACAAGATAGTTGTCGTTTTCCAGCTCCTCATTCACCATGGCGGCAAAAGGTAGGGTGTGGTTTTGCGGGTTAATTTCCACGCCCTTATTCACTTCCCGGTTAAGATGGATGGCAAGGGATGGGATAACCAGCAAGGGGCGGTTAATGTTAATAAGACGCTCCACAGGCGCAAGAAAGTTATCGGATTTTAGCAAAACCCGCCCCGCCAAAGCCAATGGGCGGTCAAACCAAGTATGCAAAATCATACCGCCATATGGGCTTGTGTTTAGCTTAATGTATTCCCCCGTTTTCATCTGTGGGTTGGGTTTTATCACAAAAGCAGGCGAATCCGTATGCGCCGCAATGCAACGCACAGCGGGATTATCCATATCACTTCCTACAACCCACGCCGCAAAGGCAGAGCCGTTTTTAGCCACAAAATACTTGCCCCCGGCCTGCATATCCCAGGTATCCTTTTCAAAAAGCTGGGTAAAACCGGCTTTTTTAAGCTCCTCCACAGCATTATCCGTGGCATGGTATGCCGTGGGGCTTTTGTAAATATAATCCAGTAGCTTTTGTGCGTTATCCTTCATTTCATTTCCTCCCAAAGTTTATGTATTTATATCTACCCTTGCTTCCTTCGTCCACTTAACCCACAACCCAATGCGGTTCATAATATAAACTGCCAACAGGGAAAGGGTCGGCACTCTTATCACCCTAAAAAAGTTGTCTGCAAAGCCAACGCTTTGCACCAGCCGAGTGTTTGCAATTGCCGAAAATACTATGTAATATCTTTCATTTTCTTCGGTATTTATTTGTTTTCCAAAACCCAGACGTGGTATATTGTGCATATAACTACCAAGATAAAATTGATCCGTGGCAGGCGGAAGAAGGCGTATAAGGTACACATCATGCCAAAGCCCAAAGCCACGATTTTGTATGGAGTAGAAGAAATATATACCATCAAAAATTAGGTGATTATCTTCTACAAATACAATTCCTTCGCCGTGAAAACCATTTGATTCGTCAGCATTTGTGGCTTTGTATGTTTGCATTAAGGTGTTGAGTGTAAAACGAATGGGAGAGGGGGAACTAAACTTAACATCGGCAGGCTCTGCCGGATTAAAGCTGTACCCTCTGTGGCTTGTTCCTATATTCCAATCCCAATAAAGCGGTATGCCCGACACCAAAATCCCTGCCAAAGCCATCAAAAACCATTTGTTAGCCTTGACAACCATCCTTAATCTTGTTTCCGGCGCAGCCGGTTCTTCTTTTTTACGATACACTCCAACAATTATTGCAACCGCAATAAGCATAACCAACATCCATGGAAATGCGAATGTAAAGGCTATCGGTACTGACCAAGGAAAGCGTAGATGAAATGCGTTTGCACCCAGCATCCCAAGCAAAACCGCAAGAGCGGTTGCGCCGGTGTAAATAATTGTTTTTGTGCGGGAAAAACATGTCGATAGCAACAAGCCCAGAAAAGCCACCACGATAAGTAAGGGAGGTATTATGATAAGCAACATCAACAATCACCCTTTCAGGTAAGCATTTCAGGTGTATGTAAGTCAATTCTGGTCATTGCCGGGCTTTACACGCAATCCAATGCGGAACATGGTGTAGATTGCCAGCAGGGCAAGGGTTGGTATGCGTATCACACGGAAAAAGTTGTCGATAAAGCCAACACTTTGCACCAGTTCAGCGTTCTTAATTGCTGAAAATATTATGTAAGCTCTTTGGTCTGCTTCAAAAAAGTATTCCATATATCGCTCATACCACTGCTCATCCCATTCATATTGCCATGATGAGCTGTACTCTGGAAGTATATATGCCAAATACCATTCAACCCACCGTCTATCGTTGTGGCGAGTCAAATTTTCAACATCCCATCTACAGTCAATTTCTCCTGTTATCCGAATGTCGTGCCAAATACCAAAACGAGGATTTCGTACATAATAATCATAAAATCTACCAGAAAAGTGTATTTGATTGCGTCCTATAAATGTAATTATTTCGCCCTCGAAAGGAGACTGGTGCTGATTATTGGTGATTTGGTAAGCATTGAGTGCAGTAAAAGGTCGGAAGGAAACAAACAATTCTCCTCCGCCATAAAGGTAAAAGGAACTACCAGTATTAACCCGATTGAAACTGTAACCCCTGTGACTTGTACCCATATTCCAATCCCAATAAAGTGGAACGCCCGCCACCAAAATCGCCACCAAAGCTACCAAGAACCATTTGTTTGCCTTGCGTATTACCCCTTGCTTAATTTCGGGTGCGAGAGGTTCTCTTTCTCTTATCACGATAGCGAGGTTTAACACAACCACACAAAGCAAAACCAATATCCACGGAATGGTGAAGATGTGGGTTACAGGTAGTCGCCAACCAATTCGGATAATTGTGAAGTGCGCACTAAACGCCCCAAGCAAAACCACAAGTGCGGTTACACTGGTACAAATGATGGCTTTTGTGCGGGAAAAGCGGGTTGATAGTAGCAAGCCCAAAAAAGCCACCACAATAAGCAAAGGTGGTATTATAGCAAGCAGCATAAATAATCACCCCTCCCAAGTTCCACACTCTCGTTATACTATTTCTTGTTCAATAACTCCTCCCCCGGTATGCCCATTTCCGTCATTTTACGTGGGTTTAAGATGATGTCCAGGTCGGCTTCTGATAGGTATTTTCCTGTTTCATTCTTAATGCGCTCCTGCATTTCGGGGGTCATGCAAATTTGCTTTACGGTACCGTGGCCGCCTGCGTGAGCCATTTTGGCAATTTCCGCACTTAAATTGTATCCGATATGCACATTTAACGCAGTTGCCACTGTAGCAGAATTTGCCACCTTGCCTTGCAAATAATCCTCATTGGCGGTTATGCCCCGCAGGCAGTATTCGTCAAACACCCTAAATGCGTTGTTCATCATGGTGATGGACTGCATAAGGTTAAACACCAGCACAGGCCCCATCACATTAAGCTCCAGCTGCCCTGCCCCGCTGGCAAGGCAAATAGTATGGTCATTACCAATCACTTGGAAGGAAACTTGGTTGATAAGCTCCGGCATAACAGGGTTTACCTTGCCGGGCATAATGCTGCTGCCCGCCTGCCGCTCGGGTAAATAAATCTCCCTAAACCCGCAGTAGGGGCCTGATGCCATTAGGCGTATATCATTAGCAATTTTTGACATATTTATCATGGTAATCTTTAAACTGGCGGAAATTGCTGTGTAATTGTCCGTATTTTGGGTGGCATCCACTAAGCTGTCCGGGGTGTGCAGCTTGTATCCTGTAATATCGCTTAAATAATCCACCGCCAACTTAATGTACTGGGGGTTGGAATTAAGCCCAGTACCAACCGCCGTTGCCCCAAGGTTGATATTTAACAGATTTGCCGTGGTGCGCCCCATCCTTGCCAAATCCCGCTTCAAAACCTCCGCATAGGCTGTAAACTCCTGCCCCAAGCGGATTGGGGCAGCATCTTGCAAATGGGTGCGTCCAATTTTTACCACATGGTCAAATTCCTTAGCTTTTTCCTCAAAGGTTTGTATCATGCGCCGGGTGGTTGCCAAAAGTTTATCCATTTCCATATGCGCCGCAATAAAAGCGGATGTGGGCACCACATCGTTGGTGGATTGGGACATGTTTACATGGTCGTTGGGGGAAATTGTTTTATAATCCCCTTTTTTCATCCCCATCTTTACAAGTGCCACATTGGCTATAACCTCATTGGCATTCATATTAAAAGATGTGCCGGCCCCACCTTGTATCACATCCACAACAAAACAATCGCTATGCAGGCCTTTTGCCACCTCGTCTGCCGCTTCTATAACAGCATCGCCAATGGCGGCATCCAGTAAGCCCAGTTGTTTGTTGGCCATTGCTGCCGCCTTTTTAACCATGCCAATAGCAACAATAAAGGCCTCGTGAAATCTATGCCCTGTTATTGGGAAATTTTCTAAAGCCCGGGAGGTTTGCGGCCCATAGCAGGCATCCGCAGGCACCTTGCGCTCCCCCAGCGGGTCCCGTTCTATTCTAAACTCCTCTGTCATATTTACAGCTCCCTTCAACTGACTTTTATTATACCAGAATTAAAAATATATTGCAATTATTTCGTGATATGATACAATAAATTATTATTCGACATAAAGGAGATTTTTTATGAATGGGTCAAAACAACCCCAAAACGCCTTGGGGTTAACCACATTATTTTTTTGCTTTAACCGTGGCCGGCATCATCCTTAGCTGGGTATATATCGGGCTAATTGACATCATCCCTTTTATTTACTTAAACTTTTTAACAACAGCAGGTTTTGCCATTGCCCTTGGCTTCATCATCAGCTTTGTTAAGAAAAAGTTTGCGGTAACCAGTGTGGTGGGCAGTATTGTTGTGGTGCTTATGGCACTTTTTATCATCAACATAATGCGTGGGCAAATGTGGTTTGCCATGTGGTACAGCCGCATGTACTGGCCCCAACATTGGGGTGGGGAATATTTTTATTTCGACAGGTCATTTCTTAACGTTTTTCTGGATTTACGTTATTTTATCGATGCAATCGTCTGGATATTCCGATACCCTTTTGAGCACAACCTAAACCCCGCAGCAACATTTATCACAGACCTGCGTGCCTTTAACGAATGGGGAACATGGGGCTTGGGTGCCGACGGCACACCGGTAACAGGTGTGTTTTTGTGGGTTATTTGGGTGGTGGAGCTTACAATAATCTGCTCCATTCCCCTTGTGGTGGCCGCAGAACCCGTTGGTGTTTTCTTAAAAGATCGTGGCGTGCTGGCAAAAAGCGAGGTGCTACCCTATCGTTTTGGCCAGTTTAGCAGGGATGAACTATACAGAATTGAAAGTGGCGAAGTTAGTGTAATTGCAAACAAGCCCCTTGCCGTTACCGGAAAAGGGCATAATGTAGCTTTGCTTTATGACGGAAGCGAGCGCACGGACTATATTTCCATCCACAAGGCTCCCGATATTAGCAAAGGCGGCATATCGCCAAAAATCTTAAATGCTATGACCCACGGGCGGGCATTAACAGTGGCACGCCTTACCCCCGATGCCATTGAAAGCTTAGTAAAGCAATTAGACGAAAAACACGGCACATCCGCCACTTTCGTCAACATACTTGAAGGTGATGAAAATGATACAGCTGAATAACGACTGGGACGAAATTGTAGGCGGACAGCAACAACTGCCCTACTACCAATCCCTGCGCCAATTTTTGAAACACGAATATGCTAACCAAACCATTTACCCACCCATGCACGAAATATTCGCCACCCTGCGCCACACCCCATTTGCCGCCACAAAAGTGGTAATTTTAGGGCAGGACCCCTACATAAACCCCGGCGAAGCCCACGGCATGTCTTTTTCCGTGTTGCCCCACGCAAAAATACCCCCGTCCCTTCGCAATATCTTCAAAGAGCTGCAAGAGGATTTAGGGTGCGCCATACCCAACAACGGCTACCTTATGCCTTGGGCAGGCCAAGGTGTGCTTTTGTTAAATACCGTACTAACCGTGCGTGCGGGGCAATCCAAATCCCACGCAAACAAGGGTTGGGAACTTTTTACAGACCATATAATAGAAGCCCTTGCAAACCGTGACCAGCCCATGGTTTTTATGCTATGGGGCAAGGTGGCCGAGGCAAAGGCGAGCAAAATACACCCCCACCACAAAATACTAACGGCGGCCCACCCAAGCCCCCTTGCCGGCGGCAGGTTTTTTGGCAGCCGCCACTTTTCCCAAGCCAACCGGTTTTTGGAAGAATGCGGCAAAACCCCAATAGATTGGCAAATACCCAACCTATAACCCGCATCCTAAATGCTGATAAGGGGACGAAACATGGTTTGGTATTATAGAAAATAAGTCGGGCAAGGCCGGCATGGGCAAACTAACCACCAATAACCTTATTGATAACTTTAATAAAGACGCTTCCATTGCCCACAAAAACAAGGTTGCCAAATTTGCCCTTAACGGTGCTTATTATTACGCCAAAAACTGCTATCGTGACACGGATTACAAAAACTATCTTGTAATTGGTGTTTGTGGTTACGAGGAGCTGGGCAAGTACAAGCTGGATGTTTCCTGCTTTGTGCTAAACAACGAAACCGGCGGCGAGGCAATCCGTTTTATGGATGCAAACGACCTGTCTTTTTTTATACCCCCAAAACTTAGCGGGCACTTTGAAGCAAGTTTCCCAAATCCACCTAACGGAGGAGCAGAGAGAAGAAATTCGCATAAAAAGTGAGATGAATGTGCTATCCGGGCTTGGGGGCGTGGGTATAAACAAATTGCGGGTGGATGACTTAAAAGGCTCCACCGAGGAAGGTAGTACCGATGCGGATTTGATTTTGCGCAAAATTGCCAATCTGCTAACAAGCCGGGATGTACCAAATGCCAGAGCCCGCTCCATCCTCTTGGAAATAGAGCGCACAATAAAATCCAACACCCAGTTTAACACAGTGCAAAATGGAAGCGAAACTGTTTTGAAGATGATTTACAGGCAAGTGACGGAAACCATTATACACCATGCCGAAAATAGGATGTTAGACTTTGCAGGAGCTGTGTATAACGAGGTTACCCGATGGATGTCCCTGGCGGATGATGAGGCAAATGATGTGGTGCTAACCCCACGCTATGTAATCGATTTAATGGTAAAACTGGCGCAGGTTGATAAGGATTCCTATATTTGGGATTTTGCCTTGGGCAGCGGCGGCTTTCTAATTTCGGGGATGAACGAGGCAATAAACAATGCCGTACAAACCATGCCCAACGAAAGCGAGCGGGACGAAAAAATTAGGCATATCAAGGAATATCAGCTATTAGGCATTGAAAAGCGAAGTGATATACAGATGCTGGCAGTGCTTAACATGTTTTTGGTGGGGGATGGCAGCTCCAACATCCTACATGGGGACAGCCTTACAACTTTTACGGACGGTATAAACTTTCCCGCAAATGTGTTTTTGCTAAACCCGCCCTATTCCGCAGAGGGTAATGGGATGATTTTTGTGAAAAAAGCCCTTAGCATGATGAAGGGCGGCAGGGCTTGCATTATCATCCAAGATTCGGCAGGCAGTGGCAAGGCAAGTGTTATAAATAAAGAGATTTTGCAGGGCAACACACTGGTTGCCAGCATTAAATGCCAATCGATGTGTTTATTGGCAAATCCAGCGTGCAGACAAGTCTTTATGTGTTTGATGTGGGCAGGGCGCACAACCCCAAACAAATTGTCAGGTTTATAGATTTTCGTAACGACGGGTATAAACGCAGCAACCGCAAAACAAGGGACAAAAGTATAAACTTACGGGATATGGATGATGCAAAAGGGCGTTATGCGGAGCTTATAGACCTTGCGCTGCATGGCAGGGCTTACCTTAACATTTTTACAAAAGAGGAGTATGTAGAGGATACCATAGACCCGCAAAGTGGAGCGGACTGGAATTTTGAGCAACACAAAAAGATAGACACCAGCCCCACAGAAGCAGACTTCCGCAAAACCGTGGCGGATTATATGGCTTGGGAGGTTGACCAGCTGTTAAAAACAGGCTGGGCACCAGATAATGACAGCAAAACGGGAAAGCTCTATCCCCATTTGACCCTGCAATTTTGGAGAAAGAGGTTGAATGGGGCGAGTTTCGGGTTGGGGATTTGTTTGAAATCGCTTACACAAAAAAGAAGCTTAATGCCAATACATTAAAATTCAACGGAAAACACCCATATGTCACACGCCAAGCAGGCAACAACGGCATACGTGGATATATTGACCATGATGAGCAATTTTTGAATGACGCTAATACAATAAGCTTTGGCATGGACACAGCTGTGATGTTTTACCAAAGCAAACCTTATTTCACAGGCGACAAAATAAAAGTTTTCTACCCCAGAATTGATTTTAATACAACCATTGCGATGTATGTAATCACGGCAATGAAGCGGTCATTTAGCCTTTTTGGTTGGGGTATGTCATATGACAATAGCATCATAAGTAATGTTGCTTTGCAATTGCCTAAGGGTAAAGATGGTAAGCCTGATTTTGAGTATATGACAGCGTACATTCGCCAAATTGAAATTGAAAGGTTAGACGAACTTGGGCGGTATGCAGAAACACGACTAAAAGCCATGTGCCATGTGGTTGATGATAACCCATATATATAACAGATGAAGAACAAGTAATCTTGGATTATCAGCCTAAATGGGCAAGTTTCCGCATTGGGGATTTATTTAATAACATCGACCAAGGCTCCAGGTTAATAACGAAACATAAAAGGGAAACCAAAAATAAAATGGTCTTGCAGTCGACGGCATGCATGGAAAAACGCTATCGGGAGCATACAGCATCGATAGCGTTTTGTATTGGGGGGGTTATTCGTCTGTGTCGCTGTCTAATCCGCCGTTCGTAAAAGCCGCTTGCCTCATAAATCGTTAGCCTTTTAATCTTTTGAAAGTCAACAAAACAGTATGAGCCGAATCCACTACAGCGTATGCCACTGCCATAGAGTGTGCAACTAGTTCCCAACCCTCAGAAGCCATTTCGTTAATTATTTCATCAACAACGCTGGCTTGACATACATCTGCATCTTTTCTTTTCTTGGTTACGTTGAAATTTGCGATAATTGCCTCACTCTTGTATTCGTACATGGTGTAATCCTCCCTTTTAACTGTCTTTTTTATTTCTGTTATTTGTAATCACGGCACTTACTACCCCAACTGCAATCGCAGGTATTGCCATAGTCAAAATAATACTTAGCCAGTTTAAGTCGTTAAAC
>WRAX01000024.1 GCA_009779935.1 Defluviitaleaceae bacterium | reverse complement strand
TCTACAATAAGAACAGACCGCATTCAGCCAATAGTTTTCTTTCACCTGACGAGAAGGAGAAAGAGTTTGATGGTGAATGGTAAATTATTTTTATGGAATTGTGTCTACTTTATTGACTATGGTTCAAATGTTAATTGATTTTTCTGTAATTGCTTTACATTCTTTATTTAATTGCGTTGGATTTTCCAATGTAGAGTTAGCCTGTGTTGGATTTTCCCATATAGGTTTTTCCTGTGTAGGTGGAGCAGATATAGGCGGGGTAGAATTGTCCGGCGTGAAGCCCTGCGGAGGCTGTTCGTGTATGATGTACTCTGCGCCGCCAAGTTGCCCGTTTTCTTTGCGTTCACGCAAACGAGTAACATAACCCGCCTGTTCTAATTCGTTTACTGCTGTTCTGATTGCGTCCACGCTTTCACGGTTGATATGCGACAAGCCTTTGAGGGTATAATCCCAATCCGGCGGCAAACTTAATATCTGCGACAATAGCCCTTTTGCCTTTAATGACAAGGTAGAGTTGCGTAAGTGGTGGTTACTCATAACCGTGTAATTTTGGTTTTTCTCAACGCGGAATACTGCCATAGTTAAAGCTCCTTTCATGCTTCGGGGCAATAAAAAAAGCCGGGAGTTTTTACACTCTCGGCTCAATCGTTGCACGATGCAAAAATTTATTTGATTTTTGTCTATCTTTTTGATATAATTTAATGTTAAGATAGATATGTTGTGCGTTTAATATTTCTCGTTAGCTGTGATACCGTTACTTTCCCATAAAAGCCTTGTTTCAGCGTGGTTATCCTTTGACGGATTAAAGTTAATGGGCTTGGGGCCTCAATAGCCACGGGAAAGTTGGAAACGGAACTTTAGTAACAACATACAGCTCCCCAATTCTAATCTTCGGCCCCCAAACCCAAACCACCCCCGTAACCAACATAACAATAGACCAACCAAACCTAACATTAGCAGCAAACGACACAACCCAACTTACAGCAACAATAACCCCGCCAAACGCCACAAACACCAACATAACCTGGTCTTCCAGCAATAACAGCGCAGCAACCATCGATGCCCAAGGCCTTGTAACAGCAATATCCCCGGGCACAACAACAATAACAGCAACAACCCAAGACGGCAACCATACAAACCACATCACAATAACCGTACGTCCACAAGGCTTTATCCAATCGCTAACCATAGGCAACAATTATGTTCAAATAACAGGCACAGCAAATGACAATCAAGAATTGGTTTTTAACATAACACAACAGCAATTTGGCCTGCTGCAAGACCATATGAATTGGGTCCGTGGCGATATAATTGCCATGGATGCCCACCAAGGCCATCTAACTTTTACAAATCTCCACGGAAGTTGGGAGCTCGGCATTGGAGAAGAAGCCGGGTTTTTTACCGGACACATCATTTTTATTCAAGGTCATAGCAGGGTATATACTATCGTTGTTAATGTAATGTAACGGAACCATCATTTAACATAGGGCCCTCTTTTAGCTCGCTCAATAACGTCAGCAGGCTTTAACCCGCAATCTCCTCGCTTAATCATTACCTTAACTATAAAGGGGCTTGTTTGGGGTATGCTCCTTATGGGCATAAAAAGTGCCTTGGTAAGTAAACATAGGTTAATTGTAGATGAGGAAGTAGTGGCTGTGGTTGGGCGCATATTCAAAATGCGTCTTGGATAGAGAAAAATCAAATAATTTTACATGACGCAACGTAGAGCCGAGAGCGTAAAAACTCTCGGCTTTTTTGTTGCCAAAACAGAGAGCAGAGAGGAGGCTCTTAACTATGCTCTGCTCTTATGAACTGCACCAATTTTACTCCTGCTTCTTCGGGAGTTAGCCATGCAAACACACACCTATTTGAATTATACAGATATATTATAGCGTACTCGAAAGTTTTTGCTGAAATTGAAAGTATGTACGCAACATCAAATCTATTTACCCACTTGACAACACTCCACAAGTGTCAACTTGAAAAGTCGGCTTATCTATTTCGATATAAAGAAACTCGGTAAACAGCTTAAAAACTGGGTATACTGATTTTTGTAAGATGCGGTTTGGAGCAGGGTAACAATCAACTGCACCAGCAAAAAACGACCTGGTTTTATGTTGATGAATTTCACCTCTTGCTGAAAGAGGAGCGGGCCGCCGCTCACTCCATAGAAAGCTGGTTTTGCCAAGCACGAAAACAAAAAACACCACGCAGATTGTCTGTAATGGTGTTTTTGTTTTGATTATTTTTTATCTGTCGTCAGTGGTTGCCCTGACAATTCAAGGCGCACAAGGGATTTGCGCAAGGCTACTTTTGCCCGCATCACATCCGTTTCTGCCCGCTTTTCTTCAATGTGGCGGTTTGCACGTTCTTTGGCCTGCCTTGCCCGCTCGATATCAATATCTTCGGGCAATTCAGCCGTTTCGGCAAGCACAACCACTTCACGCTGGTTAATTTCGGCGTAGCCGCCAAAAACCGCCATGGTTTCAATTTTTTCATCCTCGTAATAGCGTAACACGCCATGGTCAAGTACGGTTACAACGGGCTCGTGCCCGGCAAGTACGCCAATTTGCCCATCAATAGTTTGCATAATTACCATGGTTACATCTTTATCCACAGCCATTTTGCCGGGGGTTACAATTTTAAGGCGAAACTTTTTTTCAGCCATGGTAAACCCCCCCTTATTAATTAGCTTGGCTTGCTTTATGCTTTTCTAAAACATCATCAATGCTGCCAGCCATTAGGAAAAGGCCTTCCGGAATATGGTCATGGCGGCCTTCCAGGATTTCTGCAAAGCCACGCACCGTTTCCGTTACAGGCACATATCGCCCGGGGAAGTTGGTAAACTTTTCCGCCACAAAGAAAGGTTGGGAAAGGAAGCGTTGCACCTTTCTGGCGCGGGCAACGGTGATTTTGTCCGCCTCGGATAATTCATCCATGCCTAGGATTGCGATAATATCTTGCAATTCCTTATAGCGTTGCAGTATTTCTTGTACGCCACGTGCCGTTTCGTAATGCTTGTCACCCAAAATCATGGGGTCAAGGATACGGGATGTGGACACCAGCGGGTCAATGGCCGGATAAATCCCTAATTCCACAATAGCACGGGAAAGTGCCGTGGTAGCGTCCAAGTGGGCAAATGTGGTGGCCGGGGCGGGGTCGGTATAGTCATCCGCAGGCACGTAAACCGCTTGTACAGAGGTGATAGAGCCTTTATTGGTGGATGCTATGCGCTCCTGTAGCATACCGATTTCGGTTGCAAGGGTGGGTTGGTAACCTACCGCAGAAGGCATGCGCCCAAGAAGTGCAGAAACCTCCGAACCCGCCTGTACAAAACGGAAAATATTATCAACGAAAAGCAGTACATCTTGCCCCTGCTCATCACGGAAATATTCCGCCATGGTAAGGCCTGTCAGGGCGATACGCATACGTGCACCCGGCGGCTCGTTCATCTGGCCGAAGCAGAGGGCGGTTTTGTCAATAACGCCGGATTCTGCCATTTCGTGGTAAAGGTCGTTACCTTCACGGGTGCGCTCGCCAACACCAGCGAATACGGAGTATCCACCATGCTCGGTGGCTATGTTGCGGATAAGTTCGGTTATCAAAACTGTTTTGCCTACACCAGCACCGCCAAAAAGGCCAATTTTACCGCCTTTTGCATATGGGCAAAGCAGGTCAACAGCTTTTATGCCTGTTTCCAGCATTTCAACGGCAGCTGCTTGCTCGGCAAAGCTGGGCGCAGTGCGGTGGATTCTCCACCTTTCGCTTACGGGCTGCTCTTTATTGTCAATAGCCTCGCCTAAAACGTTAAAAATACGTCCCAAGGTCGCTTCGCCAACGGGTACGGAAATGGCATCGCCCGTGTCAACAACTTCCATATTTCTCGTCAAACCGTCGGTGGATGACATGGCAATGGCACGCACTGCCCCATCACCAAGGTGCTGGGCAACTTCCGCCACAACTTCCCTGTCTCCGGCTTTAACAACAACGGCATTATATAGATTTGGCATGGCATTTTCCGGAAACTTAATATCCAATACCGCACCGATAATTTGGGTTATTTTTCCTGTGTTTTCAGTAGCAGTCAAAATCTCACTCCTTTCATGGAGATGTTTATTCAAGGGCATTTGCCCCGCCCACAATCTCAGAAATCTCCTGTGTTATGGCTGCTTGGCGCACACGGTTAAGCACCAAAGTTAAGTTGCTTATAATGTTTTCAGCATTTTCCGTGGCGGCATCCATGGCGGCCATGGTTGCCCCTTGGCCTGATGCGGCAGATGTTATCAGGGTTTCATACATTGTGGTGCTTAAATATTTTGGTATAACTCTTGTCAAAACTTCGGTGCTGTTTGGCTCAAATTTCACCATGCCACGCACATGCCCTTCCTCTGCGGGAAAATCCGCCGCTGACAAGGGCAAGATACGCACAGATGCGGGTACATAGGTGATGGCAGAAACAAATTCCGTGTAAACCACATGTATTTCGTCCACATCACCGTTTTCGTACATATCCACCAATTCTTTGGTAATATCTTGGGCATCTAATACAGATGGGGATGCGGCAATACCGCCCACATGGCCAATAATAGCGGCTCCGCCACGGCGCAAAAAGTCCCGTGCTTTATTACCAATGGTAAAAAATGTAACAGACTTGCCTTCATCGGACAAACCAAGGGCAACCTGCGCCGCAAGCTTAGTTACATTGGAATTATATCCGCCGCAAAGCCCTCTATCGTTAGCAATTGCAACAACCAATGCCTTTTTAAGCGGCCGGTTGCCTTCAAAAAAGGGAAAGTCCTCCGGGGATATGGTTTCGGCACAGCCGTTTAGAATATCACCAATGGTTTTTTTGGTTAGCTTAAAATATGGGTTTGCCGCATTAAGCCGCCCCCTGGCACGTGCCATTTTGGCACTGGATACTAGGTTCATGGCCTTTGTGGTTTTTTTGGTGGTGGTTACAGAGCGTATCCGAGCCTTAATATCACGACTTGTCGCCATTTACGCCACCCCCATTAATCCTGACCAACTTTAAGCTTTTCTTCCAAATCAGCAGTCAAATCCTGTTCACCGGCCTTGGTTTCTTTGCCCTTCACATCACGCCCAAGCTTAAACTGCTCCACGGCCTTGCGCAACATGGCTTCCAATTCCTTGTCAATCTGCTTCTTTTCACGTATTGCGGCAAAAATATCAGTATGGTTGGTGTGGAAATGGGCAAGCAAATCGGCTTCAAAACTGCCAATTTCTTCCACCGCCACATCGGAAAGGTATTTGTTGGTAACGGCAAAAAGCACCAAAACCTGCTCCTCCACACTCATGGGCTTGTATTGCCCTTGTTTAAGGATTTCTACAATGCGCAGACCGTGGTTTAGCCGCTCCAAAGTATCTTTGTCCAAATCCGAGCCAAATTGGGCAAATGCCGCAAGCTCCCGATACTGTGCCAATTCCACACGGATTGGGCCTGCAATTTGGCGCATAGCCTTAATTTGGGCGGCACCGCCAACACGGGAAACGGAAAGGCCGGGGTTAACAGCAGGACGAATACCGGCGTTAAACATGTCACTTTCCAAGAAAATTTGCCCATCTGTAATAGAAATTACATTGGTTGGTATATATGCGGAAACATCACCCGCTTGGGTTTCGATAACAGGCAAAGCGGTGATAGAACCGCCGCCATAGTCCTTATTAAGGCGTGCTGCACGCTCCAAAAGGCGGCTATGCAGGTAAAAAACGTCACCCGGATAAGCTTCACGTCCCGGCGGGCGGCGTAGCAAAAGCGACATGGCACGGTATGCCACAGCATGCTTGGAAAGGTCGTCATAAACAATTAATACGTCCTTACCTTGCTCCATCCACTCCTCTGCAATGGCAACGCCGCAATAGGGTGCCATATACTGCAAAGGTGCCGTGTCGGAAGCATTTGCCACAACAACGGTGGTATAATCCATTGCGCCGGTTTTTTCCAAAGTGGAAACCACACGGGCAACGGTGGACGCTTTTTGTCCAATAGCAACATATACACACAGCATATCTTGCCCTTTTTGGTTGATGATGGTATCGATGCAGATGGCTGTTTTGCCTGTTTGGCGGTCGCCGATAATCAGCTCACGTTGGCCACGGCCAATCGGCACCATACTGTCAATAGACTTTATGCCCGTTTGCACAGGCACCGAAACCTCTTGACGGGTGATAACCCCGGGGGCAACACGCTCCATTGGGCGGCTTTTATCGGTATTGATTGGGCCTTTACCGTCAATAGGCTCACCAAGGGCATTTACAACACGCCCAATCATGGCATCGCCTGCGGGCACTTCCACCACACGCCCCGTAAGGCGCACAGCATCCCCTTCTTTGATGGCCTCGTCATTACCCAAAAGCACCACGCCCACATTATCCTCTTCCAGGTTAAGTGCCATGCCAAAAACGCCCGCTTCCACAAATTCTAAAAGCTCGCCTGCCATGGCATTTTCCAAGCCGAAAACACGGGCAATACCATCTCCAACCTGTATAACCGTTCCCGTTTGGGAAATGTCCAAACGGGCGGAATATCCTTTTATCTGCTCTTTGATAACAGAGCTGATTTCTTCAGGTCTAAGACTCATATACTAATCTCCTTTATTGCTTATTGCAACACGGTATGTCGCCCGGCGGACAACAACTGCTTCTTTAATTGGGACAACCCAGCCTTCATGCTGGCATCAAACACATACCCGTCCACCTCAACACGAAATCCCGCAATCAAGGTTGGATCCACTGTGATATTAAACTCCACAGTTTTTTCCAGTTTTTTGGTTAGCATGGCGGCAATTTCATCAATCTTACTTTGGGGTAAAGGTGCGGCGGACATTAGCTTGGCAGTTGCAATACGCTTATGGCTTTTATACAGCTTACCAAAATGCTCCAAAATACCGGCAAGCTCGCCTTGGCGGCCACGGCGGAAAATTAGGGCAAAAATACCCATAAAATCATCCGCAACCTTACCTTCAAAAATAGCTTTCATAGTTGCCATTTTGTCATCAGCGGATATGCTAAGATGGTTTACAACCGCCGCAAATTCCGCATCACCTTCAAGTAGGGCAAGTATGTCTTTGCAGGTTTGGTTGTATTCGTCCAGCACGCCTGCGCCCCTTTCCAAAGCAATCTCAAAAAGTGCCTTGGCATAGCGCAAAACAACTATCCTTTCCATACGGCATCCCCCAATTCAGAAATGGCACGGTCAAGAATTTTATCTTTATTCGCCTCATCCATACCTTCGCCCAAAAGCTGTTCTGCCATTAAAGCAGATATTTGTATAATTTGGGTGCGCATTTCATCCTTGGCCTTTTCCTGCTCCCGCTGGATTTCAAGGCGGGCGCGCTCCATAATGCTGCTGGCTTCACCATTTGCAGCTTGGATAATTTCGGCTTCTTTTTCGCCTGCAAGTTTTCTTGCGGCCGCCAAAATCTCCTCTTTTTCGCCTGCAATGGCGGATAATTTGTTTTGGTAGTGCGCCCTTTGCTCTTCAGCCTCTTTCATATCGGCAGCGGCTTTTGCAAGCTCGCCTTCTATGCGCTCCCTACGGTCGTTAAGGAATTTGCGCACAGGCTTGTACAACAACCACGACAGGATAAACACAAGAAAAATAACGTTTACCCATTGTATGGCCATCTGCCCAAGTAAAGATGGGTCAATACGCAAAAACCACGAATCGTTCGTAAGCACTGCAAAATTAAAACTTTCCAACAACGGCCTACCTCCTCTCTAAAAGCTTAGATAACAAATCCAACCTCTTAGCCAAGATAGGGCACATTGTCAACGAATTGGCTAACAAATGGGTTTACGAAAAGGATAATCATAGAAACAGCAAGGCCGTATACACCACCGGTTTCCGCAAGAACAGAACCGATAAGCAAAGTGGAGCGGATTTGGCCGGCGGCTTCCGGTTGGCGGCCTACAGCTTCAACGGCACGGCCAGCCGCAATACCCTGTACAAAAGATGGGGACATACCCGCCAAAACGGCAATGGCTGCACCAATTACAGATGTGGTGATGATGTTAGCGAGGCCGCTAATTGCGGCGATTTCAGCAGTTTGATAAATTTCTGTCATTTTTTTTCCTCCTCAAAGAAAAATACTTTTATTTTTTAATTTGTTGTTGCCGTAATAGATACCTATCTGCGCCAGCCTTAAATCTGGTCGCTTGCGGGTGCTTTTGACATGATGAAATACATAGACAAGAGCACGAAGATATAAGCATGAAGTGCGCCCACCGCAATATCAAAGTAAATCGATAATGCTCCCGGTATACCTATGGTTGCAAAAAACGGGAAAAGCCCATAAATCAAGCCCATAACAATAAGGCCGCCAACCATGTTACCAAACAAACGCAAACTTAGCGAGATGGACTTAGAAAAGTCACTTACCAAATTAAGCGGCATAAATATGGGTACGGGGCGAAAAAATTCTTTTATATATTCGCCCTTTTTCATATTGTGGCGTATCCCCATAAACTGCATTAGGATAACCGTGGTAAAAGCAAGGGGGAAGGTGGTTGCAAAATCCGCCGTGGGCGGCCGCATGCCAAAAATGCCGCTAATGTTGGAAAACATCAAAAACATTAAAAGTCCGAAAAACCAAGAGCCGAAATAAGCATACTTCTTGGTCATAACCCCGGTTGTCATGTTTTCAAAAGCTTCCACCAGTGCTTCTATAATGTTTTGGAAACGGGTTTCCGGTACAGCTTTGAATTTTCTTATTTTTATCCTGGCGATGATGGCAAAAATAATCAAAATGCCGCCAACTATCCATGTGGAAATAAGTGTGTCGTTTATGCTTATCCAGAAGTCGTCGGTTATGTATATCCGAGCGTGCTCTTGAATATTAAAATCCATATAGTCACTCCTTTCCTTTGGTTTTTTTGTTGCTTTTACGACTTTCCAACATCTTGCTTATATAAACGGAGACGGTTAGCGACATTGTGCCCACCAAAGCCCCGAAAATACCAAAAATACCAAGAAAAATCACGGACGCAACAAGTGCAACCCCCGTGAGAACCATGCGGGGCAAATAACTTGCCCCCATATAAATTGATGCTTTGCTTGCATCCATTTCCATAGCTTTGTTTGCAGTGCGTTCCAGCATAAAAATTTTGATGATAGACACCAAAGCCGCCAAAGCCACGCCCAAAGCAAAGCTTATGCGGTTGTGAACTTGTAACTGCAAAGCCATTTCCCACCCAAAAACATTGGTTGTTCGGATGGTTTGTGCCGGCACCAGAAACAAGCCAACAAGCGCACTTGCGGCTGATATTATCAAAACGCCCTTAAGAAGGATTTTTCCCTCAGTTGACAGGTTCATGGTAAACCTACTTTCTGAAATACTCTAATATTGCCTTAAGGATTCGCTGGCTGGCGCACCCGTCCCCGAAGGGGTTTTTAGCCTCAGCCATACTTGTGTGTAGATTTTTGTTCGTCAGCAGCTTTTTAACTGCATTGTAAACAGAATCCGTGTCATCACCACCCAGCACCAAGCAGCCCGCTTCAAGCCCCTCTGGGCGTTCCGTCACTTGTCTAAGTACAACAACGGGCACATTGTGGTGGGGGGCTTCTTCTTGTAACCCACCGGAATCGGTAAGCACCAAATGGCTACGTGACAGTAAGTTGTGCATGTCCACAATGTCCACAGGGTCGATTAAGTGGATACCATCTGCACCCGCCAAAATTTTGCGGGCATTTTCCAGCACCACAGGGGATGGGTGAACCGGGTAAACAACCTCCACATCACCAAAATCCCGCTTGATGGCAAGCACGGCTTTGCAAATATCCTCCAAGGGCTTGCCATGGTTTTCCCGGCGATGAGCCGTCATGGCAATAATCCGCTTTGCCTTGAAATCCAGCTTGTTAAGGGCATCTGCCTTAAAGTGGTAGTCGGGCTTAACCATACCATCAATGGCATCAATAGCCGTGTTGCCTGTTACAAAAATGTGACCATCCGCCACATTTTCGGCTAAAAGGTTGGCTTTTGCCATTTCCGTAGGGGCAAAATGCAAATCGGCGGCAACGCCGGCAATTCTGCGGTTTACCTCCTCAGGAAAAGGGGCGTATTTGTTGTGGGTGCGCAAACCCGCCTCCACATGCCCCAGCCGCACCCGGGAATAGTATGCTGCAAGGCTGGCGGCCATGGTGGTTGTGGTGTCGCCGTGTACCAGCACTAAATCCGGCGCACAGCGACTTATTACATCCATCAGACCATTTAATGCCTTGGTGGTAATTTCTGCTAAATTTTGACCTGCAGTCATAATGTTTAGGTCAAAATCGGGTTTAATGCCAAAAATATCCAACACCGAATCCAGCATATCCCTATGCTGTGCCGTAACACAAACCACCGATTCCACTAAGAGCGAGGCAGATAAAACCCGCACCACAGGTGCCATCTTAATAGCCTCCGGCCTTGTTCCAAAAATACTCAAAACTTTAATCTTATTCAAAATTAAATCACCCGAGTATACTGTTTGGACTTCTTTAAGCTACGTAATTCTTTCACACAAATTTTCATGGTGGAAATTGAGCCGTTTGCGTCCATTACCCGCACTTTTTTCAAGTTTGGCTTAAACACACGCTTTGCACGGCGGGAAACACGGCTTCTTGTCATGCTGATTTTGCGACCAGTCATCACGCCTTTGCCCGAAATATCACATCTTGCAGCCATAATACACCTCCTCAACTTTACATTCTGCCTGATTTGCACAGACCTAACAGACAGTATACCAGAAACCGCCAAAGATTGCAAGCTAATTTTAATAATTTTAGCAATTGACTTTTGCCGGTAGCAAAATGTATAATTAGACGGGAGCCATCAGTTAAAACCCATAACCCCCGCCAATGAGAGGAGAATTGGAATGACAAAAACCCAAGAAAACAGAAACTTTATGAAATGTCCAGATTTTTCCAAGGGCATGAAAAAAACCGACCAGCAAAAAGGTGTGGAGCACCCACCACATGGCAAAGCGGTAACGGGCAAACTTATCACCCTACCGCCTTTTGATAGCGTGGTAATTAATGACAGTTATACTAATTTACTGGACACACGCCGCTCTGTGCGCACATATGACGCAGATAAGGCCATGACGCAAGCGCAACTGGCCTATATGCTGTACACCGCCTTTGGAATACAGGAAATTAAGGGCAAAAACGGCGAAGCATCCACCCGGCCCGCACCCAGCGGCGGCGCACGCCATGCTTTTGAAATTTATATAACCGTGCAAAATGTGGAAGGGTTAGAAGAAGGCTTATATCGTTATGTTCCCACAGAAAATGTGGGCAAAAAGGTAGTGGCCGTGGAATTTCTCGGTGGGATTGACAACTACAAAGAAACCACCACCAAAATGCTTGCAAGCCAAGGGTGGAGCAAGGATGCGCCTGCAATTTTCTTCATCACATCCCTGCCCTATAAGGCAGAATGGCGTTATGGCGAAATGGCCCACCGTGTTGTTTTAATAGACCTTGGGCACGTGGGGCAAAACATTATGCTTTCCGCCGTTGCCCTTGGGCTTGGCACCTGCTGTGTTGCCGCCTTTGACCAGGAAATAGCAGATGCAACCCTGAAAGTGGATGGTAATGACGAATTTACAGTATATGCCATCCCTATCGGCACAGCAAAATCATAATAATTCAAACAAAAACGCCATTGCGGCCAATTGGCAATGGCGTTTTTTGCTTCTAAGTTTTGAAATAGGACACAAGCTCCCGTAAAACTTCCGCTTGCGAGTTAAGTTCTTGGCTGGCTGATGCAGTTTCTTCCGATGCCGCCGAATTTGCCTGCACAATCTTATAAATCTGGGCAAGGCCATCGTTTATTTGGGATATGGCATAGGCCTGTTCTCCCGATGCGTCGGAAATACTGCTTATAATCTCCGTAACATCACTAACTCCCGTCACAATGGCATCAAGGGATGTGGCTGTGTCGCCGGCAATGTTAACACCGGCATCCACACGGTCGATGGAATCTTGAATAAGCGTGGTAGTTTCCGTTGCAGCGGCTTGGCTGCGGCCCGCCAATGTGCGCACCTCATCAGCCACAACAGCAAAGCCCTTGCCATGCTCGCCTGCCCTTGCCGCTTCCACCGAAGCATTTAGGGCAAGCAAATTCGTTTGGAAGGCGATATCCTGAATCGTCTGAACAATCTTGGAAATAGAGCCGCTGGATTCCTTGATTTTCTCCATGGCATCCAACATTTCCTTCATATACTCATTACCCTTAATGGCTGATGTGCTGGACTTTTCCGAAAGATTGCTGGCATTTTCAGCATTTTCGGTGTTTTGCTGGGTTTGGGAATTTACCGTGTTGATAACAGAAACCATCTCATCCACGGAACTTGCTTGCTCCTGCGAGCCATTTGCCAATTCCACAGCAGCGGCGGCAATCTGTGCGGCCCCCGTCAAAACTTGTTCTGCCGCCACGTTTATTTTGGACATTGTTTGATGCAGGGTGTTTGTTATATGGTCCATAGACGCTTTCACATCGGCATAATCACCCGCCATTTCAAGGCTTACACTGCGCCTTAGATCGCCTGCGGCAATTTCGCCCAAGCAATCTTTAATTTCCTGCATGTATTTGGGGATGATTGACACATACTCATTAAAATCTGTTTTTATTGCCAAAAAGTCCCCTTGATAATCACCGGCCACCTGCGGCGGGCTAAAGCTACCCGTATTAAGCACGGCAATAGAATTGCGGATTTCTGTAATTGGCGCATCCACGGCCGCAAGTATGCTGTTAAGTCCGGCAATCAAACCCTGCCAAGAACCGGCAAAGCGTCCTGTATCCATGGAAAAGGCCATATCACCCTTGTTTGCCCGTTCCACCACATTTTCAATGGCATCGGCAATGCCTTTAATACCATCACGCAGGCCATCCACGGCTTGGTTGATAAACGCCTCTTCCCCGGGGAATTGGCGTATGGCGGCATCAAAGTCACCACCCACAATTTCTGAAAGGCAAGTCAAAATTTCTTGCTTGGAATTGGTATGGTGTTGCACCATTTCGTTTATGCCGCTGACAATTTTGCCATAAGCCCCTTCATATGAGCCGGTATCAGCTAAATGTTTGTAGTTGCCTGCCAAATGGGCATTGTGCATGGTGGTAATATCCTGTATCATATTCTCAACAATATCTAAATTACGGTTAAATTCGCTGTCAATTTTGTCCAAGCCAAAGGAATCATCTGCCTTTTCATTGGTGGCAGAGTTAGCCCCCCCTCGTGCAATAGCCACCGAACGGGCATTAAAGGTGGCAACAGAACGGTTGACGGTGCCACGGATTAGGCGGGACATGGAAAGCATTGTAAACACAGCAGCCAAAGCCAAAACAGCAACCACGGTAATCAAAATGGTCCACAAAATCTGCATTACAGGTCCGTTTACAACACTAGTGGGAACAACGGCCACCAACGACCATCCCGTGGCTCGCAATGGAATGTACATATAGTAAGCAGCAATGCCCATATGGTCATCTGCTTGAATAATATCATCAGGGTTGGCACGCAGTTGGTTTACAATTTGGGCATAATCCGGTAGAATTGCCACATTTTGCGCCCCTTCCGCTGTGCTTGCAAGGTAGGGGTTGGAATGCCTAATGGCTTCTCCGCCGGGGCCTATGATATTCAAAAAACCATCCGCACTGGCTTCCAGCCTATCCACCATGGCATAAAGGGTATCCAATTCAATATTCATGGATAAAACTGCCCCAACACCGTTAAGATTAGGGATATGGCGCACAATTGTGGTTACAAAGCCACCCGTTGCCATGTTTACATACGGTACGGTTATGGCGATGGCCCCGCCGGCAGCCACTGCATCCCTCCACCAAAAGCGGTCAGCGGCCATGCGGCCGTCCGCTCCAACAATCCAATAGGCAGGGTCGGTGGGCGTCCATCCGGTGCTGTCATAAAACCCACCATAATCAGTTGCAAGCCAAATAGATTCCACGAAGTAATATTGAGCCGCTAAAAATTCAAACATACCAACCAAATCGCCCCTATCCATATGATGTACGATATATGATAGGTTTTCCACGATTTGATTACTTACATCAAACCAAGCATCAATTTCCAAGGCGTAAGCTGTTAGCTCGTTTTGCTCCATTTCTATCACGGTTTCATGAACAATGCTCCGCACTATGGTGTTTACCACCACAAAAGCCAAAGCAACACCAAGCAGAGAAATGATGGCGATTCCAAGTAATAGCTTGTGAGAAAGCTTAAAATTTCTCATACCGGACATAGGCAATCCCCCCTTATAAATTTAGAGTGTGTTAACATTAATATTTCATCTATATTATACCACAAATTACAACAAATTACAACAAAAACTTTCAAGTTTTCCTACCTACTTACTTGGATAATTTTTCCAAATCGCACCCGTTCACGAAAGCGCGCCTTATCATAAATACGGCAAAAACGCCATTGCAAACCACTGCGCAATGGCGTTTTTGTTTATTTGGAAATATACCTAATAGCAGTGATTGGATGGCGCAAAAGCATCCTTGGCCCTGCCCAGCGCATTACGTTGCGCATTTTTTCTTTCATATCGGGTTTGTAGCAGGGTTTTGGGCATTTTCTGCAAGGTGTGCCTTCTTCAATGCGTGTACAATGGTCGGCACGGGCGTTGGCGTAGGTTAGCAAGGCTTTACAGTCCCCACACAGCAAGCCACGGGGCGTTGCATGGTTTTTGCGGCAATACATAAAAACCATCTTTTTAACCGTTTCCTTTTTCCATTTAAGCTCTTTTTGCCATGTAGGACTCAATTTCATCCACTTCCTTGATGATATTTTTACTTAGCACCATATTGCCGTCAGCTGTAACCAAAACATCATCTTCTATACGGATGCCGATTTTTTCATCTGCCACATACAAGCCGGGTTCTACAGTAATATACATACCGGGCACAATCATCAATTCCCCGTCGGTGGATGTGCTGCCGGCACCTACATCATGCACTTCCAGCCCTAACATATGGGAAACGCCATGGTAATAGTACTTGCCAACTTCTTCCTTTTCCTTGATTAAGCCGATTTTGGCAAGCTCTTCTGCATAATAATCCTTAACCGCCTCATTAAGGGCGGAAAATTTTACGCCCGGCTTAATCATGGCAATAACCCTTTTGCCCGCTTCCAACACAATATTGTAAAGCTGCTTTTGACGGTCGGTAAATTTGCCGTTGATGGGGAAGGTGCGGGTAATATCCGCCGAATACCAACCAAAGTCTGCACCATAATCTACTAAAACAAGGTCCCCGTCCTCAATTTTGCAATTATTGTCGTGGTAATGCAGCACGGTGCCGTTTATGCCTGCCGCCATAATAACACTAAACCCTTTGCGGCAGTTGTTTTTTCTAAAAACATAGTCAAGATGGGCTTCCAATTCATATTCCGCCATGCCAGGCTTGGCATTGTCCAGCAAAGCAAGAAAACCTTCGCCGGTAACGTCCACAGCCTTTTGCAGCATTGGTATTTCGGCAGCTTCTTTAACAAGGCGCAAGCCGCCCAATATTGGATGGGCATCAACAATTGTAACAGCCGGAAACTTCTCCCGCACACGCTTTGCCAAATCCAATTCCGGTGTGTTGGCGGCGGTTAAGCTGCGGTTTTCCAAGTCCAAATAAAGGGTTTTGGCACGGCCACGCACAAAAGCCGTTGCAATGCCAAGGGTGCGCCCGTCCCCTTCCAGCTCCAGCTCATCTATGTATGCTGTATGCTCTATTCCCGAAAGCTCCTTAGCTTTTTCGGGCAAAAGGGGTGCGCCGCCCCACTTTGCGGCAACTTCATCATAACGTTGAAGGTAGATGCGGCTAATAACATCACCTTTAATATTTTTGGTTATCATCAGGGCAAGGCCGGGCTTGTCAATCCCCGTTAAATAGAGAAAATTGCGCTGCGGGCTGTAATCATAAAAACGATCCCCCCGCATAACGGGTGCTGCGCCGGAACAAATGACAAAAGCACTGCCATTCTCCATCAAGTCGGCAAATTTTTTGCGGTTGCCCACATAAAATTCTTTGTCAATTTTCATTTAAATACCTCCGAAGTAAATTTTGATAATACTATTATAAACCATTGGATAAAATATTGCAATGGCAGTTTTGGGGGGTGTTAAAATTTGCACAAAAGCTTGCTTATGGTGGTTTTTTGGGTTTATGTTGCTTTGGTGCTGTCCGCTACCTTGTTTGTGTTTCGTGGCTCGCCTTATGCACCGCTGGAATTAAACCCCATTGCATCCTACATAAGAGCCGCAAATGCCCCCGCCAACCTCGCCCGCATGGAAATTATGGGCATTGCCCTAAATATTGCCATGTTTGTGCCTTTGGGGTTACTTACCCCCATATTATGGCGCAAAATGGCAAAATTACACCGCATTGCCGCCCTGTTGGCAGCATCCACCCTGTTTATCGAAACCACCCAGCTATTAACCGCCCGTGGCGTTTTTTCATTGGAAGATATGTTGCACAACACCATCGGCGGCTTGCTGGGTTTTTTTGTATTCAAAATCCTTAAAGCCGATGTGCCGCTTCCCAAGTAAACACAGAAAGCCCCGCACCATAATGGCTGGGAGCAATCTATGAAGTTTTGCAAAGTTTGTTACGCTTACAAAATTATTTAACACGCCCAAAATCCGAAAACGCCTTAAACCTTTTAAGGCTTTCTATTACATAGCTTAGCTGATGCTCGTCAAAGGTATTAATTATACCGATGGCCACATCCTGCTTTATGGCTTTTGGGCTTAATTCCCTTTCCGGCTTGGCGTTGGTGTTTTCGCCAAGCACAAGCCTGTGGCTGGCTCTGGGCATTAGCATTTCCTTTATGTCTTGGTTTAACAGCTCGCATATCCTTATTGCGGTTTGCAGGCTGGGCGTGCGCTTGCCTTTTTCAATTAAACCCACATATCCGGTGGACATGCCAAGAAGCTTGGCAAAGGAGTTTATGGTATACCCACGCTGCTTGCGCTCTGCACGTACATTAACGCTGAAATTTGCGATTTCCGTTTCAAACCTTTGATGCTCTGTCACTTCCGTATAACTTACCGGATCGGGGGTTGATTCTAATTTTGTCTTTTGTTTTGACATTTGTTCTTCCTCCATTCAATTATAGTATTGACATATTTTGATTTATTATGGCTTAGATTGATAAGCCTTGAATTTAGAGAGGTGGTTATGTAACTTGCAATACGCCGCCAATTATAACGGGTTTAGCCCGCAATGATGGGGTGACGTGGGGTGTACAGCTTTATTATAACTTATTGATATGGCAATTGCAAGCATTTTTCTAAAAATACAGAGAAAAAAGAGCCATAAGCAGACTCTTTTTATGTGAAATTAGAATTTATACTGTTTGGTATTTCTTTTTTGTACTTATTCGCACAGCTCTTCCGGTAATTCGATACAAGCACTATTCGGTATAATCTTAGGTGGAATTTTTTCAATGGGACCAGCACCAGCGTTAATTGCAAAACTAAATGTTAATACCAAAACCAAAGCTACACTTATTATTCTTTTTTTCATCTAAAATTACCTCCAAAAGTTATTTCATCCACAATATCAGCCCTTAGGGATTTAACCTCCAAAGCCTTCACCCTTGCCTCATTTTTCGTGTGTGCAGCAATAAGTGCATCACAGTAGTATAGCACTCTAAAATAGTCATACTTTCCAATTAGATAAGGGATGGTTATGTTTTCTATATATGCTATTGACCGCTCTTCCTTCAAGTTAAGCAGGTGGGATAGGGAGTTAAAAAGCAATGTGTAATGCTCGTCACCCTCCGACAAAGCTTTGGCTTGAATAAGTAGTGGTTTATACCGGGAACCCTTTTTCATAGCGGCCAAACAGCGAATTTTGCAATATATACTTTCAAGTTTATCGCTACTTTCACCAAAAGCTGTAATTGACTGCTCAAAATATGTTAGGGCTTTCTCCGGGTTGCCCATTTGGAAATAAGAAATCCCAAAATTGTGCAACGCTATAGCAATGTTGTTTTTATACCCGAGATTCCTTGCTCTGTCCAAAGCCTTTTCCAACACCGACAAGGCAGCTTCGTTTTGCTTTAACCTTATGTAATTAGCTGAAAGTGCACCATCCAAGTGCATGCCTATCACACTTGTCATGCCATTGTCAAACTCATTATAAATCCGCAAAATTGTGTTTATAGAGAGTACATATCTACCCAACCTTGAATAACAAATGGCTAAGTTGTAATAAAGCAAAGGTTCGTTTTCAAGGCCATCAACTTGCAGGCTTAGGGCTTCTAAATAAGATTTAAGTGCCTCGTTATAGCGGCCTTCAAAAGCATTTAGCGACCCAACCGTGTATCGTAGGTGGTATTGTGCTTCACAACCCGCCCCCTTAGCAATATTTTCCACGGCCTCCAACAATTCTCTCGCTAGGGTAATATCCTTTTCTTCCATGGCTTGTTTAGCTCGAAATATTTCGTATATTATGCGCAAGTCTTTCTCAAAAGGCAAGTCGGCAATAATGGATAATTCGTCTTGCACCTTGCGGCCTTCTTCAATACGACTTTCCTTAATATAATTCCGCCAAACGTGAAGCCGCTTCTTAAAAGCCGCAAGCTCATCATCCGTTAAGGGCGCACCCTCCACCCCCATTAGCTTTTTCAAAGCAGCAATCTGATGGGCGCTGTAATGCTTTTTGCCATTCTCAATGTCACTAATCTTGGATAGGGCACAACCCAAGGTTTCAGCAAACTTTATTTGCTTAAAGCCCTTGTATTTCCTAATCTCACGTAGCTTTTGGGCTATGGTCGGTTTCTGTTCATTCACCTACATACAACACCCCCTTTGTTGCATCAGTCCGTTTCTTGTAAATATTATAAAATACTTTTAGCATTTTTGCAAGTGTTTTTTGTGCTGTACGTAAGTTTTTTTGATAGGCGTTACGGAAGGGCAAGCAAATTCCCCTTGACATTTACACGGAGTTTGTTATAAAATCAAAATCGAGGTGATTATCATGGAAACAATAAATAATGTAATTAATAATGTGGAGCAAGTTATTGTAGGCAAAACCGACGAGGTAAAGCTGGTTGTATCCACCTTGCTGGCGGGCGGCCATGTGCTTTTGGAAGATGTGCCCGGCACAGGCAAAACCATGCTTGCCAAGGCTCTTTCCGCTAGTTTTGATTGTGATTTTTCCAGGGTGCAATTTACCCCGGACCTGTTGCCAAGTGAGCTTACAGGTATTAACTTTTACAATCCCAAAACCGGGGATTTTACCTTTCGCAAGGGTTCGCTTTTCGGCAATATCATCCTTGCGGATGAGATAAATCGCGCCACACCCCGCACCCAGTCCGGCCTATTAGAAAGCATGGAGGAACGGCAGATTACCGTGGACGGGCAAACCTATCCCCTGGAAGCCCCCTATTTCGTAATTGCCACCCAAAACCCCATCGAAACCCAAGGCACCTTCCCCCTGCCCGAGGCGCAGGCGGATAGATTTTTGCTACAACTTAATTTGGGCTATCCCACCGCCGCAGAAAGTGTAAACATTATCAAAAAATTTGTGGGGGACGAGCCTTTGAAGGCAGTAAAGCCCGTGTGCAGCAAGGAAGATTTGTTGAAGATGATGGAAGATGTGCGCAAAATTTTCATCCATGATGATGTTTATAAATATATGGTGGATTTAGCCGAAGCCACCAGAAACCACGAAGCTACCGCCCTTGGCGTGTCCACCCGTGGTGTATTGGCCCTTGCCCGCATTTGCCAAGCCTTTGCCTTTGTGGGCGGGCGGGATTTTGTAACCCCCCAAGATGTACAGCATTTGCTGCCATATGCCTTCCCCCACCGCATTGTGATGAAAGGGGGCTTGGGCAACCGCCAAACCGCTGCCCGCAGCGTGGTGGAAGAGGTTGTGCAAACCATACCCGCCCCTGTAGAAAACTGGGAAAAAGGGCGATAATTATGGTTATTATCTTTATGGGTATTGCGGTGTTCGGGCTGTTTTCTTTGCAGGAATTTGTCTACCGCAAGCTGTGGCATAAAAAACTTGGTTTACATATGCGCTTTTCATCCAAAGAAGCTTATGAGGGTGAAAGCGTAGCTTTGATTACAGAAATTGATAACAAAAAACCCTTGCCCCTGCCCTATGTTTTTGTAAGCTACAACCTTTCCCACAATTTGGTATTTGGTGACAAGCAGGCCCAACAAGGGCAAAACGAGCAATCGGAGATTTTTGGAATAAAGGCCAACCAAAACCTGCAGCGTAAACGGGAATTTGTTTGCGCAAAGCGGGGCTTTTACCGCCTGCGCAATATACGTTTGGTATCCAACGACCTGTTGCATGCCCAGCGTTACGCAAAAGCCGATAAAAGCCATAGCGAACTTACCGTGTTCCCTAAAATGCTCCCAAATGCCGCCCAAACCGACCTGCTTTATAAAAATTTAGATGATGTGATACTGTCCAACAGCTTAATAAACCCCGACCCTTTTGAGTTTAAGGGTATAAGGGAATACCAGCCCACCGACAGCCTAAGAAGTGTGAATTTTAAGGCATCCGCCGTGGCTGGGCAAATGATGGTTAATATACACGCCCCAACCAATGCCAAGCGGTTGGAAATTATCCTTAACCTACAACCCAACACAACCGACCATGATTATGATGATAGGGAGCAGGCAATACGCCTTGCCGCCACGGTCGCCCACCGCTATATCCACGAAGGGGCGCAGGTTGGGCTAATATCCAACGGCAGGGATTGTTTTGATGGCAGGCAAACCCATGTGCGCAGCAGCAGCAACCCTGCCCATCTGTACAGCATTTTGCAGGCCCTTGCTTATGTAAACCTTACCGCCAAAATGGACCCCATTGCCCCACTTTTGGATGATTTGCGGGATGATGGAGCAGTATACCTAATCATCAGCCCATACCAAGGGGATGATTTGCAAAATGCCCTGCACCACATGGCAAACAGGGGCATTGCTTATGTTGAGGAGGTGGTAACTTGATATCGATAGTAGCCAAACGGCAACGCTTAGCAGACCTTTTAGCGGCTTTGGCAGTTTTTGTGCTGGTTTTTAATGTGCTAACCATATCATATATCGGCTTCTTTAATAATCCCGCCATCCCTTGGACATATTTATTTGCCGCCGCCCCCTTCCTTGCGTTTTTATATTTTAGGGAGCGGGTGCCTAATTTTTCTATCCTTATCAGTATTTATGTATTTATGTTTTTTATGTTGTTTATTATATTGCTGCCCATTGGGATGGCACTTTTGTTTTGTGGTGTTGGGCTTATCATTGGCGCAATATTAAGGGTAAATGGCAGGGCTTTGCGCCTTACACAGCAAGCTGCTTACGTTTTTTTTGCAGGCTTTTTGGTTATGTTTATCGCATCCGAAGCCTTTTTGGACCAAGTGCCGTATCTAAGCCGTTTTGTGGGCGTTTCCGCTTTGGTGTGCCTTTTGTCCATATTCTTACAAGTTTATCTTGTAAATTTTGACCTTGCCCTGCAAAAAAGCCGTAAAACCGATACAGATGCCGGCCAAGGCGTTATGGCATTGGCAAAATCCACCACATCCGGCTTTTTTGGCACAGTTGCTGTTATTGGTGGTATTTTGGCGGTTATCCCCGTTGGGGCAATGCTTTTTGGTCTTCTAAGCGGCTGGATGAGTGCTTTCCGTAGCTGGCTTGCGGGCTTTTCCCCTTATCGGCATATGGGTGGCCAGATGATGGATGTAACAATAACCGGCACACCCACAATATTTGATGTAGAGGATTACGGCCTTTTTGGAGAAGAGGGCGTGCTGTATATGTATTACGAGCCGGGCACAAACGCCATCCTTTATGCCGTTGTCGTTATATTCTTCCTTGTGGTAATCCCCCTCGGCGCATTTCTTTTGCACTTTTTTACCAAGGGCAGGGACAAGGCAAAGCAAGCAAAGCGCAGGCAAGGTGGTGTGCAGGACAAAGCAGCAAACCGCAAGTTCCGTTTTAGTGATATTACAGACCTGCTTGCCCGTGACAAAGGCCCAAAACACCCTGTGCGCAAAGCCTATATTAAAAAGGTGCGCAGCCATATTAAGCAAGGTGTTGCGGTAAAACCCCACCACGCAACGGATGTGATTGCAACCAGCATACGCCCCAATGAAAACATAGATGACCTTACCAAAACATATGAGCAAGCAAGATATGGGCAATTGTAGGGGGCGGCCATTGGCCGCCTTTTTTATTTTGTTAAAAAGTTTTATTTTTTCATAAAAAATATCTTGACAGTGTAAAGTTACTGTGCTATAATCTTTACAATGACAAGATTATAGATCAACTAAAAGTCAACCAATGGTTGATTGAATTTAGGGCAACAGGCTGGTATCATAGAATTTAAGAGGCTAACAGCGTAAAGATTGGAGGTTGTTTATGAGCAATAAATCCTACCATCACGGTGATTTGCGAACGATGATGATCGAGAAAGGGTTGGAGTTAATTAATAAAGGGGGTGTTGGCGCCCTATCCTTGCGCAAGGTTGCTGCCACCTGCGGCGTTAGCCATGCTGCACCATACAGCCACTTCAAAAGTAAGGATGAGTTGGTAGAGGCCATCGGCAACCATGTTGCAGGAAGATTTGCCAATGCCCTTAAAGTGGCAGCAGGCGAACCGTCAATAGATGGGCTTGTAAACTTAGGCTGGGCATATGTGCTGTTTTTCGCCGAAAACCCCCAGTATTATGACTTTGTTTTTGTAAACGGTGATGTGATAGTGGGTGATGTGCCCTACGAACCATATGACTTTTACAAAGAATACATGAAACAATTAATGGAAAATATTGGGCACCCGCAAGAAGCACAGCGAAACACTTTTATAGCCCAATGGGCATTAATACATGGGCTAACAGCCCTTGCTGTAATGGAAAGCCCACAACAACCCCATACATGGGAAGTAAGGGTAAGGGAAATTTTAACAAAAAATTATATAATCACCACGGGAGGGTATTAAAATGTTAAACCTACTTAAAAGCAACAAAATGTTTCGCTGGCTTTTATCCTATCAAATTTTTTCGGGGCTTGGGGGCGGGATATTTTCGCTGTTTATGCTGCTTTCCGTCCACTTGTTATATGAAAACCCCATGTACACAGGCATTGCGGGCATGTTAATTGCCGGCCCGCAAATCCTTTCCTTTGCCGTTGGGCCTGTGGTGGATAGGCGCAACAAAGTAACCATAATGCGCATTACAACCCTTTTGGAATTTTCCGTGCTTGCAGTTTTGGCATTTACCCCAATTTTGGAAAGTGTGGGCGTTATGGCTTTGTTTACTGCCGTTCTACTTTTCTCCTGCGCTGCGCTTTTTGAAGGGCCCGCAGGCACAGCATTGCTGCCCCAAATTGTGGATGAAAACCAGATTGTGGAAGCTAATTCCCTAGTCCAAATCGGTGCCATGTCCGGCGGTATTTTGGTTGCCATAGGCTTGTTCTTTGGGCTGGGGGATACAGGTATGGATTTAACCCTAATTTACGGCGTTTCGGCGGTATTTTTGGCATTAGCCTTCATAGTATCTTTATTCATTAAAGACCCCAATGCAAAAACCGCAAAAATCGCCCCCAAAACCAGCTATATGGCTGATTTGCGGGAGGGCGGCAGGTTTATCCGCAGTAATGTACTTCTTTTTATCACCATTGCCCTTGTGGTGCAAATGTTTGTTATTGAAATGGCAGGTGTAAACCGCCCTGCATTTTTGGAATATCACGTGGGCAGCCAAGGCTATATTGTGTTTGCTATGACAAGCCTTGTGGGCGGCATTGTGGCATCGGCTTTAATGGGTGCTTTGGGCAAAAAGGTTAAGGCAGGGCATTTGATTTTTGTTCTATACATCGTTTCGGGAGCTATACGTATTGTTTTCGCCCATGTTTTGCCTCACAGTTATGCCGGCGGCCTTGTAACCATGGTTTTCTACGCAACTTTGGGCTCCGCCCTTGGCATCACAATTTCATCCCTGCAACAAAGGATGCCGCAAAAGGACATGGTTGGGCGGGTTGGCACCCTTTCAAACACCTTTGGCTCCATCGCTTTTACCCTTGGGGCATTGGTTGGCGGGGTTTTAGGCGGCATTGTAGCGGATACCGCCCATGTATTCATCTACCAAGGCATAACCTATATAGTCATTGGTTTGTTTATAATACTAATCCCCAGCGTGCGCAAACTGCCCAAAATAAACGACCTTAAAAAGCCGGAATAACTCACAAGTACAGGCTCCAATAATCAGGGCATGTTGACACTAATTCATCATGCCCTATTTGGATTGTTTGCCGAACTTTTTACGGCTGTAATATTCCACAATTTCATCAAAAACATCTTTTAGGATGGCGGCCATGGGTATTGCCATAATCATCCCCAAAACCCCGGCCAGTGCCGAGCCCACAGTGATGCTGATAATAACCAAAAGCGGGCTAAAGGAAAAGGATTCGCCCATTAAGCGGGGCTGGATGATATTTGCGTCAATTTGCTGTATAACAAACAGCACGGCTGCCGCAATAAGCCCCGCTGTAAAATCCTGGGTAAAGATAACCACAATAACAGCAATAATTGTGCCGAAAAGGGAACCGAAAATGGGGATATAGTTCAAAATGCCCAGCATTATGCCCAGCACCAAAGCGTGGGGTGACCCCATTATCCACAGGGCAATTGTGGCAATTGTGCCAAGTATAAAACCATCAATGGTTTGGGTGCGTATGTACAGCCTAAAATAGCGGCTTAGCCGCCTGCCTGCCGCCATAGCAGATTCGGAAAAGTTTTTTGGGGCAAAAATGCCCAAAAGCTTGGCAGCAAGGGCTTTGATACGGTCCTTTTCCGCTAAAATGTAAATGGATGAAATAATGGTGATAAGCCCGCCGAAAACCGTTGTGCCAACGCCCATTATATTGGTCAAAAACTGCATCCACTCCTCTGCTGTTAGATTTAGAAAAAAACCGCCAAGGGCATTGCCAATCTCGTCCAAATCAATTGTAAACAAGCCAAGGTTATTAAAGCTTTCCACAACTGCCAAAACCCTTGCCCAGTTTGCTTCCCAGTCATTAATAAAAGTGGTTATGCTGTTAACAACTTGGGGGATAATAAGGATAAGTGCCAGCGTTAACAGCCCCGCACCCAAAAGCATGGTGGTTAGGATGCTAAGCATGCGCTGTTTACGCTGGATAAACTTGTTTTTGCTGCGGGCATAAAGTTTTTGCACCGCACCGCAAGGTATGTTGATTATGTAGGCCAGCAAAAAACCGTAAAAAAACGGCGAAATTATGGCCCAGGTGGCTGCAACAAAATCACCAAAAACCCCAAGCGAGCCTGAAATGCGAAAAGCGATTATAAGTGCCAGCCCCACCAAAAAGTAGGGCACCAAGGTTTTTAATTTTTCCAGTATTTGAAATTTTGTCATGTCTATCCCCTCCTGCCCCTAATTATATCACGATTTTTGCCCCCGTCAATATACCCTTGCAAAATTTATGAAAATGTGATAGGATATTTGGAAAGAATGCTGGTATGTGGTAATTTTTGGGAGGTATGTATATGCTTGATATAAAAACTTTGCGAAACGATTTTGATACATCGGCCGGTGCATTGGCACGCCGTGGCAAGGGCTTTGATTTAACACCGTTTTTGGAGATGGACGAACGCCGCAGGGCGTTGATTTTGCAGGTGGAAGAGCTTAAAGCAAAGCGAAACGCCGCATCCAAAGGCGGGGCAGAAGCGCGGGACGAAATGCGGGAGCTTGGCCAAACCATAAAAGGGCTTGATGCAGAACTTGCCACGGTGGAGGCGGAGCTGGACGGGTTTTTATTACAATTTCCCAACCTGCCAAGCCCCCACACACCAAATGGCATAGATGAAAATGATAATGTGGAAATGCGCAAACACTTGGAGCCCGCAAAGTTTGATTTTGAGCCCATACCCCACTGGGATTTGGGCAAAACATTGGATATTTTGGACAACGAAACCGCTGCAAAAATTACAGGTAGCCGCTTTATGGTACTAAAAGGCGCAGGGGCAACCTTGGAGCGGGCTTTGATGAATTTTATGCTGGATTTGCATACGGAGCAACATGGGTACGAAGTGGTTTTCCCCCAAGTTGTTGCCCACGAACGTTCCATGGTTGGCACAGGGCAGCTGCCCAAATTTGCTGATGATATGTATAAGCTGGAAAATACCGACTATTATCTTGTTTCCACATCCGAAATAACTGTGACAAATATGCACAGGGAAAGTATTTTGGATGGCAACCAACTGCCTATAAGCTACACGGCCTATTCCCAATGCTTCCGTAAAGAAGCAGGGGCTGCAGGGCGGGACACCCGCGGGCTTATCCGCCAGCACCAATTTAGTAAAGTGGAGCTGGTAAAGTTTACAAAGCCGGAGGATAGTTATACAGAGCTGGAAAAACTGACCGGCCATGCCGAAAAGGTGTTGCAGCTGCTGGATTTGCCCTATCGTGTAGTGCGCCTTTGTGCAGGTGATTTAGGCTTTGCCGCCGCTATGACCTATGATATAGAAGTGTGGATGCCAAGCTACAATAGATATGTTGAAATCTCCTCCTGCTCTAATTTTGAGGATTTTCAAGCACGCCGTGCTGCCATACGCTATAAAGATGGCGTTGGCGAAAAGCCCCGGTTTGTACACACCCTTAACGGGTCCGGGCTGGCAATTGGGCGCACCATGGCGGCCATTATGGAAAATTACCAAAATGCCGATGGCACAATAGCCATACCAAAGGCACTAATTCCCTATATGAGGGGGGTTGAGAAGATTGAGCCAAGATAACGGGCAAAACCCGCAACCGCAGGGCAGTTTTTACAATTCCATCGGAATTGGCGGCATTGTGGATAATAAGCGTAAAATTAACAAAGTTTTGCGCCTTGCATCCTTTTCCCCTGATTTTTTGTATGAGCGGGAACAGGACAAAAAAGGGCGCATATTTTTCGACCGCTACAAGTATCTGGGCAGCGGCTTTGGGGTAAGCGTGAAGGGCTATCGCCGCTTACGTGCCAACAAAGAAGGGCAGCTGGTGGAAAAACATACCATAACCGACTGGGGTATTTTTGCACAAGGATATCACGATAATCAAGTAGAAAATGCCTTTGTGGATACGGATGAAGACCAGTTCGGCTTTTGTTTGGCAGAAGATGCAGCATCCACCAATCTTTTTGAATTTCGCATAAACAATATGATGGAGCTTTTAGATAAATACAAAAAAATGCGTAGCAATGCGGAAGTTACCGCATTTGAAAGGGAAATAAAGCATATAAACATGGCAATGCTAATGCTGTACGGCACCGTGCTTTTGCCTGTGGAAAAATGCGGCAACGATAACTGCGAATGCCAACAGCAAGCTGATGAGCAGGCATATAAAGAGCTTGCAGCCCGTGCCCGCCGTGGGGATGCGGAAGCCGAGGCGGATTTTCACCAAATGGTGCGGGAGCAGGAAATGGAGCTATCCCAGCGGCTTGCCGAGGAGGATTTGCTTTCAGTTTTTGAAGGGTATTTTTTGAATATGGTGGAGCAAAGCGGCATCTTCTCCATCCTTGCGGACATTTTAGATGTGACGGAGCTGACCAACGAAGCCACAGGTGAAAAATTGTACCGTATGACAATTTCCGTCACTGATACCCAAACAACCACATATATCAACCAAAGTGACCTGCTGGGCATGCCCATGGCGGGGATGCGGCTTATGGGCATCGGCATGTTGCAAGGCGATGTAAGGGTTACATAATGCGGGTTGATGTTTTGATTGCAGAAATAGGCTCTACCACCACCATCGTTAACGCATTTAACGGCTTAAATGGGTATGATCCTGTTTTTGTGGGTTTCGGGGCGGCAACAACCACCGTATCCGAGGGGGATGTACAAATCGGTCTAATCAATGCCATGGAGGATTTGCGCCGTAATTTGGGCGTGGATGGGCTGGATTATGACCGATTTTTAGCATCCTCGTCAGCGGCGGGCGGTTTGCGGATGACCGCCCACGGGCTTATTTATGATATGACCGCAAAAGCAGGGCGGGAAGCGGCCTTGGGGGCCGGTGCAAATATCCAACTTACCACGGCAGGCAAGTTAACCCCTGATGATTTGGCAGAAATTGAAGCCATTGACCCCAACCTTATTTTGCTGGCAGGCGGCACAGACTATGGCGATAGGGAAACCGCACTATTTAACGCCAAAGCCCTTTGCGGGACAAATATCCACGCCCCCGTGATTTACTGCGGAAATGTGCAAAACCACGCCGCCATCCGCAATATTTTTGATAATGCCGGCCGCAAGCTTTATATAACCGAAAATGTTTACCCCAAGCTGGATGATTTGAATGTAGAGCCTGCCCGAAAACTTATACATCAAGCTTTTGAGGAGCATATAACAAAAGCACCGGGCATGGCGGGGGTGCGTAATTTGGTGGATGGGGCGATTTTGCCCACCCCCGGAGCGGTGATGGAATGCGCTAATTTACTATATAATTTAATTGGTGATTTGGTAGTTATTGACATTGGTGGGGCAACCACCGATATCCACTCCGTTACCGCTGGTAGTGAGGAGATTGCCATATTGCAAACCAGCCCGGAGCCCCCTGCAAAACGCACGGTGGAAGGGGATTTGGGCATGTATGTTAATGCCCGCAATTTAGCAGAAATGGTTGGTTTTGACAAGCTGGCCGACGAAATTAAAATGCCAATTACCCCAATTTTTGAGGATTATCAGCCGGTTCCCCAGTCACCCGGGCAATTGGCGTTGGTCCATAGGCTGGCATATCACGCCGCCGCCATGGCCATCAGCCGCCATGCAGGTGTTTTGCGCCACACCTATGGCCCAAGGGGCCGCCAAACCCACGCCCAAGGTAAGGATTTAACCGCCGTGCGCCACATTGTGGCAACGGGCGGCGCACTAACCCGCTTGCCCCGCCGCCACAGCATAATGGCGGAAATATGCAATATTAACGCATCCGGTACAATACTTTTCCCAAAAGCACCCCAATTGCAAATTTTAGAGGATAGTTGTTATATTATGGCAAGCCTTGGGGTGCTGGCAAAAGCCCATCCCCAGGCAGCAAGCAAACTTTTGCAAAAATATGTGGTGGTGACAAGGCTATGAATCCAAAATTAATTGTTGATTTGAAAAAGTTGGAGCATAACGGGCGGTTTTTAGCGGATTTGTGCCAAAGCCATGGGATTAGTGTGGCGGCGGTTACAAAAGTTTTTTGCGCCCACCCGCAAATGGTGCAGGTTCTGGCAAAGTTGCCTATTGATTATTTTGCGGACAGCCGCTTGGAAAATATTATGGCCTACCCCAAAGGCATTACCCAAAAAACCATGCTTTTGCGCTTGCCAAGCCCAGGCCAAGCCAAGCAGGTAGTGAAGTTTTGTGATATATCCCTAAATACCGAAATTTTTACACTAAGCAAGCTGGATGAAGCCGCTAAAACACTGGGCAAAACCCACGGCATTGTTATTATGGTGGACTTAGGCGACCTGCGAGAGGGCATCTTTTTTGAGCATATGCAGAAAATTCGTGATACTGCCAATTTTGCACTGTCCCGTAAAAACCTTGAATTGGTAGGGATTGGTACAAACCTAACCTGCTATGGCGGGGTTTTGCCGACAGCGGAAAACCTTGGCAAATTATCCCAAATTACAGAAGATTTGCGTAAACAACCGGGTGTGTATTTGCCCATAATAAGCGGCGGCAATTCCAGCGGCTTATATTTGCTGGAAAAAGGCCAAATGCCCGCAAGCATAAATAATTTGCGGCTGGGTGAAGCCATTGTGTGCGGCAAGGAAACCGCCTTCGGGCAACCATTTCCCGGCTTGAAAACGGATGTAATAACCCTGCATGCCCAAATTATTGAAATACAACAAAAACCCTCCAAACCCTTTGGCAGTACCAATATCAACGCCTTTGGCGAAGCAGTCACCTTCAAGGATAAGGGTGTGCAAAAACGGATGATTTTAGCAGTGGGGCGGCAAGACATTGGTGCAGGCGACATTGTCTGCCACGATACAGGCATAGAAATTATCGGCAGCAGCAGCGACCACCTGATTGTGGATGCGACCAATAGCAATCAGGATTATCACATAGGTGACGAGCTTACATTCTCCTTGTCCTACGGCGCAATTTTGGCAGGTTTTACCAGTAAGTATGTGGATGTTGTTGTTAGAGTGTGTTCGCGATAATTAATGGCATTGCTATATATTTCTGCTACAAATAATACGTCATTAGCACACTATAAGTAATAGGAGTTTATAGGATTTGGGGGATTGTGGCGATGCCATAAATCCCCATTTTTTAATAAAAAACTTGAATTTATTTCCTTGGCATGGTATCCTTGTAATGTATACATACTTCGACATAGCAATATTGCGTAGTAAAGGAGGGTAGCATTGCTGGCATGTTATTTTCGGAAATGTAATGCGGCTTTATTGCTGCATTTACAATGGAAGGGAGATGTTTGTATGAGCAAGAAGGGGATTTTTAGCGGCATGCCCAATACCGCCAAAAAGCTATTGCAGCGTTACTTGGCTTTTGCCTTGGTGCTGGTTATGGCACTTGGCGTTATGCCACTTTCAAATGTGATGGCGGATGATAGCGTTGTGGTTGTTGTAAACGACCTGTATGAGCTACAAGCCGCCATTGCGGACATTGATAATATTGACGAAATTCGCTTAGCGGCCAATGTGCATTTAACCCATGAAGGGGGCATCACAATCCCTTCTGGTGCTGATATTATTATCAGCGGTAATGGTGCAGGCATTGCGGCTACACACAGCTCCATAATCTTTGAAGGGGATTTGCCCAACGGAGCAATAAATGTGGAAGGCGGAGCGAACTTAGTACTGCGCAACATTGGCTTGCGCTTGCCGCCGGTGGGCTTTCCCGGGGATGCGCCACAGCCTGCCGCAAAAGATGGCATAGTTATACGCCCAAATGCTGCAGTAACCATCGAAGGCACTGTGGAAACCAGGTTTTTTACCAACCGCAATGCCGGCCCAATGGCCTTTGTGCTACATAGCAATGGTATTTTGGTTGAAGGCGGCACACTAAACATTAACGGCATTTACAACGGTAGCCTGCGGGTGCGTGAAGGTGTTGCAAACCTTAACAGCGGCGGGCAAATTGGCCAAGCAGGCTCCGCTATGAATGGCAACTTAGCCACAATTAACGTGGTAAACGGCACACTTAATGTGGCGCAAAATGCCACAATAGCACAGGCGGGCATAACCAATTTTAATGCCCACATAGCTGTGGAGGCAGGCGGCACTTTGGATATTAAGGGTACAGCACACAGGTCCCTTCACATTATGGGCGGCACATTTAGTTTGCACGAAGGTGCACTTTTAGGCCCGCCAAACCCACAAAACAACCCCGAAAACTGGTTTGAAGCCGGTAGCGATGTGTATTTGGCCGGCAGAATAACCAGAATTGTAAATATCCTTGGGGATGTTACAGTGGAAGAAACGGGACGCATAGAAGCCCGCACATATGTGGAAACAGGCGGCAGCCTTACCATTTACGGTTTTGTGCGCCCCATAACCGCTTTTGAAGGCAGCAAAGTGACCTTGCAAGAGGGCGGCCATGTATATGGTGCAGGCTCCGGCATAAGCCTTGACACGATTGATGACCCTGCCGGATTGCACGGCGATGCTGTATTCGTGATGAACGGCGGAGTTGTGGAGTTAAGTGCCGCAAGCGAAGGCCCAACCATCGCAGGTATGAATAATACACGCATTTACATCAATAACGGTACCGTTCGTGGCCCTTCCGTTGCATCAAACACGCTTACAATGGGAAATGCCATCAACCTTAGCGGCAATGCTTTTTTACAAATTAATAATGGTGAAATTTTTGGTGCATCCAATCGTGGTGTGTACAATGCCGGCGGAAGCGTTACTTTTGAAATGCACGGCGGCGTTATCCGTGATAATGGCAGGGCAAACCCGCCAAACCTACCCCACTTTAACGGCGGCGGCGGCGTTTTAATAGGCGGTGCAGATTCTACATTTACAATGACAGGCGGCACAATAAGCGGCAACACCGCACAAAACGGCGGCGGCTTATATGCTGTAAACCTTAACAACATCACCATAGGCTCTGATGCTGTATTTGCAAACAATGTTGCGGCAGAAGGTGTGCAGGTTAATAACCAGCAAGCCGAAAGCTTCCCATTAATTGCACCGGGAACGGTTACATACGGTAGCCATGCCTTTAATAACCATGACATAAACACCACATTGCTTGCAAACAGGGACATTACAGGCTACTTTACAGACCCCCATTTCTTAGCATTTGTGCGTGGGCTTACAAATGTGCCAACAGGCAGCATTTACAATGCCGATGTGGAAAATATCATCAACATAACCCTGCCGGCTGTAAATGAAGTGGAAAGTTTGGCGGGTATACAACATTTCACATCCTTGCAGGTGCTGGGCGTTAACAGGCCCGCAGGCCGCCTGCACAACCTTACGTATCTGGACATTTCCCAAAACACCCAACTTCGTGATTTGCGCTTTAACAACAATAATATTACCCAACTGGATGTTAGCAACAACCCTTATCTGCACACCATCCAAGGGCACAACAACCAAATAGCGGGAATTTTGGATTTAACCAATAATCCAGCCCTTACCCTTGTAGATTTGCCCAACAACAATTTAACAGAATTGCGCTTGGGCAACCACCCAAATCTTGTGCAGCTAAATGCACCAAACAACTATCTGACGGGATTGGACATTTCCGGCACAGCCGCAAACTGGGGTGCGGAAACCGCAGGGGCAGCACGCCTTGCCCTGCGCAACAACCTTCTTACATCCTATGGGGATGTAATTGGTTGGCCAAGACCCGGCTTGCCCGCCACAGGCGTTGCGGCGGCACGCACACAAATCAGCCCCCAAATAACCCCCATAATTTCCGCTGTTAGCCTTAATTTGCATACAGGCGGCATTGGTGTGCCTTTTAACCATAATATCCAAGCCTCTGCTTATAACCCGGCGGAAATTACTTGGCGTTTGGCGGATGACAGCACTTTGCCGCCGGGTCTATCCCTTCACGCAGGGGCGGTTGAGGGGGCCGGCGTTAATGCAAGGGCAAATGCCCAAATTACAGGCGCACCAACAGCGGGCGGCACTTTTGTGTTTACCATCGAAGCCGCAACCCCTCTTGGTGTAGCATCAGAAACATTAACCCTGGAAGTTCTCAACATCGGTTATGTTTATGACACTGCATCCCTTATAACTGCTTTTGCAAACATTGCCAATTTGGATGAAGTTCGCTTTTCCTCCGGTGCCCATGTAGCCCATCAAGGCTCGCTAACCATACCTTCCGGCACAGAAATCCTTATCACAGGTGCGGGTGCGGGCGTTGGTGCGGGCAATAGTTTTTTGGAGTTTTTTGGCGATTTAAGCCAAGGGGCTATAATCGTAGAAAGTGGTGCCAAGGTACAAATTGAAAACTTTGCCTTTGGCATTAACGAAAACTACACCCAGTTTAACCCGGTTGGCTTACGTATTATGCCCGGCGCAACAGTTGATATAACAGGCATAATAGAAGCCAGATTCCACACAACTCTGATTCAACCTGCGGTAAACAGCAGCGGCATTTTAGTGGATGGCGGCACGCTAAACATTACAGCTGTTGCCCCTGCCACATATTTTGGCAGCTTAACTGTAAACGACGGGCTTGTAAACCTTCGTGGCACAGGCACAGGCATTAACAGCCGCTTGCCGGGCGCTTTGGCAATTATCACCCTTCACGGCGGCACAACCAACCTTTATGCCGGCACAGCAATTGCCATGGCAGGCCTTTCGGGTGCCAACGGGCATGCTTATATTGGTGAAGATGCCGTATTTAATGTACGTGGCACATTTTTCCCGGGCAGTGATGTATTTGGCACGGTTAATGTGTACAATGGCGGTTCGTTTGGCCCACCCACAGGTGCTGCCCCTGCCACAGGCCCTTTCCACCTTATCCGCGAAGGTGCAACCCTTAACCAACACCAAGGTGCTGCTGTGCGCAGGGTCTTACAAATCTTTGGCACATGGGAAGTTTTGCCGAATAGGGTAGTGGATGCCAATGTTATTGTTGAAACCGGCGGCAACCTTACCATCAGCGGGCGCACCCGCAGTGTTACCGTATTTAACGGGGGCATTGCCGCCCTGGAAGCCGGCGGGCATATTGACGGTATGACATTTACCCAAGGCCTGACCCTTAACGCAAGGGGCACAAATGATGATGCTGTATTTGTGATGAATGGCGGCATTATCAATGTGCCTGCGGCGGCAGGCTCCGGCCATGGTCCAACTGTTACCATGGGCGCAAACGCCCGCTTTTATATGTTTAATGGTGAAATACAAGGCCCAACAGCCGCCCAAGCCCTTTTGGCAAATGGCAATGCGGTTGCCCTTGGCGAAGGTAGCTTCTTCCGCATGGAAGGCGGCCAAATCCATGGCGCATCCAACCGTGGCATCTACAATTTCGGCGATAATGCTGTGATTGAGATAGCGGGCGGCACAATCCACAGCAATGGGCGTGGGGATATGCCTATAAACCCACCTTACTTTTATGGCGGCGGCGGTGTGTTAATCGCCGGCGAAGGCACCACGTTTAACATGACAGGCGGCACAATACGCAATAACACAGCCCCTGTGGGTGGCGGCTTGTATGCTGTTAGTTTCCAAAACATCACCATCAGCTCTGCTGTGGTTTTTGAAGATAACACTGCAACCGCAGGCACTGCTGTAAACAATGCTTTGGCGGCACAATTTACAAATATTGCACCCGGCACTGTTACCTACGGCAACCACGCCTTTAACAACCATGACATTAACACCAACAGGATTGTAATGGGAGAGCCTGCAGAAATTACCATCACAGGCCCCGCCGAGTTGCTACCGAAGCAATATACCCAGCTATCCGTTAATGTTTATGACGCAAATGGTAGCCTAATTAGCGGAGAAGCCGTCCTTTGGTCCATCACCGGTAATAATGACGCATCCACAGCAATTACCAATAACGGCCTGCTAACCATCGGGCAAGGCGAAACCATAGGCAACCGCCATATAACAGTGCGTGCCACCCTTACAAGTAACCCATCCATATATGACGAGTTGCAAGTGCGCATAGACAGAAACATCACAGGTGACTTTGCCCATGCAGGCTTTTTAACCCAAGCCCGCAACCGTGCAGGTGTACCTGCGCCCGCACCCCTTATGCTCTCTAATGTTATGGATATTACCGATTGGTTCATACCCATGCCCTTTATGCCCGCCCAAGCCATTAACAACTTTGCGGGTATAGAAAACTTCAGAAGCCTGGAACACCTTAGGCTTGCCGGCCACGGTGCCGGTGCCGGTGCGGGTACCCCACAAAACGGCCTAAATGGTATAGACCTTTCTGTGCTTCCAAACCTTGTAAGCTTTAGTAACGAGCATTGGCAGCTATCCCCAAACCTTGGCATGCAATGGATTATAATAGACAATCCATCGTTAGAAAGCTTTGCCATAGAGCCCAGCAGGCTTGTGGAGCTTGATACTGCACAAGCACCGCTTTTGGAAAGCTTAACCGTGCGCCGCTCTCCAAATCTGGAAACTATCAACATAAGCCAAAACCCGGCTTTGGAGAACTTGATATTGTTCAGCACACCTGCACTTTCTATTGTGGATACATCTAACAATGTAAACCTGAGAAGCATCCACTTCACAAGCGCAGCAGGCAGGCAAATTGACCTTGCAAACAATATCAACTTGGAATCTGTTCAGCTGGCAGGTGAAGGCCTTACAGGGTTTAACTGGCCAACCCTTACAGGGTTAACCCACCTTAGCCTAAACAACAATATCATTGCTGATATTGATTTATCAATCTTTCCAAATTTGGAAGCTTTGGATATGGCCAGCAACCAGCTAACTGTTTTGGACATTTCGGGCAACCCAAAGCTGGAAACGCTTAACCTAAACGCAAACCAGATAAATCATTTAGAAATCGGCAACAACACAGCACTTAGGCAGATAGTTTTAACCAACAATGCCATGGCACAAGCCAACTTCAACTTTAACGAAGCACCAAACCTAACTGCCCTTATGATGGCGCATAACAACTTAACGGGTCTTGATGTTACAGGCCATCCAAACCTTCGCTACCTTAATGTAATAAATAACGACATGGCGGAGCCTGATGATGTTATTGGATGGCGTGAAAATGGTATGTTCTTGGGTAATGCACATTTCGTGTTCTTCCCACAACGAGGGATGACGCAAACACCACCCGTTATTTCAACACAGGAAATACCAACCCTTACAGTTGGGCAGCCCGTGCACTTTGTATTTGAAAACAGCGGTATTATCCATCCAACATGGGCTCCCATCTGGCCAAGCAGCAATGATATACCGGCCGCAGCCACAGGCCTGTCCTTGCAGCCGGAAACCGGCTTGTTAACCGGCACGCCCCTACCCGGCTCAGAAGGCATTTGGACATTTACCATCAGGGCAAACAGCCACTTGGGATACTACGAAAAAACCTTTGCCCTACACATCCTACCCGCCAACCAAAACACCCGCCAAATAACCTTCACAACCAACAGCCCAAATGGCCAAATCGCTGCATTTATCAATGGCACCCAAATCCAATCAGGTGATTTTGTGCCGGTTGGCTCCGATATTCAATTTATAGGTATG
>WRAX01000023.1 GCA_009779935.1 Defluviitaleaceae bacterium | reverse complement strand
GGATACATAGTTCCTGTATATGGGATCTACATAAAACCTAACTGTGTTTCTGGTTGCAGGCACGGCCTGCTCTGCTACTAAAAAGAATGGGCGTGTTGCATAGTTGCGCATACCGGTATCGGGTTATGCCAGGGGGCTATTGGGTCTCCGAAGGGGCGGTGGGGGTTGTGGCGTTTCCTGTATTGGATAATCCCCATGGTTTTATTTGCCACCCGCTACAAGCTCGTACGTAGCCCCATCCAGCTTGGACGACACACATAGTATGCGGGAGCATTCGTTATTACAGTAATGGTCCCCCGTTAGTTGATGGTGATATGGCAAGATTTGCTATGACAGCTTTTAGAGCCTGCCCTCTATGGCTGATAGCATTCTTTTCATCCATGGTTAGCTGGGCAGCGGTTTTGCCATGCTTCGGCAAATAAAAAATAGGGTCATACCCGAAGCCTTGCCCCATAGGGCGTTGAGCAATTTCCCCCTCCATTTCCCCGTGAAACAGGCGCACCCCGCCCTCATCAGCAACCGCCATCACACAAATAAAACGAGCTCGGCGGCACCCATCAGGCATTTGGGATAAAATTGCATCAAAGCGCACGGGGTAGGGCGTGTCACGCCCCATAAAATTAGCAGAATCCACCCCGGGCTTTCCCCCAAGGGCATCAACCACCAAACCGGAATCATCCGCAAGTACCGTAAATCCGTTCCCCAGCGCATCCCGCACAGCAATGGCTTTTTTTGCGGCATTCTCCTCAAAAGCGGTTCCGTCTTCAACCGCATCCAAATCCATGCAAAGCCCAATATCATCCAGCGACAATACATCCGAAAAAGGCCGCCCACTTTCGGCGGCCTTTCCCAAAATTGCCTTAATTTCGGCAACCTTATCTTTATTTCTTGTTGCAACGACAAGTTTCATCTATTCACACTCAATGGGGTCATTGGGGTCTATCATGCCGTATGTGCCGTTTCTGCGGCTATATACCACATTAATTTCCATGGTGCCGCTGTGGCGGAAAACATAGAAGGTATGCCCAAGCATTTCCATCTCAATAATAGCCTCTTCCGGATCCATTGGCTTGGCGGGGAAGTGCTTCATGCGCTCAATAACAATCGTCCCGTCATCACCCTCATCACCATAATCAGGCGCAACAGAGTCAAATGCCTCAAATTCGCCCTTAAAGGTGGTGTCACGGCGGCTTTTGTCCTTCACACGCTGTTTGTATTTAACAATTTGTCTGTCAAGCACATCCACAACCCCGTCAATGGCGGCAAACATATCGCTGGACACAACCTCGCCCCGCAAAAGGCGTTTATTAAGCGGCACGGAAACTTCCACTTTATTTTCCTGTTTAACCACAGAAAAAGTTACCTGCACCGGCACATCAGCAGGGAAAAGGCGGGATAACCTCCCAATCTTCTGTTCTGCACGGTCTTTCATGTCTTGAGAAACAACAACGTTTTTGCCAGTAAAAGTAAATCTCATAAAGTCAACTCCTTCGTGGGTTTTCGTTATAGTTATTATACCACAAAAATCCAAGCCATGCAAGTGTTGCTGCCAAGGTTTTTGCGCTAATCAGACTTGGCCCAACCAAATATCAGCTTTTGGATATTGTCTTCATTTATTGCATGCTCTTCTAAGTAAACCCTGTTTTGTTCATAGCCAAACATTTGTTGAAACTCCTCAATTGTAGCAGACTCGCCTTCGATTGTTAGATAATACCATTCCAAGCCCGAAACCTGATAGCCCGAATCCGAACGCTGCCAGCCGGCCTCGCTCAACATCATAAAGCCATTTACAGCCACCAGCTTGTCTCCATCAATGGTTACACGGCCATATCCGCCGCCGGAGCCCATAGCATGAAAAGCAATGATGCACCCCTCCCCCATAATGGTGAAAAAGTTGCCAGACAAGCCGCCCCGGTTGTGTCCCAAATCAAGGCTAACCGACACATCATCCCGAAAAGTGTATGCGGCAACACCCCAAAGATATGTGGCTCGCTCCAAAATAAAAAGCTCTGGTATGCCGTCCCCATCCATGTCGTGGAGAATTAGATAGGTATCATTAAGGTGCTTGTAATCATTTAGTAAATCCACAAAGGCTTCCTGTCATGCGGCCATGGGTGAGGCTTCTTCATTGCAGGCAGTTAGCAATATTAAAACAATCGTTGCCAAAACAAGTGTTGCCAATACTTTTTTCTTCATCTTGCTTATCTCCCCCTACTATTGCGCCACATCCACCCAGTGTACCCTGCCTTCTACTTCCACATAGCGGGTACGGATTTGAATGACGGCGTTTGCGGCAATTTCGTAAGTGCCTTCCACGTAAATTGCCGTGTCGGTGGCGTGGCCATGGGCAAGTATATGCAGGTAAATATCCACATGGCCGGGCCAAGCGGCCTGTATGGTTGTGCCATCATCCAGCGTGCGGTGCACATAATGCTGGGCATATTCAAAATCCGTTAAAATGCCGATAAATTGGTTGCTGCGCCTGTCATACACCCGCAGGCCAGGCTCGTAATTTTCCAAGGTAAACGCCCTTGGACCTTCTAAAATTATAGTAAAGTTTACCGTGCCATCACCCCGTGTAACAGCTGCGCCAGGGGCTGTAAAGCGGTAAATTGCACCAATTGCCACCACCAAAACAACCAAAATCACAGCCAAATCTATAATGCTTATTTTGCCAAAAAGCTTTCCATTTTTATCCATTTTGTGCCCCCCTAATTTGGCATTGGTGTAACTTCCACAACCACACCAATGGCGGCAAAGCCCCGCCCTCTCAAAAACTTTTCCATGCCCACACGCACGGGTTGCCCCTCTGTCAAAATTTGGGATGGGCTGAATGTGCCACGCCCACGTATGGTTATAAACACATCATAACGCTCGGGCACAGGCACATTGTTAAAGGTTGCCGTGGTATTGTCAAAGGTAACGCCGTATGCGGGCTGGTGGCGCACATCCACAATTTGTCCAAGCAAGTAATTGCGAACAGAATCCCGAATTTCCCCGCCAACAGCAGCGGAAATTTGTGCAGGCACAGTGGGCATGGCTTGTCGCATTTCCACCACAAAATATACATAACCGTCTTCCGTATCTGCCGCCGTGGTAAAAAACCACACAGCCCCGGCACCTACCGCAAGCACAGCTAATATTATAAGCGCATCTATGATATTAAACTTTTTCATTTGCAATTTCCCCTTTCAAATTAGCGATGCCCGCCGCCAGTGCCATAATTATCCAGAAAAAGGCCAGCACCCTAAAATTATACCACACATTATCCGTAAATCCTTTTACCAAAAAGCCCGCCATGCCGGCCGCCAGTGCCGCCGCCAATGTCTTAACCTCCAAACTGCCACGGTTTGCACAGCGGAACAAGCCCTTAAAAAACCCGCCCATAATCAGCAAAAACAGCCCAAAGCCGCCAATGCCGAAATATATCATAATTTGCAGGTACAAATTGTGGCTGTGCTGGGTAAAAACCGCATTATAGGCGTACAAGTTGTATATAAAATTAAAATTTTCTACACCCTGCCCGATACCAATGGGCCAAAAAACCCGCAACATGTCCACCGCACCCAGCCAAATGGAAACACGGTAGGACGTGGAAGTGTCCGCCAAGTCCCCAATGGATAAAAAGCGCTGCAAAATATCCGGCGGGATAAGGAAAGGGGCGGCGATAAGGCCTAAAAGACCCAAAACAACCAACCTGCGGTCCCGCATAAGGGCAAAAACGGCGGCGGCAAATATTAGCCCAAGCCATGCCCCGCGGGAATGGGTAAAAACCATACAAAGTCCCGCCGCACCAAAAATGCCAAGGGCAACAAGCTTATGCAACCAATCACGGTAATAATAAATCATGGCAAATGCGATTATTGCGGCAAAAATCAAGTACCCCCCAAGCACATTGGGGTTTTCCAAGGTGGAGTATATGCGGGCAGTGGCCGTGCCAAACATGTCAGCATCCAGCCAAGCGGCCGTCATAACAAAATTGCCTGTAACCCGTTGCCAAATACCAAATGCCGCCACCACCAAGCCGGATGTGGCAAGCACCGCCGTAAGCGCCAACAGCTTGCCCTTGGTTGCCATGGTATTTTTTACCACAAAGTAGAATGTTATAAACAAGACATAAACCCCCGCAGAAGGGGCAGAGTTGGCAGGGTTAAAGGAAATTGTCACAGAAAAAGCTATCAAAATAGCAAAAAGCATTACAAAAACATCGGTATAGGTAATTTTTAGGGTGGCCTTGCCGCTGATTAGCCATTTTGCAGCAAAGGACAGGGTTGTTAGGGCAATAAGCCCCAAAATAAACATGGTAGGCAAAATTGGGGCAAAAAATGCTGTTGCAAAAATGCCCACTTCCACACGATGCAGGATTAACAAGCCACCCACAATGCCGCCCGCTGCCAATACAAAGGGCATAAGCCCCGCAAAAAAGCCAACCGTGCCAAGCCCTGCACCCAAAAGGGCAAATAGGGGTATATGATGGTGGGTTTCCTTCGCTTCTAACATTTCGGGAGTTATGAAGTAAAATCCAAAAGCCTTTTGCAGCACAAACGAACCGCCATAAAGCTGTGCCGGCGAACGGTTAAGCAAAAGCAAGGGCACGCCAAGGGCGGCAACGGCCGCAAAAAACGGGGTTAAATACCCAACCGTGGCAAAAGTAGCAACAGCAGGAATGCCACCGGCAAGCACAAAAAATATACCAAAAGAACGCAGGGGCACATGGGGCAAGCCATCACAAAAGCTTGCAACTGCACTTATTATCACGCTGTTGGCTGTTTTGGGCTTAAAAGCGATAAAGCGACCGAGAAAGCCGCCAACCTTGCTACCCTCAAAGCCCCGCTCCAACCAGGTTTCGCCATGCAGTAAATTAAAAAACCCGCTGCCCCGCCAAACCTTCACAAAAAACTGTGAAAAGCTGCCAAGCCAACGCCCCGTCACGCTATGGTTAAAATAGTGGATAAATTTTGCCCAAACCGCCGTAAAAAAGCTAATTATCAAGCTTTGCCCAATCATAAATCACCAACTTTGCCAATGCCCAGCAAGTTATTGTAAACATTTTCCACCTTACGGGTCATAACCTGCGCCGTAAAGCGTTCGTTAAAAATTTCTTTTGCCCGCTTGCTAAAATGGGCAAATTCCGCAGGGTTGTTTCTTAGGTTAATTATTGCCTTGTAAAGGGCGGCATAATCCCCCACTTCAAATAAAACACCATTTACCCCATCGTTTACCACAAAGGGGTTGCCGCCGGCATCTGTGGCAATTGCCGGCACGCCAAGGCTTAACCCTTCCAGCAATGCCAAGTTGGTGGTTTCGCTAAACGATGCGTTTATTTGGATATGGCTGATGTCCAGCACCTCTTCCACATTCTTTACAAAGCCTGTAAAAATAACATTTTCCAGCCCTAAATTTTTTGCTGTTTTTTTCAAATTATCTTCTTCGCTACCTGTACCCACAAAAATAAATTTGACGGGCACACCTTCCTTTTGCACCATTTGGGCGGCTTTTAGCACATATTCATGCCCTTTAACCTTTTCCAGCCTTGCAACCATGGCGCACACAAAATCCTCATCCTTTATGCCCCATTTGTGCTTACCTGCCGCCTTTTCCTCCGGGGAAAGCCGGCGCAGGGCATCAATGGCATTATAAATCATCACAGTTTTGCGCTGGCTTGTTCCTGTTTCCATCAAGTTTATTTTAGCAGCAGGGGATGTGGCTATAATGGTATCTGACAAATAATTATTAATTCCGCCCGCAATTTGTTTATATGGAAATTTTTTCTTATACGGATGTTGCGGGCCCGTGCCTTGCCTGTCATAAACGCTGTGGCGGGTATGCACCACCAGCTTTTTGGCTAATTTTGCCGCAATGCGTGCAGATAGGGATGCGTGGCTGTGTATTATGTGGGGGTTTTCTTCTTTATATAAATTTTTAAGGGTTTTAATTGCACCAAAGGCGATGGATTTGTCCGCAATGCCATCAATTTCGATGGTGCGGATGTCCAGGGCTTGTATTTCGGGCAACAATAGCGAACCACTAGGCAAAACCACCGAAATATCAAAAAAATCCCGGTCAAAATTAGCAAGGAAAACCAGCAATAGCTTGCCTGCCCCGCCAATATTTGTATCTGAAATTATATGTAAAATTTTATGCAAATAAAGTCCCCCTATCTTGTCCAAGGTTAGTGGACAGGTCTATTGTAGCAGAACTTGCTGCATTACACAAGCACAAATTTCTAAATTACAGCATTTTTCATAATTACTTTTGGGGCGTGGGGGCTACCTGCCACATATTGCCCTGGCGATATTCGCACATTTTTGTCCAAAATGGCATATTCTACCACTGCGCCTTCACCAATCCTGCAACCTTCCATTATTACGCAGTGGCGCACCTGTGCCCCTTCTTGCACCCGCACCCGCCTAAATAAAACCGAACTTTCTGCAAACCCGTCTATAATAGACCCACAACCAACAAGGCAATTTTTAACATGGCTGTTGGCATTGTATTTGGCAGGCGGCTCGTCTTTATTTTTGGTTTCTATATGCGGCTGCTGCGCAAAAAACATGCGGCGTATGTCACTTCTCAAAAAGTCCATATTTATGTTGTAATAGGACTGGGCAGAATTTATAACGGCCCAATACCCATCATACATAAAACCGTAAATACTAAGCTTTTTACGGTATCTTTCTATAATATCCCTTACAAAATCATAACGCCCTTCGGGTATAATTTCTTCCAATAATTGGATTAGCAATTCCCGCCCTATCACATAAATCCCCAGCGAAATGGTGGAGGAGAAGGCCTCCAATGGTTTTTCCTCAAATTGGGTAAGCCGCATGTTTTCATCCAAGTCCACCACCCCAAAGGCTGTAATGTCCATGTTTTGCATATCCTTACAAACCAGCGTAATATCCGCATTTTTTTCGATGTGAAAGTTTAATACATCCTCATAATCCATCTTATAAATCCCATCGCCACTGGTAATTACCACATAAGGCTCGTTGGAGCGGCGCAAAAATGATATATTTTGGTAAATAGAGTCGGCAGTACCCCTAAACCAAAAATTACCATCCTTAGAAAGAAAGGGGGACAGCACAAACATGCCCCCGCGCTTGCGCCCAAAACCCCACCATTTAGAGGAATTTAGATGGTCGTGAAGAGAGCGGCTGCTGTATTGGGTAATAACCGCCACCTTGTTTATGCCGGAATTCGCCATATTGCTAAGGGGAAAGTCTATGGCACGATAGCAACTGCCCACAGGCATGGCAGATGTGGCACGCACTGCCGACATTTCTTTTAATTTGCTGTTTTGCCCGCCGGCAAGAATTATTCCGATTGCTTTCATTCCTGCACCTCCCCGGTAATATCCAGCGTTTGGCCGGATTCCAACCTGCCGTTTATATAATATTCCGCTGTTGTAATGCCGTAAATAACACAGTTTCTGCCCACAACAACCCCGTCAGGCACAGCAGAACCTTCACCAACCACTGAAATGCCTGTGTTATACACCTGCGGTTTTAATTGGTTTGCAATATTTTCGCCAACACCCAATTGGGCATCCCGCCCTATATTGCAGTTTTCATCCACAATAACCTTGTTTAGGCAGGCGTTTTCGCCGATAATGCTACCTTCCATTATAATAGAATCGTTAATAACTGCCCCTTCTGCCACAAAAACATTTGGTCCCAATATGGAATTAACAACCGTGCCAAAAATCTCGCACCCCTCCGATATAAGGCTTTGTCGGATATGGGAATTTGCACCCGAAAACTGGGGTGGCTGATGGTGGCTGGATGTGTAGATTTTTGCAAAATCCTCATACAAATTAAAGTCGGGGGTGGTTTTGATTAAATCCATGTTCGCCGCCCAATAACTGTCAATTGTGCCAACATCTTTCCAATAGCCGTCAAAACGGTAGGCATAAAGGTTTTTGTTCTGCTCCAAATACATGGGTATAAGATGTTTGCCAAAATCCGTATCATCGTGGATATCGTGGGCTTCCAGCAATGCTCTGCGCAACATATCCCATGTAAAAATGTAAATGCCCATAGATGCCAAATTGCTATTCGGTTGCTCGGGTTTTTCCTCAAAACTTTGTATTTTGCCCGTTTCATCTGTATTCATTATGCCAAAGCGGGCGGCCTCTTCCCAAGCTACTTCCAGCACGCCAATGGTGGCATCTGCCCCCGTTTTTTTATGGTGGGCAAGCATGCTGCCATAGTCCATTTTATAAATATGGTCCCCGGAAATAATTAACACATAGGTTGGGTTGTATGTATCAATAAAATTAATGTTTTGATAGATGGCATCGGCTGTACCGCTGTACCAGTATCCCTGCTCCCCTTCCTTAACATGGGGCGCAAGTATGGTTACACCGCCGTATCGCCTATCCAAATCCCATGGTATGCCAATGCCTATGTGGCGGTTTAATTGCAGGGGCTGGTATTGGGTAAGCACCCCAACCGTGTCCACGCCACTGTTTATGCAGTTTGACATGGGAAAGTCTATTATCCGGTATTTGCCGCCAAATGCTGCGGCAGGCTTTGCTTTGTTTTTGGTAAGCACGCCCAAGCGGCTGCCCTGCCCGCCCGCCAAAAGCATGGCTATCATCTCTTTTTTGCGCACAATATCACCCCCGAAGGATTATCAATCTTATTTTACCACCAATGGTAAGAAATGGCAAGCCCGCAAATTAAAACAAAAGTAGGTGGCAATTAAAAACAACGCAGCCTTTGGCCACGTCGTTTTTTGATTATTCAAAGTACAAAACAAAATCACTTTCCCTTTGTATTAGGCCCACACCGCTGGTGCGCCACAATTGCCAGCCATCATCCCTGCCTGTATCTATTATCAGTACGGCGTGGGTATTGGGTATGCTTTCCACCAATGCAAGTCCCGCCTCTGTACCCAAGGTATAAACGGCAGTTGTAAGCCATTCCCCTATAACAGAAGTTGGGGCAACTATATATATATTTATTATATCGGTGTCCACGGGCATGCCTGTATCCACATCCAAAATATGGTGATACAGCACACCGTCCCGCTCAAAGGATCGATGGTCGATACCGCTGCCATTCATAGAAGCATCCGAAACCATCGCAATGCCCATATGCCCATGTACCAGGGCAACTTCCCCCGGGCGGCCAATGCCCATTCCAAAGGGGTTGCCATCCAAACGGCGGCCAATTGCCACATTGTCGCCGCCCATGCTTACGATGGCACTGGTAACGCCTGCATCCCGCAAAAAATCCGCTACACGGTCAGACATAAAGCCCTTGGCAATGCCGCCCAAGTCCAAACTGGCTTGGGGATGTTGCAAGCGCACACGGTTACCGTCGATAATAATGCCTGTGCCAACAGTGGGTAGCGCAAGCGCAAGCTCCTCTTGCGTGGGCACACGCACATCAATGCCCTTTTCCGGGTTTGCTTCAAAAACCCACAAATCCCGCACAGCACCAATGGTTATATCCATGCGCCCGCCTGTGGCTTCCCGAAAATAAAGGGAATAGTCCAAAACTTGTATCAAATAAGGGTGCACCTCCACAAACTCGCCATTTGCGTGGTTTAGCCGCCAAACATCTGTCCCCTCTACAAACCGGCTAAAAATACCTTCCATGTAGCGGGCGTAATCCATGGCTTCTGCTGCCAAGTTTTGGTAATGTCCTTCCCTGCGGTTTCGGGCACCATCCATATAAAAAATGCGTATTTCTGCCCAAAAATCCCCTACAAAGTCCGCCTCTGTCACGCTATGGCTTTCCTGCTCGCCTTCGCATCCTGTTAAAAGCACCAAGCTTAGCAGGGCAAAGAGTGTTAAAATTGCTCTTTTCATAAATTGCGCCTCCTGCTGTCTAAATTAAAAATCGCTGTCAATTAAATCTAAGTGGTGGTTTTTATCCATGTTTTTACAGGCGGACACGAAGCCATCCAGCGGGATATTATTGCACTGGGTGCCATTGCGCACACGTATGGATATATTGCCCTGCTCCATTTCAGCATCACCAACAATTACAATATATGGCAGCATTTCGTGGCGGAAGCCTTTAATTTTGTTGCCCATTGTGCCTTCGCTTGTATCCAGCGACACACGAAAGCCCTCATCCTCCAAGGCTTTTTTAATTTTTTCACAATATCCCACATGGGCATCGTGTACTGGCACAATGCCAATTTGGATGGGGGATAACCAAAATGGGAATTTTGCGGCAAAATGCTCGATTATAACCCCGATAAACCGCTCCATGGATCCAAACAGCGCACGATGGATAACCACGGGGGTTTTACGCTTGCCATCACTGTCGGTATATTCCAGCCCAAACTTGCCGGCTAACTGAAAATCCAGTTGTATGGTGCAAAGCTGCCATTCCCGCCCAAGCACATCCTGCACCAAAATATCAATTTTTGGGCCGTAAAACGCCCCATCCCCTTCGTTAATTTCAAATTTGCCTTCGTATCTGTCATTAAGCACTGCTTTTAGGGCATCTTCTGCCGCATCCCATTCTGCAATTTCGCCTAAATACCCTTCCAGCGGGCGGGTGGAAAGCACAGCACGGCTGGTTAGGCCAAACACACCATACAAATAGTTGGTAATATCCAAAATCTCATTAATCTCACTGGATATTTGGTTTTGGGCTATAAAATTATGAGCATCATCTTGCCTAAATGTTTGCACACGAAGCAGGCCATGCAGTGCGCCGCTGGCTTCTTTGCGGTGCAGATAGCTGGTTTCATAAAAGCGCAGGGGCAAATCCCTGTAACTGCGGTTTTTGCGCCCAAAAGTTATCATGGCATTTGGGCAGTTCATAGGTTTTAGGGCATAGTGTTGGTCATTATCCAAATCCACTGTAAACATATTTTCGTGGTAATGCTCCCAGTGGCCGCTGGTTTCCCAAAGGCTGCGGTGGTTAAGTTGCGGTCCAACAATTTCCTGGTACCCACGGGCTTCATGCACCCTACGGGAGAAGTTTAGTAAGGTATTGTACAGCTTTGCACCCTTAGGCAACCAATAAGGCATGCCGGGTGCGGTTTCGTCAAAAAAGAACAAATCCTGTTGGTTGCCCAGTAGGCGGTGGTCCCGCTTTTTAGCCTCCTCCAAAAATTGTTGATACTTTTTAAGCTCCTTACGGTCAGGGAAAGCATGTACATACACCCTTTGCAACATTGGGCGGTTAGAATCCCCCCGCCAATACGCCCCTGCAATGCTTGCCACAGCAAAGCCCCAATTGCGAAGCTCCTTGGTACTTTCCACATGGGGTCCTGCGCACAAGTCCACAAATCCGCCATTTTCGTAAGCGGATATCTCCTCCCCACCCGCCTTCAGTTCGGATATAAGTTCCAATTTATAAGGCTCGCTTGCAAAAAAAGCTTCGGGGTTGTCAATTTGTTTATACATAAATTCTTCATCATTTTTAATTATTTCCGCCATTTTGGCTTCGATGGCGGCAAAGTCCTCTTCCTTAATAGTGTGGGGCATATCAAAATCATAATAAAACCCATTGTCAATGGGCGGCCCAAAGCCCAGCTTAACATTATCAAAAAGCTGGCATACCGCTTTTGCCAGCACATGCGCCATGGAATGGCGTGCCTTTTGGATATAATCCGCATCTATATTTTTACCCATAAAACCACCTCATCTAATGTAAATTGGCTAATTGTAACACAACAAAAGGCGCATGTCAAGAACCATGCGCCTTTATTTCCAGATGAATTTCGGGGATAATGGTAATTTTTTCTATGGGTTGAAGGGGGATGTTTGGGTACTTTTTGTGTAATGTTTCCGTCAGCATTAGCCCATCCACACCCATGTACTGGAAAAGCCCATGGGTAGTAGTTATTTGGGATTCTATTTTTTTAGTAAAGTCGGCATTTAGTTCAGAATTGTTGCGCAAGCTGTGTAACCCCACAAGGTTGCCGGTAGCTTGGATTTTTACATGGCAAATTAGATTGTCACCCCCCATGGCAAATGTGATTTTTGGGCGGCTTCTAATTATTTGCAGGGCGGTATGGTCATCCAGCACAAGCTCCATGCCCCCGGCATTTTCTTTTACCCAAATTTGCCCTGCCAAAAGCTCTTCGGGGATACTGTCTATATAAGCAAAATTCTTTAAGGCAAAAATGCCCCCAATGTTTATCTCTTTGCCATCCCCTCCCCCTTCCAGGGTAATTTTGGGCAAAACCGCCGTACCATCCCTTCGCAGGGATGCGTCAAAACCTTCCAAATCCGCCTTTATGGCCAAAGATGCCACATTTGCCCCATCCCCGCCAAAATAATTTGAAAGGTAAGTGCCCAGTAAATTGCCGCCTTTGGGCTTGGTTTGTAAAATTTCACTAACGGGCTTGTCGGTTGCCATTACAATGGTACGTATGTTAATTTCGCCTTTTTGGCTAAGGGTGTCTGCAATCTCCCTCACCATTCGAGGGTTTTCAAGCGCATCCTTGTGTATGACTATTGCTTTGGTGTGCCCGTAATACAAACGGTCGCTCATACCGCCGCCCGCTTGTGATAAGGCATGGGAAAGGGATGCCCCCTCTGCTTGATACAGCAATTTTGGGGCATCTTCCCCGCCGTTTTCTAAGGCGGGAGCATCCACCACCGACAGGTATACGGAAAAAGATGTTTTATCACCTTCGCCGGCTTCTATGCCCATAACAACTACAAAGGCACGGTTTTCCATCTCCACCCTATCCCAGTTAAAGGTCAGCAGGGCAAGGGATACGGCGGATATTGCCACAAATTTTAAGGCAAATTTTTTATTACGCATTTTTAACCCCCCGTATTTTACCGATTATTAGCAGAATTATCGGAAGTATCACCATTGCCCCCACGCCAAAGATGTTGTTATATCTGCTAAAATAATTGTAAACTTGTGTTAAATTATCCGGAAGGGCGGCGATTATGGCGATTATAGGCAGGCAAATGATAATATAGCGGCTATGGTTGCCCTTACCCACAATATTTTTAAGCAAAAGGGATGAGAAGAATAAAGCAGCGTTAATAATGGCATAGGCAGAAATTATCCAAAAAGTCATAATAAGCGCACCTTGGCGGTCAATAATTGCGCCGGGCATAGCGGCGGTGTCCATCATCCTAAGCACAGGCCAAGTGTGGCGGGCAATGTTGCCCGCACCAAATCGGGCAATGGTTACGGCAGTTATGGCAACCATCAGCCCGCCCATGGTAAGCACCGCCCCGCCAGCTGATTTTGTTAGTTTTTTTGGGCGGGCAAGAAAGGGGCTTATAAGTAGCAGCATATCCAAACCATTAAAAGCAAAAAGTGCAGCATATCCAGCCCTGCCCACATTTTCCAGCGGCGCATTAAATATGGGCAAAAGGTTTGTGAAATCAATATCCCTGCTAGATATCACAAAAACAATGATAAGCGGCACAAGGGCGATTAAAATCAGTATCTCCGCCAGCCTTGCCCGTGCCTCCATACCCTTAGATGCGCCAAAGCCGGCCAAAACAAGCATGGCGGCAAACACTATCCAAAAAGGCGTTGTTGGTAATAGTATGGACTGGGTGATTTCTGCGAAAATGCGCAGGTTAAATGCAGCAAGCAGCACAAGGCGGGCGATTAAAAACAAGCAAACCACCACACCCACAGGTCTTGTAAGGGTTTTGCAAGCAAAGTCGTAAAATGTGATACCTGTGTGCATTTTGGTAACGTTTGTGATTATCCAAACCAACACAAGGGCGGTAAGGGTTGCCAAAAGCACACCAAGCCAACCATCTTGCCCGGCAAATTCTGCTACACGGCGGGGCAGGGATGTAACGCCAAAACCAAATATGCCCAGTATCAGCAATATTTGCACTTGGCGCAGGGATATTTTATCGTTCAAAGCGAAGTTGTTGGTCATTTATGTTTTTCCTTTCGTATACGTTTTGCTGACAGGGTGGTGGCAAGCACCCGCCTACTCTTTTACATGGGGGTTGCCCAAGTTATTTGGCGGTTGCTGGCGGTTTTGTTGGTTTGGGTTGGCGTAAATGGGTCGCTTTTTCATAAATGCCATGGGCGCACGGAAAAGGCTGTCCTTAAAATCCGTATATCCATTAACATCCCCTGATGCAAAGGGGAAAAGATAGGGCAGGCCAAAAGTTTTCATACTTGCCAAGTGGATTAGGATGGTTATCAAAGCTATCCAAAAACCCAGCAAACCAAGGGTTGCCGCCAATGCAATAATAAGAAATTTGCATATACGAAAAGCGGAAACAATGGCGTAGTTAGGAATGGCAAAGCTGGCAATACCCGTTAAAGCCACCACAATAACCACAAGGGGGCTTACAATGCCCGCCGCCACCGCCGCCTCACCCACAATCAAGCCGCCAATAATACCGATGGAGCTACCCACAGGCCGAGGCAGGCGAATGCCCGCTTCCCGCAGCAATTCAAAGGCAAATTCCATAATAAGTATTTCCAGCACGGCAGGGATTGGTATAGCTTCCCTTGCCGCCGCCATCTTAAAAGCAAGCAAGGTGGGCAACATATTGGGGTGGAAGGTGGTTATGGCAATATACAGCCCGGGCAGGGCAAGGGCAAAAAAAGCGGCGGCAAAGCGCAAAATACGGGTAAATGACATTATTTCCCAGCCCTGTGAATAGTCCTCGCTGGCTTGGAAAAAACTGTTCATGGTGGCCGGCACAAGTATTGCTGTTGGCGAATTATCCACCAAAATAGCAACCCGCCCTTCCATTATCCCACTGGCGGCCTTATCAGGCCTTTCGGTAATTTGGCATTGCGGGAAAGGGCTGTTGGTATCCTCCTCAATCAACTCTTCCAGCGCACCTGCATCCAAAATGCCATCAATTGTGATGTTGGCAAGCCTTTGCTCCACTTCCGCAAGTACCTCGGGGCGCACCACATCCTCCATATAGCACACGGCAATGTCGGTTTTTGTGCGCCTGCCCACATTACTTTGCTTAATTTTAAGATTGGTATCTTTTACACGGCGGCGCAAAAGGGCGGTGTTAAAGCGCATTACCTCGCTAAACGCTTCGTTGCTACCTTGCACCACCACTTCCACACTGGTTTCGGGTACGCCACGGTTGGGCCAGCCACGGGTTGCAATCAAAATCCCGGCACAATCACCGTCCAAAAGCATTGCTGTATCCCCCGAAAGTATCATGTGCACAATATTGTCCATATCTGTTTCTTCCCGCAAGTCTGCCGTGGTCATACCCCCGTCTTTTAGGGTTTCCAATAGGCTTATGGGCTCGTGGAAAAATGCTTCAGGGGTTTTAGGAGAGCTTGCCATAAGGCGGGGCAATATGGTTTGCTCTACCACGCCACGGTCGGTCATGCCGTCCAAATATATCACATAAGCCCACCGCCGGCGGGATGTGCCAATGGGAAACTTCCGCTTAACCAAATCACCGGAATCGGCAAACAAATTTTCCAAATATTCAATATTTTCGTCCAAATTTGTGGATATTTTCACAACCATCCCCCTTTTGGGCTATTTTTCGCTAAAATCACGTATTTTATTCCATGCTTGACGGCAGTTAAGGTTTGTTATATAATTAACATATATTTAGGAGTGGATTTTGCCCTATGATTATTAAAATGACAAATATAATAAAAAAATTTTTTGAGGGCACGGATAACCAGCTGTGTATTTTGAAGGGCATAAACCTGTCCATAGGGGCAGGGGAATTTGTGTCCATCATTGGCCAGTCGGGCAGCGGCAAATCCACACTGATGAACATTTTAGGGGCTTTGGACAGGCCAACAGATGGGGAATACCTGTTAAACAGCAAAAATATTGCAGATATGTCGGATGCCCAACTGTCAGATATCCGCAACAGGCAAATTGGTTTTGTTTTCCAAACTTTTAACCTTATCCCCCGCAGCACCGCCCTTGGTAATGTGGAACTGCCCATGCTGTACGCAGGCACGAAGGCGGCCAACCGCAAAAACCACGCTAAACATCTGCTGGAAATGGTTGACATGGCAGACAGGGCAAACCACCGCCCAAACCAGCTAAGCGGCGGGGAAAAACAGCGGGTTGCCATAGCCCGTGCCATGGCAAATAATCCCGATATATTGCTGGCGGACGAGCCCACAGGCGCATTGGATTCCGCCACAGGGCGGATGATAGTGGATATTTTTCACAAACTTCATAAACAGCAGGGCAAAACCATTGTGCTGATAACCCATAATAAAGAACTTGCGGCGGAAACCCAGCGCATTATTACCCTGCATGATGGAGAAATTGCCGGCGAAACCACATGATAAATTGTTGAACGGATGGAGTGCAACCATGCTTTTATGGGAAAACATACAACTTGCTTTGGAGGGGTTGCGGGCAAACAAAATGCGCTCGCTGCTTACCATGCTTGGGATTATCATAGGCACAGGGGCGGTAATTGCCATTGTAACCGTGGGCGGGGCATTAACGCAGGTTATTACCGCCCAAATGCGGTCCATAGGCGCAAACAATGTGCAGGTAACACTGCATCCCCGTGGCGGTTTGGATTTTACGGTGGGGTTTGGCGGTGCGCCCCCCGCCCCACTGCAAAGGGACTTGATGACGGGGGAGATGGTAAACCGTTTTTACACCGCCCACCACCATTCAATTGCAGCTTTGGCTTTAACACGCCCTGTGGGCAGCGGCTGGGCGGCAAATGGGGAGGATGCCTCTATCGCATCCATAATCGGGGTTAATTCCGATTTTAAGCGGGTAAATAGTGTAGAAATAGTAAGCGGTCGGTTTATAGGTGAAGGTGATGGGCTTTACGCCGTTATCAGCCACCATTTGGCACAGGAGCTGTTCCCGCAAAGTGACCCGTTGGGGCAAAAAATACGCATTGATATTGGCGAAAATACAGACTTTTTTGCAATTATTGGCGTATATGAACACACAGCCATGTCTTTACCATTTTTGGGCATGGGCAACAATGCAGCAGGGCACAACGACCTTTATATACCCATATCCGCCGCCGGTATGATGGCGGAAGATGGACAAGGCTTTCAAAGCTTTGTTGTGATGGCGGAAGATGGGGTGGACATTGACGGATTTGTTGCCCAAATTATAGACTTTTTTAGCCCCTTGTATGCCCACAACCCCCGCTTTACAGTGGCCGCCCTGCCCATGGCAACCATTTTAGGGGTGACGGAAACCATGATGGCAGCAATTTCCATTGCTGTTGCTGTTATTGCAGGCATTTCGCTGATGGTTGGGGGTGTTGGGGTGATGAATATAATGCTTGTATCCGTAACCGAGCGCACAAGGGAAATTGGTACAAGAAAGGCATTGGGGGCAACCAATGCCGCCATACGCCTGCAATTTGTTGCAGAAGCAGTGATAATTTGTGCAATTGGCGGTGCTTTTGGGGTGATTCTCGGCATTGTCTTGGGCTATGCCGGCAGTTTGTTTTTGGAAAACCCTGTCCTGCCGCCCCTATCCATAATTTTTATCGCACTGGGATTTGCCATGGCAATAGGGTTGTTTTTCGGATACTACCCCGCAAACAAGGCAGCTAAATTAGACCCAATTGAAGCATTAAGGCACGAATAACCGCTAAAAGGAGGAAGGGATATGGCAGAGAAAAGGAAAATACCGGCAGCCGTAATGCGCCGTTTACCAAGGTATTACCGGTATCTAACCAAGTTAATGGAAAAGGATATTTGGCGGATATCGTCAAAAGAATTGGCGGAGCGCATGGGTGTAACATCCAGCCAAGTGCGGCAAGATTTGAACTTTTTCGGCAGTTTTGGCCAGCAGGGTTATGGGTATAATGTAGAATCCCTACGCAAGGAAATTGAGTATATCCTTGGTATGGACAAGCAGTATACCATGGTTTTGGTAGGTGCCGGCGGAATTGGCTCGGCTTTAACGCACAACAAAAGCCTTGCAGAAAGCGGGTTTGACTTTGTTGCCACCTTTGATGACGAGGCCGGCTTGGAACAGTACCTATCCACAAATTCTGTTGACATTGTGGTGGTGGATTTACCTGACACTGAAATTGCACCAATTATAAAAATTTTGGCAAAAAGCGATATTGGTGGGGTTTGGAACTTTTCGGCAGAAGAGATGCAATTGCCAAAAACCATTAAAATCGAAAATTTTCCGTTAATGGACAGCCTTGCCATGCTAACTTACAAGCTTAACGAAGAAACATTGGCAGACGAGGCAGGTACGCCCCATGTTTGGTGATGTTTTGAGTTTTTTACTTGTGCCTGTTATTGGAGCCACCATTGGATTTTCCACTAATGTGCTTGCCATTGCCATGCTTTTTCGCCCCCACAAGCAAATTAAGTTGGGTAGGTTTGTGGTGCCATTTACACCCGGCCTTATCCCCAAAGAAAAGGCGCAGCTGGCAAAAAACATAGGTGCGGTGCTTGGCGAATCGGTTTTAACCCCTGAAGCTTTAGCTAATGCGGTGGCTACTGATGGGGTGGTTGATGCAGTGTCTGCTAAATTAGGTAAGTTGCTTGGGGATTTTGTAGACGATGCCCGCAGTATTGGGCAGATGACTTCGGAGACTTTCGGTATTTCGGAGCAGGAGCTGACAGAGCAAGTAGCAAGGCGCGCACATGGTATTATTGACCACATCTCCCAAGCCACCATCCCCGCCTTTATACAAAAAGCAGGGCAAGGCAAAACAGTTGGAGATGTCGTGCCGCCCGCCCTAATACAATACTTCAAAGAGCTTGCCCGCACACGTTTGCCCCAATGTGCAGACCTTTGCCGCAAAATTTTGCAACACCCCACGGGGGAGCAGTTTTTGCGCCAAACCATCACAAAAATAGTTAAGGACAACGCCAAGGGGCTCGTTGGCATGTTTATTAACCCTGATAAGATTTATAACAATATCACCGAAGGTTTGTTGGAGTTTTTGGAAAGTGAAGCAGGGCAAGCTGTGCTTGCGGAAAATTTGGACAAGGCGATAGAATGGCTTCTATCCCAAAGTTTTGACCACATACCCGAAAGTGCCCGCATTTGGGTGGCGGAAGCGGTAACAACCCTGTCTGAACACCTAAAAGCCAATGGCCATGTGGATAAGATTGCTTTATCCATCCTTGCCCTATCCCCATCGGAAATAATACCCAAAACCGCCAGGGAAAGGGACATGGCGGCACTTGCCCGCCCAATTGTGGTTTTTTTGGCAAAAAAAGCGGGGGAGCATGTAGGGGGCATTTTGGATATACCTTCCATAGTGGAGGAAAAAATTGGCCAATTAGATACAAGGGAAATGGAAAAACTTGTCTTATCCGTAGCGGGCAAACAGTTGAAGTGGATAGCCGCCCTGGGGGGCGCGCTTGGCTTTATCATCGGCTTTATACCAAGCATAATGGGCATGAATTAGTAATTGGGATTGGGAGTGTGGATATGATAACACATACATGGATTTCGGGTAGGCAGGATGATTTGTTAGAGGATGCCTATGCAATACGCCACATAGTTTTTGTGGATGAGCAAAATGTGCCCATAGAAGAAGAAGTTATCCCCTGGGAAGAGGAGATTTCGGAGCATTTGACCATTTACGACAACAAAACACCCGTGGCAGTTGGGCGTTTGCTGCTACACAAGGGCAAATACATATTAGGGCGCATTGCTGTGTTAAAAGAGCACCGTGGGCGAGGTTTTGGGTTGCTTGTAACCCAAATGCTTATGGACAAAGCCTTTGAAATGGGAGCAAAGCAATTGGAGTTATCCAGCCAAACCCACGCAATGGGGTTATATGCAAAGCTTGGCTTTGTTGCATATGGCGACGAGTATATGGACGCAGGCATACCCCACTTTTCCATGAAGCGGGGGATTTGAGTATAGATGAAAATTTATCCTTGACAACACAACAAAAATGTTTTATAATGTACCCTGTGCCGTGGAGCAATAACTGGGTGTAGCGTAGCTTGGTAGCGCGCCAGAATGGGGTTCTGGAGGTCGGAAGTTCAAATCTTCTCACCCAGATGTGATAAATATAGGGTTTCCATAAATTTGGAGCCCTATTTTTTTATAAAAATCACTTCACAATCCTTCCAAAAAACTTCGCTGTATTGCAAATAATTCAACTACGTGGTATAATAGCTGTGAGGAGGTGATATGGCTTTGCTGATAGACAATTTAATAAAAAATGTATCCTCCGATCCATTGTTAAACTTAGAGATGGCTGCGAACTTTCTGGCGAAGGCGACAGGTGCAGATTGCTTTATACTTGCCGATGGTGATGGTGCGCCATATATTATAACAAAAAGCGGCGTTAGCGATGCGTTAGCCATGCCGGACCAACTGATGTACGCCAATTTACATAGGTGGCCCATAACGGCAAATGCCGTTATGGCTACGGGGCATGTTTATGTGATGTGTGTACCCATGTTGTCAGCCCGGGGCCAGGATGATTTCACCAACGAAAAGCGGCAGATTCGGGATTCGTATATGCCAATTAGCGGCTATGTCTATTTCCAGAGCTTAAACGCCGCCCATTGCCCCGCAACAGAGTTTGTTACGAAAAATATTGAAATTTTTAACCTGCTATCTAATTTTTTGGGGATGTACCATGTGCATACGGCTGCCAGCACAGATAAGATGACAGGGGCATTAAACAGGCGGTATATGGACTTGGCACTGGAAGCCCACCTGGAACAGGCAAAACTTGCCGGCTCGCAGTTTGCTGTTGTGATGATAGATTTGGATCACTTTAAGCATGTAAACGATACTTATGGGCACCTTGCAGGTGATGATGTGCTGCGTGCCGCCTCTGCCGTTATCATGGAAAATTTACGCAAAGATGATGTTTTGGGACGTTATGGCGGTGAAGAGTTTATTGTGCTGTTGCGGGATGCGGACCATGCAACAGCTTGTAGCATGGCTGATTTATTGCGCACAAAAATTGCGAATGCAAAGATACTGGGGGGCAAGCGTGATATCACAGCCAGTTTGGGCATCTCAGTTTATCCCGACCACGCAGATACTATAAAGACCCTTGTAGATAAGGCCGATATGGCTTTGTCTATGGCGAAAGAGTGCGGGCGCAACCGCCACGAAATATGGAACGAAAACATGAGCGGCTTTGCAACTGCCAAAAGCAACAAGCAAAGCTTTTTTACAGGCGACATTGCAAAAGATGCCAAGCGCATGCAAGAACTATTTGCACTTATGCGAATCTCAAGGGCAAGCATTAGTATCACAGAAAAAATAAATATGTTCTTGGATAGGTTGTACACGTCAATAACCATGATGGACATAACCTTGTTTTTGGTGTCGGATGATAAGATGACGGATTCTTTCCGATTAACAGAAGCCGGCATAAAACCGCCGGAATATAATGACAAAATTATCTTTGATGCAATACAAAAACAACAAGGCACCTATATGGTGGACTGGGATAACGATAAAATCCATATAAAAACCGGAAGTGTGGATTTGCAGTCCATATGCGTTGCCCCTGCCGTATCTGATGGCATTGTTAAGGGTGTGCTATATATTAGTATATCTGCAAAAACTAAGGAGTTTGCTGCGGACGAGATGGCATTTGTAAAAAATGCAGCAATCGTTATTGCGGCCGCATTATAGCAAAACAAGCCGGATAATATGAATGGGGGGCAAGGCCTTGGAACTTATAAACAACAGATACAGGGTAGTGCGCAATATGGAATGTTGCGAGTTGTGGTCCAGCCACCTTGTTCGTGACCTGATGGATAACAACAAGGAGAAGGTGGCCTTTATTGTTGATGACGAAGGCATGGGCGAAAACTTGCAAAACTTTTTTAGCAGCGACTATCTTGTATGGAAAAACCTTGCATCACCATTTATTCTGCGCAATTATGAGCCGGAGCCGGTAAAAACAGTAGCCGGCAAGCACAGTCAAAATTTTCAGTATTTTGTGTTGGCTGAATTTGCAAAAAATGCCCGCCACCTTAACGATATGCAGGAGCGGCTGCCCGCTTCTTGTGTGTTGAATGTATTTGCACAGGCTTGTTGCGCTGTGCACTATCTGCATATTAAAAATATCTGTTATCAGGATATAAACTTTGCAAATGTGATAATACTGCACGAAGACGGGAAGTTTTCCTTAAAACTGCGTGATGGTGCTTCCGCATGGATATATAGGATAAGTGCGTGCAATAATGATGCTGATAGTGTTTACTTCAAAGCACCGGAAGCTCTTGTGGACGCCGACCCCACCCCCTCTGCGGACATATATTCGCTTGGCGTGTTACTGTTTTGCTTAATAGCAGGCGCAGGTGGGCGCAACCGTAATTTTAAGGCCGACTTTGACAGCTTCAAAAGGATAAATACCGACGAGCTGACAGCAAAGTTTATTGCCGTAATAAACAAAGCCACTGCCGGTGTTTCTGAAAGGCATGCCTGTGTGCCGGAAATGCTAATGGATATAAACGATGCCTTTGGAACAAGCTTTGCCGCTTTTGATAGGGCAGAGGTAGAGCGGTTATACATAGGCTGTGGCATTGTTGGTAGAAATGACGAGCGTGCAGCGATAATGGATAATTATGACAAAGTTATGTCTGCAACCAGCGAAAAGCGTTTAGTATGTATACATGGCGAGCAGGGCATAGGCAAAACCACATTGATGACAGAGCTAAAAAACAGGCTTTACCTTAAAAACGCAAATGTGCTATGGTCTTTTGGCCAAAAGGGCGATGGTGCATTGCGTGCCATGTTAAAGCAATTGGCAGAAGCGGCAGATTACTCCGGCAATACAGATGCCGGCTTTTTGAAATACATTACCGCTTTTGCAAACGGCATAAACACCGAAGCTTCCTACGACAAAAACTCCATCACCAAATTTGTGCATGACTGTATAAGAGACAAGTCCGTTGTCATCATCATAGATGATATGGAGTTTGCGGACGAATTTACAATTAACATGATAGAGAGGCTATCCTTGGTAGTCAAGCGGCTTAATGTGGTTTTTTCATACCGCAATGGCCACAGCAACAAAGCACTTTTGGGCTTGATGGCAAGGCAAGGGGATGTAATGCTGAAAGTAGAGTCAAAGCCCCTTTCGCCGGATGACACTGCGGCATTGATACAGAACATCTTACGTATACAAGGCATCTCCAATAGTTTTAGGGATTGGATTTATGGAACCGCACACGGCAACCCCCTTTTTATAGAAGAAATACTTAAAAACCTGCAAGCAAACTGCATAATATACGCCCACAAAGAAAGTGGACGCTGGCATATAGATTATAGCCAATCCGAATATAAAAATATAGCCTTACCCACAAGCATAGAGCAGGCCATAAAAGAACAAGCCGACAGTGTCGACGGCAAAAGTTACCGATTATTGGAGGTTATTGCGGCTTTTGATGATTACCTTGTATCAGAAGCAGAGCTGTGCCTGCTTCAAGCAGAATGCACACCGGAAAACCTAAATATGCTGGTGGGGAGAGGCTTTCTATCCGCCATCCCCGGCAAAGGCGGCATTACGTATGGCATATCCGACAAAATCCTAAAAACTTATATATACGAAAAATGTTGTGTAGACAAGCTAAATGATATGCACAGCCAAATTGCGAGCATGCTAACGGATGGTGACGACTTGGTCGAGCTTGCCTACCACTTAGGCAAGTTGGGCCGTAAGGAGCAACAGATGCAATGCTTAGTTGAATATGCCCTGCGGCTGTATGATATGAGGGATTACACTGCGGCTATAGAGGGTTTTGAAGCTGCCCTGGAAATATGCCGCAGCTTATCCAAGGCTGACAAGGAGGTAAGTATTCTATTAGATTTGGGCCTTGCGTTGTATGATGCTAACAGATCCTTGGAAGCAGTAGATGCTTATGAACAGGCATTGGCGATGGCTGTAAAATTAGAACTTGCCGCAGAAAAGGCCGCCGCAGAAGCATTGCTTGCACGCTATTATATCCTAAAATTAGATTTTGTTAAGGTGAAGGAATTATTGGCTTCTGCCGGCACGTATTTTGAAAATTTGGAAATGGACGTTAAGCTAACAAAAGCGCATAGGGAATATATTTTTGCCGCTTTGCACAGCGCAGTTGTTGGAAGCACAAAAGAGGCGTTTTATAAAGTGTACAATTCCGCTTTGGCACGCCGTGGAGCAGATAGGGACGATGTTAAATGCGGTATGTTACACCGCAAGGGCATGTTTTACGCAGCTTTAGGTAATACAGACCGTGCTTTTGAAGTTTTTAGCCAGTTGCGTGAATATGCTGAAAAAACCAACCAGCCAAGATTTTATGATGCGGCATTGAGTAATATAGGTACATGCTATGCTATTAAAGGCAACAAGGATATGTCTTTGGTTATCTACGCAGAAGTAGCGGAAACAAGCCAAAATCCGTCAGTAGCTGCACATGCACAAATAAACCTTGGAACATCTGCCGCTGTTAATGACCCCTTAAAGGCGCAAGGTATAGGGTTTTCAGCTCTGGATTCCACTTTGCTATTCAACAACAAGAGTGTAGAGCTTGATGCACGCATACTTATTGCCATTGCTGCAATAAGTAATGATAACTATGAGCTTGCAATTCATCAATTGGAAGAAGTCCACAAGTTTGTCGGTGATGATCCATCATCGGTAACCGTCGAATTTGTTAATGTGATGGTTAATTTTTCGGGCCTGTACGTTATTTTGGGTGATAGTGCGCAGGCACACCGTTTCGGCAAAAACTTGCTAAAACACAATGATGAAAAGAACCGTTCTAAGGACGTCCAAGACACTCTCAGAACAGCACTTATTAATGATGAATTGTTTGCAATAGCCCCGGAAGATAGGGATACGGCCGAAACGAAACGATTTGTAAGGGAGAGAGTGGAGAAAATAAAGTTGATGCCGATTTCCAACATGTATAGAACATTACCCCTGTGCCACCGCATAAATTTGTCGCACCATATACAGGATGTTTTTGAGGAATATGCAAAAGATGACATAGTTGCAGCAAATGTATCGGTTGTGCCGAAGACATTCTCCCTTTATGTCCAAGCCATTGCAAAAAGTGGTGACGAGCGCTTGGAGCTTTTACAACAGGCGTTGGAAAAGGTAAAGGAGCAGGGCAGGCGCCGCTTGGCGGCTTATATTTACGAAGATTTGTCAGATTTTTTTGATATAGGCAGCTACCACTGGCTTAACTACTTAGCCAGAGCCTGCGAAGCCATACAAGACATTTTGCAAAATGTGCCGGAGCAATACCATGAAAGCTTTTTGGCCAGGCATAGGTTTATCGAGCCCTTCCGCAAGATAATGGCTTACAAGGGCATGGGTGTTAAGCATATCACCTTTGATGCCATTGCAAGCAAGGATTTTCTTACCGCAATACTTTCTGACCCGCCGTTTATGCAAGATGCGCAAGCGGCATATCTTTACAAGCTATGTAATATAAACAGCCCATCGGAGGTTATGCTGCGGCTTACTGCTTATGCCGACGATAACTTAGCTATGTTTGCAGGATATGTTTCGGCCATGTGTTGTGCATCCCGGTGCCACATTATACTTGAAAGCTCTGATGGCGTTTTTACGGTTATTGCATCCACCGGTGCATTATCAGAACTACCAACAGAATACCAACACATATTGCGGCACACCAAAACGCTTAGCCGCACCATTATTGTTGCAGAAGGGCACAACAATATCAACGATGACAGCGGAAGCCTTTTGCCGACGGGCTTAAAGGCCGCTATGTGCATACCTGTTTATGAAGGCGGCAAAATAAACTCTTATATTTTTGCGGCATCAGATAGTATGTTTAACAAGATTGACAGGGAAGTCGCCAAGGGGCTGGAGTGGGTTATGCCGCTGATAAATATGAATGTAACCCAGCACATAACAGAGGCCAACTCTGCTTTGGACAAGTTAACCGGCGGCCTTAACAGAAAGTTTCTGGAAATTGCCATTGATAATCACATAGAAAAGGCACGGCAAACAGGCGGCAAATTTTCTATCATCATGTCCGATTTGGACAAGTTTAAGGCCATAAACGACACTTATGGCCATCAGGCGGGTGATATGGTTATCAGAAACGCAGGCAAAGTAATCCGTGATAATCTACGCAAAGATACGCCCTTTGGACGCTTTGGCGGCGAGGAATTTGTCGTCATATTGGATAATGCAGATGCCGACGATGCCTTAATTATAGCCGAAAAACTGCGCTTGGCCATAGAAAGTGCACGGTTGCTGGGCTCGCGCCGCCCCGTCACGGTAAGTATGGGTGTTGCCACATACGGCACCCACGACAACACAAAGGCCGGTCTATTAGAAAAGGCTGACAAGGCATTGTACACCTGCAAAGAAAATGGCAGAAACAGATCCGAAATCTATGATCCGGGGCACAACCTTGCAATTAAAAGCAAAAATACAACACGGGGCATGGTCAGTGGTGACAGCGTAAAGGATGCAATGCGTATACGTTACACCTTGGACATTTTGGAGCTTGCAAAGACCAATATGTTACCCAGCGACAGGATGGATGCAGTGCTTGCCAAAATAAAGGGTATAGCCGAGGCGCAGAATGTATATTATTTTACCATAAACGGCAACAACGCATCTAATATACCCAATAATTGTTACAATCACAATCTGGTACAATTCGCCCGCAACGGCATTATTGCCATGGCGCATGGCAAAGAAGTTGCCGTACCAATCGAAAAATCTGGTAGTATTACAGGCGTGCTGTACCTTAGAGCTACCCCAAGCGAACGGCCGCAAAATCAATACAGCAACGATTTTATAGAATCCCTGCAAGATTTGATGGCCATTGTGCCGTAATGTAAATATTCATAAACACCAATGTTTGTATAAATTTATGTTGACAAGGTTTTGCATATTGTGTTATGATGGTTAAAAAATTAAATATGCTTTATTCCGATTTTGTTTGGCTAAGGCCTTTGGCTATGCCTTGCAAAACGGGGTGCGTGGGGAAACCAGCGTGCCTTCCATTTTGAAAAGGAGTAAAAATTTGCGTGGCTTTTTTGCGTATTTTTGCGTCCTTGGGGCGCATTTTTATTTGCTCCGGATAAGGAGGTTTATGTAATGTCCAATTTTACCCATTTTGACAAAGATGGCAATGCGGTTATGGTGGATGTTAGCCAAAAAACCAAGACCCGGCGGATGGCTGTTGCCACGGGCAAAATTTCCATGTCGGCCGCTTGTTATGGGGAGATTAAGGGCGGCGGTATTAAAAAGGGGGATGTGCTGGGCACAGCACGGCTGGCGGGGATTATGGCCACAAAGCAAACAGCCGTCCTAATACCCCTTTGCCATATTTTGCCTTTGGAGCAAGCCAGCATTGATTTTGTGTTGGATGATGAAAAATGTGAAATTGCCGCCATTTGCACCGTTAAAGCGACAGACAAAACAGGGGTGGAAATGGAGGCGATGATGGGCGCAAGTGTAGCTTTGCTAACCATTTATGATATGTGCAAGGCAGTGGATAAGGCTATGGTTATTGGCGGCATTTGCCTGTTGGAAAAGCAAGGCGGCAAATCCGGTGCATACAAGCGGGGTGATGGGTTGTGATTGATTCTTTTAACCGCAAAATAGACTATATGCGGGTTTCCATAACCGACCGCTGTAATTTGCGATGTGCATACTGTATGCCGGAGGATGTAGAGTGCATCAACCACGACGATGTACTGCGTTTTGAGGAGCATTTACGGCTGTTTCGCATTTTTGCGGGGCTTGGCATTAAATATGTGCGGGTAACAGGGGGCGAGCCACTGGTGCGTAAGGGTTGGATGGGTTTTGTGCGGGAATTAAAAGTGGTTCCCGGCATAGAGCGGGTTACGCTAACCACCAATGCAGTTTTGCTTGACCAGTATTTAGACGATTTGGTAAAGATTGGGCTGGATGGCCTAAACATTAGCCTTGACACCTTTAACCATGAAGTGTACCGCCAAATAACAGGCTTTGATGTTTTTGAGCAGGTGTGGGCGACCATTAAAAAAGCTGTGGCTATGGGGCTAAGGGTTAAGCTTAACTGTGTGCCGATTAGAGGTGTTAATGATGGTGAATTTTTGCAAATGGCGGCCTTGGCACACCATATGCCCTTGGACATTCGTTTTATAGAACTTATGCCAACCAGCATCACCGGTGATATGGAAGGTATTGCCACAGATGACATTTTGGCGGCCATCAAAACCGAATATCCCCATATTGCAAGGGATGATGCCATACGTGGCTTTGGCCCCGCTAAATACTTCAAAACCGCAGAAATGCAGGGCAGTTTGGGCTTCATAAGCCCCATAAGCCACGAATTTTGTGAAAGTTGCAACCGAATACGCCTTAGCAGTGATGGCACCCTAATCCTATGCCTGCACCACAATATTGGGCTGGATTTGCGTGAATTGTTAAGGGGCGGAGCAAGTGATAAAGAAATTTCAACAGCCATTGTAGAAAGTGTAAACAAGAAGCCTATGCGTCATTTAATCAGCGAACAGGTCGGGCTTAAACATATGTCAAAAATTGGAGGTTAGAGTATGAAGGGAATTGTAAAAGCAGTTTGCACAAGTCCTGTTAAAGGCCAAAAACAGGATGTACAAAAGGCATTCCTAAAAAAAGAGTGGGGCATTGAAGGAGATGCCCACGCCAACACATGGCATAGGCAGGTTAGTTTGCTTTCTTATGACAAAGTGAAGTCCTTTAACGATGATGGTGCAGGGGTAAGCCACGGGGATTTTGGCGAAAACTTGGTGGTAGAGGGCATTGACTTTCGTGCTTTGCCCGTGGGCACTTTGCTTAAATGCGGCAATGCTGTGCTGGAAGTTACCCAAATTGGCAAGGAATGCCATGTGCGCTGCGGAATCTTCTATAAAATGGGGGATTGTATAATGCCACGTGAGGGCGTTTTCGCCCGTGTACTTGAAGAAGGCCATGTGGGCGTGGATGACATTATGGAGGTGATGCCTGCTAAAAACACCGAATTTACCGCCATTGCTGTCACCCTTAGCGACAAGGGGGCAGCCGGCCAGCGGGAGGATGAAAGCGGCAAGGTTGTTGTGGAAATGCTTGCCAATGCCGGCTACAAGATGGCGGATGCCATTTTGCTGCCTGATGACCAAAAACAAATACAGGATACCTTAATTACCCTTTCAGATTTACGGCAAATTAACCTGATTGTGACAACAGGCGGCACAGGCTTTTCCAAGCGGGATGTGACGCCGGAAGCCACCCTTGCCGTGGCAGGGCGGATAGCCCCCGGTATTGCGGAGGCCATTCGTAACCACAGCCTATCGATAACAGGGCGGGCAATGTTAAGCCGTGGTGTTGCCGTGCTTAGGGGCGACAGCCTAATTGTAAACCTGCCGGGTAGCCCCAAGGCAGTGCGGGAGATTTTGGAGTACATATTGCCCCATTTGCAACATGGTTTAGAAGTTTTAACAAACAAAACTAATGAATGCGGAGGAAATTAAAATGAAAAAATTTTTTGTAGGTGCATTTTTAGCCGTAATGGCGCTTGCTTTGGTAGCTTGCGGAAATAACGAAGGCGGCACAATTACATTAGCCACCACCACATCCACATATGATGCCGGACTTTTAGGCTTTTTGCTACCCATTTTCTATGATGAAACAGGCTGGGAGGTGCAGGTGATTTCACAAGGCACAGGTGCCGCCCTTGCAACAGGACGGGCGGGGGATGCGGATGTTTTGCTGGTACACGCCCGTGCTTTGGAGGACCAGTTTGTAGCAGATGGTTATGCCCAGCGGCGTTATGATATTATGTATAACGACTTTATCGTACTTGGCCCTGTGGGCGGCCCTATTGCCCATAACACACCCATAGAGCAATCCTTTGCCCAAATTTTAGCGGACAACCTACCCTTTATATCCCGGGGTGACGACAGTGGCACCCATGTGCGGGAACTGGACGTTTGGGCAGATTTAGGGCTGGACCCAACAGGCAATTCCAATTATATGGAAGCGGGCGAGGGTATGGGAACAACCATCACCATGGCCATGGAAATGGATGCCTTTACCTTGTCCGACCGTGCCACATGGTATAACCGCCCAAACCACGGCAACCTAACCATTGTAACCGAAGGCAGCCCCAATTTGCTTAACCCTTATGGCATTATGATTGTGGCAAGTAGTGAGCAGCAAGAGGGTAGCCGTATCTTTGTTGACTGGATGATTGGCCCACGGGGGCAGGAGCTTATCGGCCAATTTGGGGTGGCGGAATTTGGCAATCCCCTATTCTTCCCGGAAGCAAGATAATATGCTGGAATTACTTGACCAAGAAACCATTGAAATAATACTGCGCACCTTGCGCATGACCATAACGTCCACGGCCATCTCCGCCATTTTGGGGGTGGCTTTTGGGCTGTTTTTAGAAAGCCTGCAACCCACCCGTACCCTGCCAAAATTCTTTAAGTGGCTGGTGGTGGCGGTAAACCGCACGCTAATGGGCATGCCCCCTGTGGTTATGGGGCTTGTGGTAGTTTTAATATTTACCCGTGATGGGCCGCTTGGTTTTTTGCGGCTAATGTTTACTTTTGAAATTATGATAATCGCCCAAGTGTTGCTGGTAACCCCCATAATTGCAGGCATTGTGTACACAGCGGCCAGCCGAAACGGGGAGCGCATAAGGGCCTTTGCCCACACCATGGGGGCAAGCCGCCTGCAAACCCAAATGCTGGTAATTAGGGAGCTGGGTAATGAGATATTTTTTGCCATTATAACAGGCTTTGGACGGGCTATGAGCGAGATTGGGGCAATTGTTATGGTTGGCGGCAACATCCGCCACCACACAAGGGTTATGACCACCACAATCGCCCTAGATACCCGACGTGGATTTCAAGACCAAGCAATACAGCTGGGGATTGTGCTGATGCTTGTCGCCTTTACCATACAAATTATAGCGGACTTTTTAAGGAAGAGGGAGCGGCGAAATGATGAAAATTTCTAATATAACAAAAAAGTTTAGCCGCTTTTCGCTGGATTGGCGGCGCACAGATACCTTTGAAAGTAAGATTTACGGCATTATCGGAGCTAATGGCTGCGGCAAAACCACATTGATGAAAATTATGGCAGGGCTTGTAAAACCTGATGAAGGGGAAATTGACCATGGCGGATTAACCCCTCGTGATATCACAATGGTTTTTCGCAAACCATATTTAATGGGCGACACAGTGTATAAAAATCTGGTATACCCATTAAAAATCCGCAAGATAACCCCTGATGAGGGGCGGGTTTCCGGGTTATTGGAGCTTGCGGGGTTAAGCGAAATACGCAACCAATATGCCCCGTCCCTTTCCAGCGGCGAGCAGCAAAAGCTTTCCTTTATACGGGCATTAATATTTGACCCCAAGATGATACTTATTGATGAGGCCTTTTCCAATATGGATATTAAAAGCGTAACCCGCTTTGAACAGCATATTTTAGCATCCCAGCAGAAAAATCCCATTACATGGGTTATCATCAGCCACCAGCTATCCAATATTAAGCGGCTATGCAACCATGTGTATTTTATGGATAGTGGTCAATTTCAAGCAGAGGGCACCCCTGAGCAAATTCTGCTTGACCCGCAAGCTCCGGAATTAAAAAGCTATCTGTATCAGCAATCGTTTTGACCCCCGCCGCCCCATTCGTTGTGGGGCAAGCCCGCAACAACATTGCTGTAAAACTTTTTTCGGATTTTTTCAAATTTCCTCTTGACAAATAATCGAACCCATGGTATGATAATTGTACCAAGATTATGAAAGGAGTTTGCCATGAGCAAAAAGGAGCGGTTATCCCAATTTAACCGAAGCAATATTTTAACTGCCGCCAAGGAGCTGTTCGCCGAAAAAGGTGTTACCCAAACCACTGTTGATGATATTGGAAAGAAAGCGGATTGCAGCAAATCCACCATATATGTCTACTTCAAAAACAAAGAAGAAATATTTGACTGTATTGTGCTGGAATATTACACCTTGCTACGGGATGGGTTATCGAATGCCGTAAAGGATGCGGAAAACTTTTCGGCAGGATTTTATGCAGTGTGCCGCACCATAGCCGGGTTTTACACGCAACATCCTATGTATTTTGACAGTGTGCTTGGCGAAATTAAAATCGTTACCAACGACAAGGATGCGGTATTATTCCAAATTTACCAAGTGGGTGAGGAGATAAACGAAATAATGGGCAACTTTTTTGGGGAGTGGATGGCGAAAGGGCAAGTGCGAAGCGACATACCCCGGTTACCCCAAACAATTTTCGCCCTATGGGGCGGTGTATGCGGTATAATAACGCTGGCACACAAAAAAGGGCCGTACATCACCCACAGAATGGATGCAACCCCCGAAGAATTTATGGAAAATGGCTTTCGCCTTTTGCTGCAATCAGTTTTACCAGTAAATTTAGACGAAGGAAGGTAAAAAATGACAAAAACTACCAAAAGAGTTATTATTGCTGCCATTGCAGCTATTGTGGCCACAGGGCTGATTTTTGGCGGTGTTTATCTATATAACCTGGCAGAATATCGCCGAATTATCGCAGGCATTGAAATTGAAACAACAGACCTTTCACAAGTGCAGGACGGCACATTCAGCGGATTCTTCGATTCAAACTTCGTTGCTGCCAATGTGGATGTAACTGTGGAAAATCACGAAATTACCCAAGTGGTTATCACAAATCACTATCATGGCAATTGGGAGCATGCCGTATCAGCAGAAGTTGTTGCAGATTGGGTTGTTGCCCAGCAAACCTTATATGTGGATACAGTTGCAGGGGCAACCAACAGCAGTCTCGTCATCCTCTCCGCAATACAAGATGCCCTGGAGAATGGAATTGGTATGAATCGATAAAGCCAACCCTTTAACCACGATGAGGATGTAAAGCGAGGTGTTTTATGAGATTTTTACAAGTTGATACATTGGAAGACGCCCGCCAAAAGCTGTTGGATGAGGCAAAGGCGTGGCTGCCCGCTACGGAGCTTTTGCCATTACCCCAAGCCGCCGGCAGGATTTTGGCGCAGGATGTTTATGCCGCAAATAACTCACCCCATTTTCGCCGCTCCACGGTAGATGGTTATGCGGTTATAGCCAAGGATGTGCAGGGTGCAGGGGAAAGCATACCCTCCTTTTTAACAGTGGTGGGGGCTGTGGAAATGGGCAAGGGGGCGGATTTTGCCATAACATCAGGGCAATGTGCCGAAATACCCACGGGGGGCATGTTGCCCCAAGGGGCGGATGCAGTTGTTATGGTGGAGTTTTGCGAGACCTTTGGGGATGATGAGGTTGCCGTTTATAAAGCGGCCGCCCATGGCGACCATATTATTCAAATTGGGGATGACATGAGGGCGGGAGCCTTGTTGTTGCCCAAGGGCAAGCGGCTTACCCCGCAAGACATTGGAGCCCTGGCTGTTGCCGGTGCCAAAAATGTGTCGGTATTTGCTTTGCCGAAAATTGCATTTATCTCCACAGGGGACGAGCTTATCGTTCCCCATTACAACCCCTTAGAGGATGGCAAAATTCGAGAAAGCAATACCCTGTCCTTGGCGGCTTTGGCGGCAAGGCATGGTTATGATGTGGTGCAAACCCTTTCTGTACCTGATGACCAGTACACCATTAAGCAGGCTATAAAGCAAGCAATGGAAATATGCGACATTGTTGCGGTTAGCGGCGGCAGCTCCCAAGGCAAAAAGGACATGACTGCGGATATTATCCAAATGGTGGCCACCCCCGGGGTATTTACCCACGGAATAGCTATCAAACCGGGCAAACCCACCATTTTAGGGCATGACGAAACCTCTCGAACCCTGTTGGTGGGGCTGCCGGGACACCCAATATCCGCCATGACTGTTTTTGAATTATTGTTTGGCTGGCTTCCACCAAATCTTACAGGGGCTGCCGAAAACTTCCCCATACCCGCTAAACTTACCACAAATGTGCCCGGATCCGATGGCAAAACCACCTGTTGCCAATGCAAGCTGATTTTTGAGGATGGGGCATACACCGCCCATCCCATATTTTCCAAATCAGGCCTTATAGCAACCCTTGTGGAGGCCAGTGGATATTTCTTAATTGACAGGGGCACGGAAGGGCTGCACAAGGGCGACAATGTGTTGGTTTATCTGTATTAGGAGGGCGTTAAATGTCTGAACGAAATTTATATCTTACAAATATATCTATTGAAGAGGCTTTGGCTCGCTTTCAAAAAGAGTTGCCGCCTTTAACCACAGGGGTTGCCCTCCTAGAAACAGCTCATGCACTGGGCAGGGTAACAGCACGGCCGATTTTTGCCCGCAATAATTCACCTCTATACGACTGCTCCGCCATGGACGGCATAGCTATAATAAGCCATAAAACAAGGGGTGCCAGCGAAACCTCTCCCATTGCGCTTTGCCCCGGGGACTTTGTGGCGGTGGATACAGGCGACCCTGTAAAACCCCCATTTGATGCAGTTATAATGGCAGAAGAATTGCAGGAGCAAGATGACGGCACAATCATCATCCGCCAAGGGGCGGCGGCGTGGCAGCATCTGCGCCCCATTGGGGAGGATATAGTGCAAGGGGAGATGATTTTGCCCAGCGGCCACAAAATCCGCCCCATGGACATTGGGGTGTTGTTATCCGGCGGCATAACCCAAATTTTAGTTACAAATCCCGCCACCGTGGCAATCATCCCCACGGGTAGTGAGCTTGTAGAGGCTGGTGGCAACCTTAAAGAGGGTGATATTATCGAATCCAATTCCTATATGTTATCCGCCCTTGTAGCGCAGGATGGGGGCAATCCCGTGCGCACTCCAATCGTAGCTGACGATTATGAGGCCATTAAAGAACGGATATTATGGGCGGCGGAGCATCACGATATGGCCTTACTATGCTCCGGCACATCCGCAGGCAGGGAGGATTTCGCCATCCATATCTTGCGGGAGATTGGGCAGGTGGTGGTGCACGGTGTTGCCATGAAGCCCGGCAAGCCCGTTATCTTAGCAGTCGTCAAGGGCAAGCCCGTTATCGGCGTGCCCGGTTATCCCGTTTCTGCCTATATCGCTTACGAAAATTTTGTGAAGCCCTTACTGGTGGGCAATAAGGCCAAGGGCAATATTATACAAGCCACCCTTACACGCCGCCTTGTTTCGTCTTTTAAGCATAGGGAATATGTGCGGGTTAAAATTGGGCGCATTGGCGACAAGTTGGTGGCCACACCCCTTGCCCGTGGCGCAGGGGCGGCCATGACCCTTGTTCGGGCCGACGGCTTTTGCATAATTGACCAGAATTTGGAAGGCGTGGATGCCGGTGCTACGGTTGAAGTGTCCCTAATCCGAAATTTGGAGGATTTGGAGCAAACCATCGTAAGTATCGGCAGCCATGATTTAATGCTGGATATTATGGCGGATATGATGGTGGGTGCCAATCTTTCCAGCAGCCATGTGGGCAGCCTTAGCGGCTTAATGGCTCTTAAAAATGGCGAAACCCACATCGCCCCAATCCATCAGTTGGATGAGATAACAGGCGAGTATAATGTCTCTATTGTAAAAAAGCTGTTTGGTGGCGGCAAAATGGCTTTGATAAAGGGCGTGCGCCGCACCCAGGGCCTGATGGTGCAAAAGGGCAATCCTCTTGGCATTAAAGGCTTGGCGGATTTAACTAAATATCGCTACATAAACCGCCAGCGTGGGGCCGGTACACGTATTTTGTTGGACTATAAACTGAAAGCCGAAGGCATTAACCCAGAGGAAATAAGTGGATATGACAGGGATGCCACAACCCATATGGCTGTGGCCGCCGCCATACACGGGGGCAGTGCAGATTGCGGTTTGGGCATACAAGCGGCCGCAACCGCCATGGGGCTTGATTTTATCCCCATAGGCCAAGAGGAATATGACTTTGCAATACCACGGGAATTTTTAGGCCTACCCCACATCCAAGCCTTTATGGATATTTTGAAAAGCCCGCAGCTGCACGAAAAACTGGCAGGGCTTGGCGGCTATACCGCAGAAAATTGCGGAGAGGTGGTTTATATTGACTAATCAAATCCTAAGCATAAAAATTTATCCCCAAAAAGGGTGCGAGGGTGAGGCCTTAACCCAAGCCACCTTAGCTCCGAACCAAGGCATCCCCGGTGACCGCCACAACAATATCAGCCTGCAAACAAAAAATGCCCGCCATTTTATGGAAGAAAACCCCGGGGGCATTTGCTTTGCCAAGTTTAAGGCAAATATTCTTTTTGATGGACAACTGCAAAATAGCGAATTATTGGAGCTTGGCGAAGCTGCGCTAGAAATTACCGGCGGCAAAACGTTTTGCTTTGATAGTTGTAAGTATCATTCGGTGGACAAGCCCTGCCCCATGCACCAGGGTGTGGCCTTTGGCAGGGTTGTAAGGGGTGGTTTAATTATAGCGTGTTCACATTAAGCTGCCGCACAGCTTAATGTGAACACGCTATAGAACATTACCTGCCACTTCGCAAATATAGCCAACCACAAATCGCTGCAAGTTAAAAACATTCCAAAGCTACCTACCAATGCCCTTAAAAACTCCACAATAATCAGCTCTCTATTAAGCAATTCCAGTAAAGTGGTGGTGGAGGCGGTAATAAGTATAATTAACGCCAATGAACTGCCTATATAGGCAAGGATTAAAGTGTTTAACATGGTGCCCAAAATATCCTTGCCTATTTCCAGGCCGGATTTGAAGATGTTTCTAAAGCTGGAATCGCTTTTTGCCTGCTTCATGGCCCGCAAGCCCGGTCAGGTTCATATCACATCCATGGAATACATTAAAACCCCAGCAAGAAATACCCCACCCAAGCAACCAAACATAGCCGATAATGCTTTTTTATTTGGGCCAATTACAATTAACAGCGTGGATACAATGGCATATATGCAGATAATTGCAGCGGTTACATATACCCAAACAACCCCAAAACAGTATCACTAAACTTGTCTTTTTATCCGATTTACTGCGTCCCAAGAACCCGCACATACCTCTGGGTATGCACGGAACCTCGCTCCTTGCAATCGAATAAAAATCCTGCGTTTTC
>WRAX01000022.1 GCA_009779935.1 Defluviitaleaceae bacterium | reverse complement strand
TGGGGAACTGGTACACCCCACGCCATGACACGCAGAAGGGATAATGAAACTTCCGTCTTGAACGCTTATCGGCATTGGACGGCTTGCCATCAGAATGGGGAGAGTGCTGGACTAACCGTGGAACACGGCTGTCTGGCATTATGTCGCTTTACCAAAAGCGGTCTGACGAAAGGAAGGTTATGCCCAATGCCGGGGACAGGAACAATACGGCACATTTCTATACTTGCAAGAAGAACCGTGAAGCTCTTTTTTGGCCTGATTTATAGGTTTTTGATATTCAAGCCAAGCGGTTGGTTTTCAAATGCGGAAACTATGCGGCAGATGGAAGCTCTTATTGGGCTTAGTGGGAAACATCTGCCGTATCCTTCTGCTTTTGAAAATATGGTTTTAAGACAAGCATGGATAGCATATCCATTTTATAGAGGGGGTTGATATTTTGAGCCAAGTAGGTTGCATAGTCGAGCAGGACACGAAGTGTCCGACCAGACCTGTAAATGCACTTAAAAGCGTTGACATACGCACAGTTGACCCTAATACGCTGGTTGACATACGTGATGTTGTGATAAACCAAGACCTCTGCGTAGAGGAAAGACTGATTGATTTTGTACGACAGATAAAAAATCCTTACTGCTATAAATTCGGCAAAGCCTTGATTAAAGTTGAGCATGAAGATACCGAAGCCAGCTTGGAGGATAGGTTGGAGAGTTACTTTATGTCGTTGTGATGCGCGGTTGCGTACATACCACAACAAAATTTTTTACCAAAGACAAAAAAGGTGGATTTTCATATTTTAGTGCGCTATCATTTTAGATAGGACTAATTTCGTGAACCCCCTTTTTATTTATTTACTTGGTTTGCTAACTGCCAAAAATAAAGAAAGGGTGTTTTGTTATGCAAAAAGCACACACAACGCAAGCAATACAAAATCCCTTGGCAGTAGCCCAAAAGCGGGGTTCAAACCAAGGAGGAATAACCCAAAGTGGTAACGACAAAATATGGAATGGCTGTTTTTACGGCAGATTAAGCCGTGAAGATGGCGACAAGGAAGAATCGGACAGTATTTCAAATCAAAGAGCATTGGTACATGATTATGTAAATGCAAATATATCTGATGTACACATCATTGATGAATTTATTGATGACGGATATTCGGGGGCGAGTTTTGAGCGGCCGAACTTTCAAAAGATGGAGGAAGCAATCCGAGCAGGGCGCATTAACTGCGTTATCGTAAAAGACCTATCGCGATTCGGCAGAAACTTCACCGAAGCCGGGCGGTATTTGGAGCAGATATTTCCGTTTCTTGGGGTAAGGTTCATATCGGTGAACGACCGACTGGATTCCATGAACCAAAAGTCCTCTGGTGATAGGATAATCGTGCCGTTTAAGAACCTTATAAATGATGCTTATTGCAGGGATATATCCATCAAGATACGCAGTCAACTTGATATAAAGCGCAAGAAAGGCGATTTTATAGGGTCGTTTGCTGCGTATGGGTATTTGAAAGACGAGCAAAACCGCAATGCCCTTGTTGTAGACGATTTTGCGGCTGATATTGTCCGTGCTATTTTCAAATGGAAAATTGAAGGACTAAGCCAGCAGGGGATAGCCAACAGGCTAAACGATATGGGAACTTTATCCCCAATGGAGTACAAGAAATCTATCGGGTTAAATTACGCTTCACAATTCAAAGTGAACTCAAAGGCCAAATGGTCTGCCGTGGCGGTTGGGCGAATTTTAAGCAATGAAATCTACATTGGCGTTATGGCACAGGGCAAGCAAAGCACACCCAATCACAAGGTTAAGAAATATTTTGCCAAACCAAAAGGTGATTGGATAAGGGCTTATGACACCCATCAGCCCATAGTTTCAAAAGAAGATTTTGAACTTGCAAATAACCTCTTGTTAAAAGACTTGCGTATCTCGCCGGGTCAAGAATCGGTCTATATCTTTGCGGGCGTTGGCAAATGCTCTGACTGCGGAATGAATATGATACGCAAAACTGTTCCGAGTGGTGGACAGAAATATTTTTACTATGTTTGTAAAAACAGCAAAGATAGCAAAACAAAAACCAAAAGTTGCACCCCGCACAGCATAAGCGAAAAACTGCTTGAAGAATCGGTTTTGTCCGCTTTGCAAACGCATATCAGCAATATACAAAACCTTGAACGAGTGCTGGCGTTTATTGACACATTGCCCATCAAGCAAGAGGAAGTTCAGCGAATAGACAAGCAGCTAATCAAGGTCAATGAAGAAATTAGCCGTTATCGTGAACTCAAAATATCATTGTACGAGTCTATGATGGGCGGAATTATAGACGAGGACGAATACAAGGAAATGAAAGCATCATACTCAAAAAAGAGTGATGAAGCTGAAAAATCTGCCCTTCGGCTTAGTGGTGAGATTGAAAAAATCCTTGCTAATAAAGGCGAAAAGAGTTTTTGGATTGAGAGTTTTATTGCACACAGTACCATAACGGAGCTAACCCGCAAGGCTGTTGTTTCGCTTATTGATGAGATAATGGTATATGAGGGCAACCGCATCGGCATTAAATTCAAATATCGCTACAACTATGACAGTGCGATTAACTTTGTGCAGTCCGTGAGCGAGATTATGCCGACCATGCAAATGCCACAAGCAAAGCCGACACCGCAAACTACAACAGTATATTCCAAGGCACAACTACCACCAAAGCCGCTTGTTGGTGTACAGGCAAATCCAAACAAAGACAACTTAATAGTAAAGGGGGCTGTGTAGTATGCCAAGAAAAAGCAGAACATTAAGCCCGCTTGCCACCAAAGAACAAATATCAGTAGGTGCAGTATACCGAACCGCCATTTATGCCCGCTTGTCTATTGAAGACTGCCGTGATAAAGAAAGCGACTCCATTGACAACCAAGTTTATTTGATTGAGCAATACATCAAGGAACGCCCATATTTGACCTACAACGCAACCTTCATCGACAACGGCGAAACAGGTACAAACTTTAATCGTGATGGGTTTAATGCCATGATGGAGGAAGTAAAGGCAGGAAAGATAAACTGCATTGTCGTAAAAGACCTAAGCCGTTTCGGGCGAAACTATATCGAAACAGGCGAGTATCTTGAAAAAATCTTCCCATTTATGGGAGTGAGGTTTATCTCGATTAACGATGGACTGGATAATGAGGACGAAAATAGCAATTTGGATTCGCTCATTGTTAGCTTAAAAAACCTAATCAACGATGTGTACGCCAAAGATATTTCAGCCAAAATTATCTCATCACTTCGTACCAAACAAGAAAACGGCGATTATATTGGCGGTCTGCCGTTGTATGGCTACAAGAAGTGCGAAGAAAACTACCGCAAACTGGTGATAGATGATGAGGTTGCCCATATCGTCCGTGATATTTTCAAATGGAAAGCAGAGGGCATGGGCGATACTCTAATTGCACGGCGGCTGAATGAAATGGGCATATCAAGCCCCATGAAAAGGCGTATGGAAAAAGGTTTAGTTAAGAAAACCGGGCGAAGTAAGATATATTTATGGCGTGATAAAACAATTCAGCTAATGACTACTAACCCTATGTATATCGGACATATGACACAGGGTAGGCAAAAACAGGCTCTTTGTGATAATCAGCGAGTTAAGCAAAACCCCAAGGCAGAATGGATTATCGTTAAAAACACCCACGAAGCCATTATCGATAAGGCAACATTTGATATGGCACAAGAAGCAAGATACCGCAATACAAAGGACTTTTATCGGAATTATGATAAAAGCAAGCATATCCGCAAGGACAACCATTTGCTAAAAGGGCTTTTGGTTTGCGGTTGTTGTGGTTCAAAGCTAACTCGAAAGAAAACAGCAGCAGATTCTGAAAGCTATCGTTTTATTTGTGCCATGCAATATAAAGGCTTGGGAACAGGTTGCAAAGTTAAAAGCATAAGCGAAGCCTATGTTTTAGATACTGTTTTACAGTCCATAAAAATGCAAATAAGTGCCGCTACGGACTTAAAGGCTATGGTTGAAAGACTCAACAAGTCTGCCCAGAAGAAAAACCGCAGGGGTGATTTGCTTTCAAGCATGACCAAATTGCAAAATGAAATTAAACGGTTGATAGGGCTGAAATCAGCTCTGTTTGAAACTTATGCTGATAAACTACTTTCCGAAGATGAGTATGTTTACAGCAAAAATCGCTATTCAAAGCAGATAGACGAAGCCAAGGCACGACTTGAACTTTTACAAGAACAAAGCGTTATGCAGTCAGAAACACTAACACCACAAAATAAGTGGCTACAAGCGTTTACGAGGTTTACAGACCATCACGAACTAACCTATGACATGGTTAATACGCTGATTAGTCGAATAATTGTCAATACAAGCGAGGAGTTTAATATAGTTTGGAATTTCAAAAGCGATTATGATGCTCTTGAGAATTATGCAAAACAGGGAGTTAGGCGTTTACCTACGGCAAACTGTTCACTCATGCAATCGGAGGTGTCTGTATGAACAATAAAGAATACACGACTGCCCTGTATATTAGGCTCTCACAAGAAGATGATAATGCTGGTGAAAGCGACAGCATAAAAAACCAAAGGGATTTACTGAACGATTTTGTTTCTAAACACCCTGACTTGTCAGCAAGTAAGGTTTTGCACTTTGTTGATGATGGATACTCAGGCACGAACTTCAACAGGCCAGCCGTAACAAAGATGTTGGAGCAAGTACGCAAAGGCAAAATACAAGCGATTGTCGTTAAAGATTTTTCACGCTTCGGCAGAAATTACATTGAGGTATGCGGTTATTTGGAGCAAGTTTTTCCGTTTTTGGGCGTGAGGTTCTTATCGGTAAACGTTTTTTTTGACTCAAACAACAATCAAGGCAGGTCTGCGGGGTTAGAGGTTGGGTTCAAAGCCTTAATCCACGATTTGTACAGCAAGGACTTGGGCGTTAAGTCTATGTCGGGCAAGATTGCAAAGACCAAAAAGGGTGAGCATTTAGGTGGCACAGCACCTTTTGGCTATGTTAAATCCAAAACTGTAAAAAACGCTTGGGACATAGACGAAGCCGCAGCAATAACAATCCGCAGAATTTACGTATTAACATTAGAGGGCAAGTCATATATTGAAATCGCCACAATTCTTAATGCGGAGGATGTGCCAACACCGCTCAAACACAGGCAAAACAATAATACCCTCCATCAAGTCATCAATGGAGCAACAACTGGTATGTCTGTTTGGCGAAAGGAAAATGTGTCGAGAATTTTAAGGGATGAGCGTTATACAGGTAAACTTATCTCTGGCAAAATGAAAGCACAAGCCTATGGAGCGGTTAAAACCAAGTCAATACCGAAAAGCGATTGGATTGTTGTCGAAAATGCCCACGAGCCAATAATTTCACAGGAGGTTTTTGACAAGGCACAAGCTAACCTAAAACCATACCACGCCAAAACGCTGACACGAAGAAATACAAACCTATATGCAGGCAAACTCTTTTGCGGGCATTGCGGGCATGGCTTGCGGCGATATGGCGAAAGAGCAGACCGACCAAACTCTAAAACCAAGCCACGTTATATATGCCGTTTCAGTATGGAATTGAAACTTGAGCGTTGCTTGCCTGAGCAGATAATGGAAAGTCAAATATCCGAAGTGGTTTTGGAAGCCTTAAAGGTTGAAATTGCATTAGTTCAAAAAGCAAAACGGCAAGCTGAAAAGCGGAGCAATGGGCTGGTTGGCAAGCATGACAAGCTATTGGCAAGGCAAAAGCAACTGACCCTTGACCTTGACAGGTCAAAAACAGCCAAAGAACAACTCTTTGAAAGGTTTGCTGATGGCAAGCTATCCAAAGAGCAATACATTCAAGCAAAAGCAGAGCAATCCGACAGCATATCTAAAACCGAAACAGAAATCAAGCAAATTTCTGTCGCAATATCGGACATTAAACTTCTTGGCAAGAATGACACGAAATGTGATATAATATTGCCGTATTTGGGTGCGAAAGAGGTTGCGAAAGAGATGGTGTCTTTGATAAAACGGATAAATGTTTATGCTGATAACCGATTTGAGGTATTGTTCACCTTTTCCCGATAAGTGGAAATTTGTAGAAATATGTCAGTAGTGTTACAAATGCGCTGCAATTTCAATATTTTTTTAGTCCTGACTTGACACAGCCTAATGACACCTTCGAGCCCGGATCCACTTTCAAAATTGTTACATCAGCGGCAGGGTTGGAGCGTGGCGTGATTGATGTGGATACCATGTTTGTATGCACGGGTAGCCGCACCGTAGGTGGGCGGCAAATTGGTTGTTGGCGACGGCCACGCAGCCACGGCAGCCTAAATTTTATCGAAGGTGTACAGCACAGCTGCAACCCTGTGTTTATGGAGATTGGCGAAAGATTAGGTGCGGAAGTTTTTCACGAATACATGGGCATTTTTGGCTTTACAGAGCGCACAGGGGTGGATTTGCCCGGCGAAGCAGTGGGCATCATGTTTCCCGTGGAAAAAATCGGGCCTGTGGAGCTGGCCGTTATGAGTTTTGGGCAAAGCTTTCAAATTACGCCTTTGCAACTTATGCGGGCGGCAGCGGCAACTGTAAATGGCGGCTACATGGTAACACCGCATGTGGGCATGAAAATTGTGGATAACGAGGGTAGTCTATTAGAGCAGTTTTTCCACGAGCGAGGCAGGCAGGTAATTTCGCCCGACACATCTGAATTGATGAAGGAAATTTTAGAGTCGGTGGTATATGTGGGCACGGGGCACCGTAGCTATATACCTGGTTATCGTATTGGAGGCAAAACAGCAACCAGCCAAAAATTACCAAGGGGCAGTGGGCGTTACATAGCGTCATTTTTAACATTTGCCCCCGCCGAAAACCCCGAAGTGATGGCATTTGTGTTAATTGATGAGCCAAAGGGCGCATATTATGGTGGGCAAGTTGCAGGACCCGTGATGAAGGAGCTTTTAGCGAGTATTTTGCCTTATCTGCAAATTGCCCCTGTGTTTAATGAAGAAGAACTTGCTATGGACGGCGTTGGCCAAGTAGCCGTACCCAGCCTTGCCGGACAAAATTTGACGGTAGCACGGCAGGTGCTGGACAAATTAGGGCTGGAAGCAGAGGTTTTTGGCACGGGACGCATGGTAAACAGCCAGTTTCCCTTGCCTAACGAAATTATAAACCAAGGCAGTCGGGTGATTTTATATATGTCGGGGCAATAAACCTATTGCCAAAAGGTGGAAATTGTGTTAAAATTTCCGAAAAGGTTTTGTGAGGACGAATATGAAAATTAACGATGTGGAAATATATGGGATTTGCATAGATTCCCGTAAAGTTAGGGCAGGGGATTTATATGTTTGCATCGAAGGCTTGCATGTGGATGGGCACGATTTTGCCCAGCAGGCAGTTAATGCCGGGGCCGTGGCGGTTTTATGCGCCACGGGCAGGGAAGGGGGTATGCCCCAAAATGCAGCAATAATCACCGCTGATGATACCCGGCTTGAAATGGCGCATTTATGCCATCGGTTTTTCGGCAACCCCGCAAAAAACATGAAGCTGATAGGTATCACAGGCACCAATGGCAAAACATCCACCGCCGCCTTTTTGGAGAATATTTTGCGCAAAAACGGAAAAAAGGTGGGTAGCATCGGCACTTTGGGGGTACTGCTGGATGGCGAACCAGTAAATATACCCTTCGCCACATCCACCACCCCCGATACGGTGGAATTATATCAAATTTTGGGTGTTATGGCAAAAGTCGGAGCAGAATTTGTAGTGATGGAAGTTTCGTCCCATGCCCTTGCATTGCACAAGGTGGCGGCATTAAAGTTTGAATTGGGGCTTTTTACCAATCTCAGCCAGGACCATTTGGACTTCCACGGCACCATGGAAAATTATCGCCTTGCAAAGGCCGGTTTGTTTGACCTTTGCACCACAGGTATTATTAACCACGATGATGGCACTTGTGATTTTTTGCTGAATTATGCCCCGAATACCTGTGAAATGCTAACCTACGGCATAAATGGCGGCGACTATCACGCAAGCAATTGCATATTGCAAAGTGATGGTATTAGGTATATAATAAAGGGTCAGGCAGTTGATGTGCCAATACCCGGCAAGTTTACCGTGTATAACAGCCTTTGCGCCTATGTTGCTGCAATGCGGCTGGGGCTTGCCCCCGATCAAATTGCAGCGGCTTTTGCTGATATGCAGGGGGTAGGGGGGCGCATCCAATCAATCCCCAATAACCACGGCTTCTCTGTGATTGTTGATTATGCCCACAGCCCTGATGGGTTGGAAAACATAATCACCTCCTGTCGGGAGTTTACGAAGGGGCGAATTATTACCATTTTTGGCTGCGGCGGCGACCGTGACGGAGCTAAACGCCCAATTATGGGCGAAGTTGCCGGGCGGCTTTCAGATTTGGTTATTATCACCAGCGACAATCCCCGCAACGAAAATCCCGAAGTTATTATTAAGCAAATAGCAGAAGGAGTCATGGGTTGCGATTACCAAAAAATAACAGACCGTAAAGAAGCGATTATAAAGGCCATAAGCCTTGCCCTGCCTGATGATTGTGTTATTATCGCAGGTAAGGGGCATGAAGATTACCAAGAGTTTGAGAATGGGCGGCGCATGTATTTTGATGATGCACAAATCGCCCGTGATGCGCTGGGGGTGCAGCCGTGAAGCCATTAAAATTATCAGAAATTGCCCGTGCCGTGGGTGGCCAGCTTAACAATTCTGCCATGGGGGACGCTTTTGTACGTGGTGTGTCGTTTGATACCCGTGAAGATGTTAAGGGCAAGCTTTTTGTGCCCTTACAAGGCATAAATGCGGACGGGCATAAGTACATGGAGCAAGCCTTGCAAAAAGGTGCGGTTTGCACATTTAGCCAGCAAGAAACTGATATTTGTGCCATTTACGTGGATGACACAAAACAAGCCCTAATGGATTTGGCAGAATATTATAGAAGCCTGTTTAATGTGACTATTGTGGGCATTACGGGCAGCAATGGCAAAACATCTTGTAAAGATATGGTTGCCTCGGTACTATCCCAAAAATTTAATGTGGTTAAAACCCTTGGCAATTTTAATAACGAGATTGGTTTGCCATCCAGCATTTTTAATATTGATGAGGATACAGAGGTTGCTGTGCTTGAAATGGGTATGAACAACCGTTGGGAAATACATCGTCTGTCCAAAATTGCCCGCCCAAATGTGGCAATTATTACCAATATTGGTGTGGCGCATATTGAAAACCTTGGCAGCCGGGAAGAAATTTTTAAGGCAAAAAGCGAAATTACAGACTTTCTCGCCCCTGATGGGCGGGTGTTTGCCTGTGGCGATGATGATTTTTTACCCCAATTGGACACCCGTGGGGATGTGACATATTATGGATTCGGCACATTAAATACCTATCAACCCACCAATCATGCAGATAAGGGTCTTGATGGCTCGTCGTATACAGTAGCCCTGCAAAATGAGGATTTTGTGGATATTAACTTACCCTCTCCCGGCCGCCATATGGTGCTAAATTCCCTTGCGGCGGTGGCTGCGGGGGACTATATGGGGCTTTCCGCAAATCAAATTGCCCAAGGCATTGCAGGCTACCAATCCTCCGGAATGCGCATGGATGTGCGAGATTTGAAGGGTGGCGGCAAGCTGATTGTGGATTGCTACAATGCCAATCCCGATTCCATGAAGGCAGCTTTGCAAGTGTTGTCCACAGCAAAGGGGCGCAAAGTCGCTATTTTAGGTGATATGTATGAATTGGGCGAAGAAACCGATAAAATGCACTATGGCTGTGGCGAATATGCCGCAAAACTGGGAATTGATGTTATTTACTGCATTGGCGAACATGCCCAACATATTTTTGAAGGGGCAGATAAGGGTGGGGCTTGGTCAATAGCCCATTTTATCAACAAAGATAGTTTTTTACAATCCTTTGGTGGTGTGCAGGCGGGTGATACGGTGCTGTTAAAAGCATCCCGCGGCATGAAGTTGGAGGAAATTGCAGATAAATTGGAGAGAGAATAATGGATTACTCTTATTACAGTCAGCTAAGCTTCCATACTGCCGTTTTGGTGGCTTTGATAGCCTTTGGTGTTGCCGTTGTACTTGGCCCAATCGTTATCCCTATACTGCGCCGCCTTAAATTTGGTCAAAATGTGCGGGATGACGGGCCAAAAAGCCACCTTTCCAAGGCGGGAACACCATCAATGGGCGGCTTTGTTATTGTTGTTGCAATTGCCGCCACATCGGGTTTTTTTGCAGGATTTGATATTTACTGGATGCTGGTGATGTTTCTTATGGTTAGCTTTGGCGCAATTGGCTTTATGGATGATTATATTAAGGTCGTTAAGAAGCGGTCACTGGGCTTGCGGGCTTGGCAGAAGTTTTCGCTACAATTTATCGCCGCTGCCATCTTTGTGCTTCTGTTGCGTGTTAATGATATTCAAACGCTGGTGTTTGTGCCGTTTAGCAATGGTTTATACTTGGATTTGGGCTGGTTTATGCCCATCTTTATCCTTATTGCAGCCCTTGGCACAACCAATGGCGTAAATTTTACCGATGGGTTGGATGGGTTGGCATCAGGCGTTACCTTGATAGTTTGCCTATTCTTCCTATACACCGCCTTTGTGGTGGATAGCACGCTGGCATATGCGCTGGCGGCGGCAGCGGGTGCGTTGCTGGGCTTTTTGCTGTTTAATTCCCATCCGGCAAGGGTTTTTATGGGGGATACAGGCTCGCTGGCTTTGGGTGGCTTTGTAACAGCAACTGCCATAATTTTACAAATGCCTCTGCTTATTCTTATCGTGGGTGCGGTTTATTTGATAGAAGTTTTGTCGGTTGTGTTGCAAGTGGGCTATTTCAAGCTTACCGGTGGTAAACGGCTGTTCAAAATGGCACCTATCCATCATCATTTTGAACAGATGGGCTGGCCGGAAACCAAAGTGGTGTCCATCTTTTACATTGCCACTGCAATTTTCTGCTTTATCGGCTTTTTGGCAATCGCCAATTTGTAACATGTGCGCTGTAAAGGGTGTAAATAACGCAGTTTGGACAACTTCGCCACAAAACACCAATGTTGTGATAAATTTGCTTTACTTACTGAATAACCAAAACAGAGGGCGCACTTATGTACCCATAATGAACGTGGTACGTGCGCAAAATTTATATTGGAGGTACAGATGACAGATTATCAATTATTAGGACAGTTAATATCCAGTACAATAGTCTTGATCTCAAAAGACTTGGCATTAATACCACATGATAAAAAAGAAATTTGTGTGTTCATCGAGCATAACGAATGGGGTCTTGCATTTGAACAGTTATGTGCCGCTTTATGGCAAGACAGGATTGCTGTCTCACAAGAAAAATACGATGCAATAAAAGCTATGGGTGAGATAATGGAGCTTGAAAGCGATTTGTGGAGCAAAATTATAGTTGAATAATTTTGGGGAAGATGAGCACTACACCAAATAAGCATTAGTAACGTTATTTCCACCCTTAGCAACATGAGTTGTAAGATTTTATTGTAAGGACAATAACAAAGGGGTTCCGAAAGCGGGTGTGGTTATGAATATTCGATTTGATGACACCAAAAAAGATTTGCCCCAAGAGGCATTGCACTGTTTGTTTATGGCCGCCGGCTGGTCAGACGGGTCAGAAACCCCAGAAATGATAGAGTATTTTAACAAGCCATTTATAAACTCCACCCTCGTGGTTTCTGCGTGGGTAGGGGATGATTTGGTCGGTACGGTTCGGGTGTTAAGCGACAAGGTGTTTAGGTCAGTAATTTACGACTTATTGGTATTGCCAGAATACCAAAATATGGGTATAGGCAGGGAGTTGGTCAAGCGATGTATTGGCCATTATCCAAATTCCGAATGGCTGGTTCAAACAACCGACAAAATAAGTGGATACTATGAAAAGCTTGGTTTTGAAATCAATAACAACACTTTTTTAACTATACCTTGTAAGTGGTTTTAAGTTTTTACCGTCATTGCAGGGATAGAGCGAGGGATTATTATGGGATATACTGGCAAAAAAGTTTTGGTATGCGGCATGGGTCTGTCGGGTACGGGGGCAGCCCGCCTTTTGCTTGCCCATGGCGCAAGCGTAACTTTGTGCGATTTGCGTGAGGAACCTGCCGTGGAAGCGGATTTGCTGACGCATGAACGGGTAAGCACACATTTTGGTAAAAACCCGGATGATATATTAGGCGAACACCAACTGATGGTACTAAGTCCCGGCATACCAACAGATTTGCCTTTTGTAGAAGCTGCCCGCAAGCTAAGCATACCTGTTTGGGGTGAAGTAGAGCTGGCAAGCCGCCATTGCAAGGCGCAGATTATGGCAGTTACAGGCACAAATGGCAAAACCACCGTTTGCTCGCTGGCTGGGCAAATTATGGCCAAGGCCTTCCCGGGCTCGGTTATGGCGGGCAATATTGGCGTGTCTTTTTGTGGTCTGGTGGAAAGTGTATCTCCCAATGCTTGGGTTGTAGCGGAAATATCCAGCTTTCAATTGGAAACCATACATAGTTTTCGACCAAAAATATCTGCGGTGTTAAATATGACTCCTGACCACCTAAATCGCCATAAAACCATGGAAGCCTATGTTGCCGCTAAGGAACGCATATACGAAAACCAGACCGAAGACGATATTTGTGTGTTAAATTTTGATAATCAGCACTCTCACACTATGATTGCTAAAACACCTGCCAAGCCCATGCTATTCAGTAATAACGAGCTTGATAAAGGTGTGTTTATTAAAAATGACGGCATTTGGATTAGGTGGCATTTTTTAGGAATAAAACTTGATGTGGAAGTGATAAAATTAGCGGATATTCCCATTCCCGGCAGCCATAATGCGGAAAATGTAATGGCGGCAATTGCTATGTGCGCCGCCGCCGGTGCGCCCCTTGACATAATTGCGGCAGGCATAAAAGCCTTTAAGGCGGTAGAGCATCGGCTGGAATTTGTTAAGGAAATTGATGGCATCAGTTATTATAACGACTCCAAGGCAACCAATGTGGATTCGGCAATTAAGGCAATCACGGGGCTTTCTCAGCCCACTATACTAATTGGCGGCGGCCACGATAAGGGGCTGGATTTTGGCGAAATGGTGAAAGTCTTCCCGGGGCGCGTAAAGCACTTCATTGTCATCGGCGAAACAGCAGATGCCCTAATCGGAACCTGCAAAGCCCATAATTACCACGACTATGAGCGTGCCAATACCTTAAAGGATGCAGTAAATATAGCTGCCGCACGTGCAGAAGCAGGGGATGCCGTCTTGTTATCACCAGCCTGTGCTGCATTTGATATGTTTGACAATTACGAACAACGTGGCAGGGTATTCAAACAATTTGTGCGAGAGTTGGGGTAGAACGTGACGGATATGGACATCATTTTGTCCCGCAGATATAATAATAACGGGGATTTTTGGGCAACGGCGGAATGGTAAATCGGCAAAGGGCGCACCATTCCCCACATATTCCAGCGCATTAATGCTGGTAGAACTGGGCATGAAGCCTACCGACCTAATTATGCAAAAGGTGGCAGAACTCTTCTTTGCCACATGTCGGGATGACGGATGATTTAAGTGACAGCCCGACGGGGCAATTTACCCTATAGGCACATTGTTTATGCAAGTGAAATACCCACTATGAGGTCTTGGCAGTCTTGGAATCCAAGATGATTTATGGCCGAATTGTAGTGGAGAGAACTTCACCAAAACCGGCAAAATCCGGACTGTATTTTTGCGCCAAAGGAAGATCGAGCAAATTAGCAACAAAGCTGTGTCACGAAATTTTAACAAATCTCGGGAGGTGATTTTTTGTCAACCCAAAGTCACAGAAATAACGATATAATCCCTTTCCCTAGCAAGCAGGAATTGGAAACACGAAGAAAAGGCAACCAAGGCAATCGCATAACCATTAGGGAATATGACCACATCATCTTCATCAGCACCGTGGTTTTGGTGGGCATCGGACTTGTTATGGTGTTGTCTGCCAGTTATTATTCCGCCCTGCATTCCGGTAATGTGTATGATTACTTCACCATGCAAGCTGTGGGGGCCGGTTTGGGGCTTTTGGGCATGTTTTTTGCTGCAACTGTCAACTACAAATTAATATCAAAATTTGCCACCATATTTTACATATTTGCCAATGGTTTGCTTGTTTACACAGCTTTGTTTGGTATCGAATTTCAGGGTGCGCGCCGCTGGGTGGCTTTTGGCCCTGTAAACTTTCAGCCGTCGGAATTGGCAAAGGTTGCCGTTATCCTTATGCTTGCAATCTATATAAACCGCAACAAAAACCGTGTTAGCACTGCCAAAGGGCTGGGTGGATACATAATTTTAACAATTTTGCCCGTTGGCCTTGTTCTTTGGGGGCGCAATTTATCTACGGCTATCATCATCGCTGCCGTTGCTTTTGTAATGCTGTTTATTGCCAGCCCTTATTTTTGGCGTTTTATCGCTTTTGCAGCCGCCGCTGTTGGTGCGGTAGTTGGTTTTTTACTTGTGGACTATCATTTTATGGGCGGTGTACGTGGCTCTCGTTTTATGGTGTGGCAGGACCCTTTTTCAGACCCCAGCCGCTTTGGCTTTCAAACCATCCAATCACTTTTTGCCATTGCCAGCGGCGGTTTGTTTGGGCGTGGCTTAGGCAATTCTATGCAAAAACGATACTATCTACCAGAATCTCAAAACGACTTTATTTTTGCTATTATTATTGAAGAGCTGGGGCTTTTTGGCGGCGGTATTGTACTATTGTTTTTCGCTGTAATTGTGTGGCGTGGTGTAAAAGTGGCCATGGACAGTCGTGATATATTGGGCACCCTTATAGCAACAGGCATTACTACCATGATAGCTGTTCAAGTTATCATCAATGTAGGTGTTGTTACCAATTTTATACCAAACACAGGCATTCCGCTACCCTTTATTAGCTATGGAGGTACAAGTATTGCTGTGATGATGACAGCTGTGGGACTTTTGATGAATGTGTCACGATACCAGAAAGCGGGGTAAGCAGAAACCGCTCTGCCTGCCCAATAAGGCAACCCCGCCGCCCACTTTTACCGAAAATTGGGATATCAAATAGCCCAAAAAAGCAGGAGCATGCAGGGCATGATGATTATGAGGCTTACTTAGCGCATTTGGCTAATGGCGGATATTAATGTGTCAATATCCCGTTTGCTGTTGTGTATGCCAAGGCTTGCCCGCAGCATACCCATGGGCGGCATTCCGTTTTCATAGTAGTTATGGGTTAGGCGGCGCACATATGGATGGGCACAAAAGCCTGAACTGCGTAAAGAGATATCCCATTTTTCCGCCAAATATCCCGCAACCACTTCCGGTAGGATGCCCGCTACTTTGAAGGGTATGATGCCAATTCGGTCATCAGTGTGTAAATTGTCACCAAAAAGGGTTACGCCCTTTATTTTTTGCAAGCCTTGTATGGCATGCAACATCAACTGCTGTTCATGCTCTTGTATACGTGCAAAACCAGTGCTTGTCAGCTTTTCCATTGCAGCTTGCAGCCCCACAACAGCGGGAAAGTTAGGCGAACCCGCCTCATACAAATAGGGTGCGTTGGCGTAAACCGCTTTATCATCTTCTACAGTGGTTACAGTGCCGCCGCCGTAAAATTGAGGCTTGTGGGCATTTAGCACATCAATAAGCCCAACAACCGCACCGCCACCAAAAGGCGAATACATTTTGTGAGCAGAAAACAGGAAAAAGTCGATATAATCGTCAACACCATTACCTATCATGGAAAATTGGCGGTGGGCAGCAATTTGTGCCCCATCCACAATAATTCTTGCACCATATCTGTGGGCAACACGGGCAATGGCGTGTACAGGGTTAACATAGCCCGTAACATTGGATGCCGCTGTCACAGTAACATATTTACGCATATTTGTGTATTTACTGCTACTTAAAATCTTCTCAAAATCATCTAAAATAAGCCGCCCTGCACCATCAACCTCAACATACTCCACAACCGCCCGTTCTTTCCAAGGTAAATCATTGGCATGGTGCTCCATCCGGGTACTTACCACCAAAACATTACCGCCGGCCGTTAACGAAGATGCCAATTTATTCATACCATCAGTTGTGCCTGCCGTGTAAAAAGCGGTATACTTTGGATGGTCTGCACCAAAAAACTTTTTGATGACATCCCTGCCCCTTTCGTAAATCTCCGTACAGCGGCGGGATTGTTTGCCGCTTCCACGCCCAATGGAACCATAATTTTTAAGCTGACGCACAACCTCATCCACAACAGAAGGGAAGGCCGGCGTTGTAGAGGCATTGTCCAAATTTATCACTTTTATCACCCCCTGCTACAAGCTATGCAAGTTTTGATGAAAAAGTTACCACCCCATCGTAGGGGGAAACGATGGGGTGGTTTTCAAAATTTTTGGTTATTTACGGAAATTCTGCAAAAATCATTATATCAGATGGGTTGACGACAGCATATACTACTGATTCCTTTTTCAAGCCCAACCGCTCGATGGAGTCCATGGTGACGGTGGCGTTAACCATTCGCCCATTATCCACATCAATCAAAACCCTGCCGTTTATAGGGCCTTCAAAAATTTCCGCAACTTTGCCTTTGAACTGGTTACTGGCACTTATGTCCAATGTTTTCACTAAATCCCTCCTCACAAACCAATCTTAATTCTATGATTGACTTGTTTAGGGATGTTTATTCAATATGCTTTGCAACTTCTGCTTGCTTATCGGTTATGTTTCCCAAAATATTGGTTTCTTTCTTGGATGCCGTCATATTACATTCGCCAGAAAAAGCTGCACCTGCCGAAATTTCCAAGGTAGCGCAGGTTATGTTGCCGTTTACCACCCCGCCTGTGTTAATGTGTACATCATCCACCGCAATTAAGTTGCCCTTAACATTGCCCCGCACCACAACGGACTGGGCTTCGATATTCCCGAGAACATTACCTGCCTCGTCCACAACAACAAGGTCGTTTGTAGATATGTCACCCACAAAATAGCAATTTATGGCAATTTTGCCAATGCCCGACAGGGTGCCACCCTTAAAAGTTAACCCCTCTGCTAAAACAGAGCCGGCCGCCTGTGGAATGGAAACTATTTCAGGTTTTTGGTTTTTGGAACGCTTCATACAATTTCCTCCGTGTCCAACTTATTAATACCATTATATACCGTTTTATCCAAAAATACAAGTTTATTTTTGGTGTTGAAAAATTTAGTAAGATGGTATATAATGTATATAGATAATAATGCAGCTTGAGAGGAGCAGCAAACAATGGCGCAAAGAGACTTTCATGAGTTTGATTTTGTATATTTGAACGAAAAAGAAGAATTCAAGACCCTGCATGTGGTTTTGACCGTGGCAGACGATGCAAAGCCAAGGTTGAGGCTGGAAATCCATGCTGATGAAGATGTGGATGATGAAGCATTGCGCCACATTGTGTTGGAAATGGAAAGTACCCGCCTAAAATCTATGCGCCTTAATCTGGCGGAAGATTGTGCAGTTATTTTACGTGTTAGTGGGTGTAATGGCAGGCAAGTCGACATGAAAGGGGAAGCCAATGCACAAACTTAACGAACCGCTGTCGGCACACACCACCTTTAAGGTGGGCGGGGCGGCAGATGTTTTTGTGCAACCCGCCAATGAAGATGAACTGTTGGATATTTTGCAGGAATGCCGAAAAAGCAACCGCCCCCACTTGATTTTGGGCAATGGTAGCAACTTATTGGTTCGGGATAGGGGGTTTAGGGGTGCTGTGATTTCTCTGCTGGGTCTCAATGATATGTATCTAATGGATGATGACAGCATTTACGCAGGGGCGGGTGTTTTGATGAAAGATTTGGCGGAATTTGCCCGTGACCATTCACTGGCAGACTTTGAATTTGCCCATGGCATTCCCGGCACGGTGGGCGGTGGCATTTTTATGAATGCCGGCGCTTATGAAGGCGAGATGAAGGGCATTTTTATATCTGCCCGTTGCATTGATGCCCAAGGTGGATTTGTGGAGGCCGGGATAAATGATATGGATTTTGGATATCGCAAATCAGCAGCACAAAGCCGTGGACTAACTATTGTTTCAGCGATTTTGAAGGGCAGGGCAGGGGACAAAGGTGAAATTACCGCTAAGATGTCAGAATTGGAAGCCAAGCGCAACGAAAAGCAACCGTTGGACATGGCCTCGGCCGGTTCAACATTTAAGCGGCCGCCTGGTCATTTTGCAGGCAAACTTATCATGGATGCGGGTTTGCGTGGTTACAGTATTGGCGGGGCGCAAGTTAGTGAAAAACACTGCGGCTTTATCGTAAATAAAGGCGATGCAACATCGGCAGACATACTTGCGCTTATCAAATATGTGCAGGATGCTGTGCAGGAAAAATTTGGTATAAAATTAGAAACCGAAGTTAAAATCATAGGGGAATAGGGAGAGGTATGTCGTTTTCTTCCAAAGTTAAACAAGAAATTTTAACCACCACACCCACAGACAGCTGTTGGGAGCGGGCATATATACGCCAAGCCTACCTGTCCGCAGGCACAATGACGGATCCTAAAAAAAGCTACCATATGGAATTTGCCACCGACCAACTGTACAAACAACGGCTAACCGACGCTTTCGCTTTTTTCGGGCTTTCCCCCAAGAAATTTAAGCGTAAGGGCGTGGATATTTTGTACTTCAAGGAAGCGGAGCAAATTTCCACAATCCTAACCGCAATGGAAACATTGGATGCCCTGTTTGAGTTTGAAAATTGCCGTGTGGAAAAGGATATGAACAATGCCATAAACCGCACTGCTAATGCCGCCGCTGCCAATGCGGACAAGGTTATTTCCGCATCCGTCCGCCACGTGCGGGACATACAGGACATTCAACGAATTGTGGGGCTTTCTGCTTTGCCGCCAAATCTTGTGCAAATTGCCCAAATCCGCTTAGAGCAGCCATTTGCAACCTTGGAGGATATTGGCACACAGCTAACGCCGCCTATTTCTAAGTCAGGCGTAAACCACCGCCTGCGCCGCATTGGGGAAATTGCCGAAAAATACCGCAGAAAGGGGGATTGACCCTTGTCACAATATTACAGCGAACAAGAAGCAAAAAACAAAAAACGCTTGGATGAATTGCGCAAGGAGTTGCCACCCTTCTTATCCCGTTTTTTTGCCAATAGGGCGGACCACACATCAAGCCGCACACGCGTGGCATATGCCTACGACTTGCGTCTTTTTTTCAATTTTCTTACAAACGAAACACGGGAGTTTGGGGACTTAACAGCGCACACATTTGATTTGGAACATTTTGCCAAAATAACAGACTATCACATCGAAGATTTTTTAGATTATCTGGGATTTTACCAATCAGACCGGTATAAGGACAATGCCCAATTTAACGCCGAAAATAAAGCCAGCGGCAAGGCACGCAAGTTATCCACCTTGCGTGCTGTTTTTGCGTATTTTTACAAAAAAGGCCACATTTCCGGCAACCCCGCTGAACTTGTTGATATGCCCCCCGTTAAAGAAAAGGCCAAAGTTTACCTTGATGTGGATGAAATTGCCAATTTACTGGACGTGGCAGAAAACGGTGCGGACTTAACCGGAAGACAAAAGGAATACCATGCCCATACCCGTTGCCGTGATGTGGCCTTGCTTAGCATGCTATCCGGCACAGGTATTCGTGTTTCCGAGCTGGTGGGGCTTAATGTGGATGATGTAAATGTGGATAGGGGTAGCTTTCGAGTGATTCGCAAAGGTGGGGACGAGGCTATTTTGTTTTTTAATGAAGAGGTGGAAATGGCGTTGCGGGATTATTTGGAGGTGCGCAACTTAAAAAAAGGCAAGATACAGGAAGGCCACGAAAACGCCCTGTTCCTGTCCCTGCAAAACCGCCGCATCACCGCCCGTGCGGTGCAAAATTTGGTAAAAAAATATTCCAACCTTGCAGTTGATTTCAAAAAAATAACGCCCCACAAACTGCGCACATCTTTCGGCACAAATATGTACCGCCAAACGGGAGACATTTATCTTGTGGCGGATTTGCTGGGGCACAAAGATGTAAACACTACCCGCAAAAGTTATGCCGACACCAAAGAAGAAGCTGGCCGCCGTGCTGTCAGAAATCTGCGCTTGCGAAGGGATGATTAGCTGTGAAAATCCTAAAAACCGACATATATGAGCCCTTGCAATTATTATTCGAGCAAACAAAACAAGTGCCGCCAAACGAAAGAATGCAGGCCGCTTTGGCAGATAAAAATTGCTTTGGTTTTTATTTGGTGGACGGTGCGGAAAAAGCTGGATTTGCGTTACTGCGAAAATTTGAAGAGCGCAAGTTTTTTCTATGGAGCTTCATTATCGACCACAGGCATCAGGGGCGTGGCAAGGGTAGAGTGTTTTTGCGGCTTCTTTTGGATATTATGAAAAGCGAATACGACACCCAAATTGTCACCACCACCTACAACTTGCGGCAACGAAATAGCAAAAAAATTGTACGAATCTTTTGGGTTTGTGCAGACGGATGTGGTTTACGAAAATGGTGTACGTGAAGTAAACATGATGCTTGATGTGTCATCATAAACTACGAATTTTTTGGTATAATCGCAAATACTCCTTAGCGGAGTTTTGCCAAGAAAAGTCTGCCTCCATGGCGTTTTGCCTCGCCTTGTCAAAATTATTTTGATTGCTATAAAGTTCCAAAGCTTGCTCCATACCCCAAATTATGCCGCCCGCATCGTAATCTTCAAAAACTATGCCCCAACCTTTTCCGCTTTCGCCATCAAAGTGGTGCACAGTATCCGCCAAACCGCCTGTTTTGCGCACCACGGGTATAGCTCCATACCTCATTGCCATCAACTGGCTAAGTCCGCAAGGCTCAAATAGGGAGGGCATTAGAAAAAAATCTGCCGCTGCATAGTATTTATGAGCAAGGTTTGCATCAAATTTGATATTTGCGTGGATTTTGTCAGGGTGGGCGAGAGCGGCACGGGCTACCAATTCTTCCAAATACTTGTCGCCCGTACCAATAATCGCTATCTGAAAATGGTTGCTATTGGTAAAGTTACCAATAATGCTATTTAGTAAATCCACACCCTTTTGCTCCACAAGGCGGGAAACGATAACAAACAACGGCACACCGGGACAAGCGGGCAAGCCCAGTGTGTTTTGTAAATGCGCCTTATTTTTAGCTTTGTTCGCCATATTTTTGCCGTCAAAGTTAGCGATTATAGCGGGGTTGGTGGCAGGGTTATAATCATCAGGGTTTATGCCGTTTAAAATGCCTAAAAGGCAGCCTTCGCACTGATTTAGCACCCCGTCAAGTCCATATCCGCATTGTGTGGTTCGAATTTCCTTGGCGTAAGTGGGGCTTACAGTGGTAATAAAGTCAGCATGGGTTATCCCTGCTTTCATAAAACTTATATTTCCATAAAATTCCAATTTATCCGATGTAAAGCATCCTTCGTTAAGTCCGATTTGGGGTAATACATGGTTGCCAAAAACACCCTGATATTGCAAATTATGGATGGTGAAAACACTGCGCATATCTTTGTAAAATGAAAACTTTTGGAAGTCATCCTTCAAATAAAGCGAGCCAAGCCCTGTTTGCCAGTCATTAAAATGTATTATATGCGGTTGAAAGTCTATGGATGGCAACATGGCAAGGGTTGCCTTGGTAAAAAAGGCATAACGCTGTGCATCATCCTCATAGCCGTACAACCCATCACGGCTGAAATTTTGTTGATTTGCAATAAAATAAGTAGGCAGGGTTGATGAAATTGTGTAAATACCAAAACTAAAGGAATCCACACCCATCGCAACTTCCAATGAATCTATATGGCGAAGCCCGATTAAGTGACCTTTATCCAGGTTTTTGTGCATTGGCAAAACAAGGCGCACATCCGCCCCAAGGGCCGACAAGGCTTGGGGCAAACTGCCCGCCACATCCCCAAGGCCGCCGCTTTTGATAAATGGGGCGGCCTCGGTTGCTACAAATAAAATCTTTAATTTATCCACAAAATCAACCCTTTAACGAATTGTTTCTATCTTTTGACAACGGGGGCATGTATTTGCATAACCGAATGTTCGTCCTTAAAATCTTTTCCATAGACCTCGATGGCGGGTGGCTGGCTGTAATATCCAGATGCTGACAGCCATTTGGAATGGAATGTGCGCCAAAAATCCCCTGTCCAAAGGCACCGTAAACACCCCATCAAGCACTTGATTGGGGATTGCTCGGGCAAGCCCTTCCTTGCCCCACATCTCTCACAAACTGCCTATGGGTGCAGTGCCGCCCTCGTCGTTACACACTCCGCGCCCACTATATAAAAGGCCTTTTTGCTTGCAAATCTCACATTTTCAAAGCATCGTTTCAAATCCATAATCACCTTCCTCTATCTTGACCATAAATTTTCCGAAGGAAATGGGTAGATGTATGGTTTTTGCAAACGAAATCTTGCCGGCGTGATTTCGTACATTTGCGAAAAACTTCTTGTAAACGCTTGCTGGGATGAAAAGCCGTGTGTGTACGCAATTTCTGTAAGTGGCTTGTGGCTGTGGCACAAATCCAATGCCGCACGATACAACGGTATCGGTTAAGATAATTTTAACCATATAACCCAGCCCCTTTCGGATATATCAATTATAACTTAGGCCGTATGGTGGCGCATTACCAAACAACTATAATTCTTGCCGCCCATGCAATGCCCGTAAAAGGGTTACACTGTCAACATGCTCCAAATCCCCGCCAACGGGCACACCGTGGGCAATACGTGTGGTACGAACCCCAAGTGGTTTTAATAGTTTGGATAGGTACATGGCAGTGGCTTCCCCCTCTATATTAGGGTTGGTAGCAAGTATTATCTCGGTTATAAGGGATTCTGATGACAGGCGGGATAGTAATTCTTTAATGCGCAATTCATTTGGTCCAATGCCATCCATGGGAGAAATTGCCCCATGCAAAACATGGTACAAGCCTCGATATTCCTTAGTTTTTTCGTATGCCGCCATATCCTGGGGGGATTCGACCACCATTATCATTCGTGAGTCACGGTCATCATTTTTGCATATGTAACAAATTTCTTCATCAGTTAAATTTTGGCAAAATTTGCAGTATTTTGCTGTATTGCGTGCCGCCAATATGGCGGAGGACAAAGCCAAAGCCCGCTCTTGCGGGGATTTTAGAACATAAAAAGCCATGCGTTGGGCAGATTTTGCCCCAACACCTGGCAATTTGGCAAATTCTTCAATCAAACGGCTAACTTGCGAACCATAGTAATTTGTCATAATCAGCTATACTCACTCTTCAAAACCCGCATCATGATAAAGTCACTAAACTCCCCGTTATGGTAATAGCCTTGCTCTTGAATGCCTTCTTGTTTGAATCCAATCTTGCTCCAAAACTTTACGGCGGCAACATTCAAGGCTACAACACCTATGGACACACGATTCATGCTATAATAATCAAACGCCCTATTTAACATCAGCCGCCCAGCTTCGCTACCAAAACCCTTGCCCTGGTGCTGCGGGTCAGGGATGATTATGGACATATCTGTGCAGTGCCAATGGTTCCACATTCGCAAAAAGCCGGTTTCGCCTATGATTTTGCCGGATAAATCCGTTATTGCCCACCACTCTTCATCTGCATCTTCCGGGCGCAGTATCCTATCTTGCTCCGCTTCTATGGTCGTTGGCTTGTTAAAGCCACATTCAAACATAACTTCCGGTTCGTTATACCAGCGGGCAAAAAACTCGCCATCCTCTTTTTGGAGGGGGCGCAAAATCACTTTATTGCCGATTACCGACTCCTTTATTTTCACTAAAACAACCCCCCGGGCATCCCTGCGGGCATCACCTTGCTCATTTCTTTACTTACCATCTCATCCGCTTGTCGCACCGCCTCGTTAATGGCGGAAATCAATAAATCCTGTAACATTTCCACATCATCAGGGTCAACAGCGGCGGGGTCTATGGTCAGTTCCTTGATCTCTTTTTTGCCTGTGATGGTCACCTTTACCACACCACCACCTGCGGACACTTCCAGCTCTTTTTCATCCAGCTGTGCCTGTGTTTCCGCAATCTTTTCCTGCATTTTTTGTGCTTGTTTCATAAGTTGGTTCATATTAGGCGGCATACCGCCAAATCCCTTGCGCATAATATCCTCCGGTTAATGGGTGGGTAATTATCCCACCCAACAATATTTTGTTGACTACGCCATTATATCATAACGCTAAAAGAAACGCAATATATCATTATAAGCAATTACCACGGCAAGCACCATAATAAGGGCAAAACCGATAAAATGCACCATCCCTTCCCGTTCAGGCGGGATAGGCTTGCGGCGAATGGCTTCTAAGGTTAGGAAAACCATGCGCCCACCGTCCAAAGCAGGCAAGGGCAAAAGGTTGAAAATTCCAAGGTTTGCTGATAGCAAAATGGTAAAATTCATCATCGTCCAAAAAACTGCCATGCCCACGCTCGCTTCGGCTTCTTCTGCCGCCATTGTTGCCCCTTCCACGTGGCCGCCAACCATGTCCACAATCCCGATGGGACCCATCAGGTCCGCAATATTAAAGCCATGGGTGAAAAGGCGAATTATTCCTGTAACTGTAGCACGCATCAAAAAGGTTACATTTTGATACCCCATCGCCACAGATTCCAAAAAGCCCAGTTGGCGCACGGCGGGCTGGTTTTGCAGGCTTGCGGGAATCTGCTCAAAAGTGCCCACGGCTATGCCCCAGTAAAAACCCAGCATCCAGCGGCTTCGCTGCTCGCCATCAACCTCATATTGATGATAGTGGGGAATTACGGTAAAATCCAGCCTTTGCCCGTCCCTATCCACAGTTAAGTTGATGGGGCTACCATCCACATCCAGCAAACCAAGGCGCATGTCACCTTGTACACGGATGCGCCTGCCGTCCATGCGCACAATTCGGTCGCCTTCCAAAATGCCCGCTTCCCGCATGGGGGATGTTTGGGAAAAATCCCGCACTGTGGCTTCTTGCTGGCTGTTAAACATGGTCATCACCATGGATAGTAGAATTGCAAGCACAAAATTTAGTAATGCCCCTGCAAGTATAACTATCATACGGGCCCAAACGGGCTTGGCATTAAAAGAGCGGGGATTTGGGGATTTTTCTATTATATCACCCTCTTCGTCCACTCCATCATCGCTTTCCCCATCCCCAAGCATACGGCAAGATCCTCCAAGGGGGAATAGTTTTAGGGAAAAAATAGTGTCACCCCGCTTAAAATGAAATAAGCGAGGGCCGATACCAATGGAAAATTCTACCACATGTATGCCCGCTTTTTTTGCCGCCCAGTAATGCCCCAGCTCATGCACCAGCACCACAATAGTAAAAACAACGATTGCTAAAATAATTGTTAAAACCAAATTTACGCCCCCTTAAAGTGTCTGGCGGCAAAGGTTTTTGCCCAACTTTCCGCCATTAAAATACTTTCTATACTCAATTGCTTGTTTTCATCATTATATGCAGACAATGCCCTGTCTATAATTGCGGGTATGTCCAAAAATCCGATTTTGCGATTTAAGAATGCATCCACCGCCGCTTCATTGGCGGCATTTAGCACGGTAGGGTAATGGCCGCCTGCTTCCAAAGCTCTATACGCCAAAGCCAAGCACGGGAAGTTTTCCGTATCTGGCTGGTTAAAGGTTAGTGTGTTATGCTCGACAAAATTTAGTCGCTTAAAAGGGTTTGGCAGGCGGTTTGGGTAGGTTATGGCGTGCTGAATGGCAAGCCGCATATCCGGTGCGCCAAGTTGAGCTAAAACTTGCCCATCCACAAATTCTACCATGGAATGGACGATGGACTGTGGATGAACCAGTACGTGGATTTGTTTGGGTGCAAGGTTAAATAGCCAGCGGGCTTCAATAACTTCCAGCCCTTTGTTCATCATTGTTGCCGAATCTATGCTGATTTTTTGTCCCATACTCCAATTGGGATGGGATAGGGCTTGTTCCACAGCAATGTCAACCATTTCGGGCTTTGTTTTGCCACGGAATGGCCCACCTGATGCGGTTAAATAAATTTTATCAGGTAATTGAACATGCCCTGACAAACATTGGAAAATGGCGGAATGCTCACTGTCCACAGGCAAAATTTCAACATTTTTACTGCGTGCCAGCGGCATGATGATTTCACCTGCCGTAACCAGCACCTCTTTATTTGCGATAGCAATGGGCTTACCGACTTCTAATGCTGCGATCGTCGGTAGCAGCCCGGCATTGCCAACCACGGAATTTAACACCAAGTCCACTTCCGATAAGGCTGCTGCATATTTCATGCCGTTTATGCCAAAATCCACTTTGCAAATATTGCAAACGCGCTTTTCTAACTCCAACGCATCATTTTCATCCCAAAGCACAGCCAAATTTGGGCGAAACTTTCGCACCTGCTCTTCCAATAAATCTATATTGGAAAACGCTGTTAAAGCCACCACTTGATGGGTGTTGCTTAAATTTTCCAAAACTTCCAAACTCTGCCGCCCAATGGAGCCGGTAGAGCCTAAAATACTAATTTTCTTCATAAGTCACTTTGCCCTCCCTATGCCACATTGTAAAAGTATATAAGTGCAAAAGGGGCAACAAATAGAATGGAATCAAAACGATCCAAAATGCCACCGTGACCGGGAATGAGTTGACCAAAATCTTTTATACCCACATGCCGCTTAATTGCAGATGCTGCCAAATCACCACATTGTGCGAAAATTGCACCCAAAAGCCCAAAAGCAGCAAATGATAGTAGCCCGATTGTTAAATTCCCAAACTCCCAAATACCCAAATGGTGCAGAATTACCCCATATGTAACGGACAACACCGCCGCCGTAATGGCACCACCAACAGAGCCGGCAACTGTTTTATTTGGACTAAGTTTTGGCACAAGCTTACGTTTACCAAAGGCTTTGCCGCAAAAATACGCCCCTGTATCACTGCCCCAAGCAGCTATAAAAATCATCCACGCCAAATAAAGCCCCAATTGTTGGCGCATAACAACGACTGCAAATATTAGTCCAGTTACATAAAAAAAGCCAAAAACCGCTGTTGTTGCCGAATTTTGGCGTACAAAAAACAAAGGCGTACAAAATGCCAAAGCCACCAGCACCAAAATGGCATATAAACCAATGGGTATGTTTTCCGCAAACATTAATAGGGACACAAGCCCCAAAGTTGCGGCCATTGCGGCAAAGTGCCATCCGCTTAATTTGCCGAAGGCACGGTAAAATTCTATTTGCCCAAGCATGGCCACGGCAGCAATGCCACCAGCCAACCACCAGCCACCAAAATACATCAACACAACAACCAAAGGTAGGGCAATTATGCTGACAATAATCCGTTTAATCAACTTTTGCGCCCTCCAAACCGCCTTTCCCGCTTTTGAAAATGGGTGATGGCTTCATACAGGTGTTTAATCTTAAAATCCGGCCACAAAATGTCTGTTGCATAAAATTCCGAATAAGCAGCCTGCCATAGCAGGAAATTAGATAGGCGCATTTCGCCTGATGTGCGTATTATTAGGTCCGGGTCAGGTAAATTTGCCGTATCCAGCCGTGCAGAAAGTGTGGCTTCATTAATATCAGCAATGGGTATGCTATCTGCTGCCAGTTGGCGCACAGCTCGCAAAATATCGTCCCGACCGCCATAGTTTAGAGCGATATTTAACAGCATACCCGTCTTTTCCTTTGTTATATCTGCTAAATGGGCAATCCTTTCCTGCAAATTAGGCTCAAGGGCGGAAAGGTCACCAATGCAGCGTATGCGTGTGTTGCTGTCTTCTGCATCGCTTATATATTGTTGGATGTATTCGTGAATAAGCCCCATTAAATAAGCCACTTCATCCTCATCACGCTTCCAATTTTCTGTGGAAAAGGCATAAACAGTAAGTATTTCAAAACCTGCCTTATCCATTTCTTCCACCAGCCGCCTTAGAGCTTGCGCACCTGCTCTGTGTCCCGCTGAACGTTTCATAAAAAACTTTTTTGCCCAACGCCCATTGCCGTCCATGATAATGGCAATGTGGCGGGGCAAATTTTGCATGTCAATTTGATTTTTCATTCAATCTCCGAATATAAATAAAATCTTCGCCAAAATGGGCAACTTGATCAAAGCCCATTTTTTGCCAAAAAAAGAGCTTTTGATTTTGAACAACCCAAAGTTATTCTTGCAAAATCTGCTTGCTGGGCAGCGGCCACAATAGCTTGTACGATGCTTTTGCCAAACCCCTTACCCTTTTCATCTTGGTGCACAATAATCTCACTAAGCCATAAATTATCATCACCGTCAAGTTGGGGCAAAAGGTCGCAAATCGCAACAGGTTCCCCGTTTCGCCAAATGCCCACAAATACTTGCTTAGAGGCATCGTAGCCATCAGGCAGGCGGGTAAAGGTTTCTAAGATATCATCCACCTCTACCACCTTGCCCAGCTCCCATGATTGTAAATATTCCCTGTTACTTTCATAAACACCCCAAACATCAGTGTAGTTGACTTTGTTTATGGGCATTATGTCGCATCCATCCAACTCCATCCGCATCATTAAACTGTCATAATCTCCTTGGTTTTTGCATCCACAATTTTGTCAATTTCCTCGATTTTTTTATCGGTTAGTTTTTGCACATCATCTTTGGCTTTTTTTAGTTCATCTTCGGTAAGGGTACTGGCTTTTTGGGCTTTTTCCGCCGCATCAATGGCATCCCTACGGATATTGCGGATGGCAACCTTGGCATCCTCACTCTTCTTTTTTACGTCTTTACTTAGTTCTTTACGTCTATCCTCCGTCAGCGGCGGGAAATTAAGACGAATCACTTTACCGTCACTATTTGGTGTAATGCCCAAGTCTGATGCCAAAATGGCCTTTTCGATGGCCTTAACCATGTTAGAATCCCAAGGGGAAATTTGTAAGGAAGTGCCATCTGTTACCGTAACATTGGCAACTTGGTTAATGGGTGATGCTGTGCCATAATTATCCACTGTCAACTTGTCCAAAACCCGCGGGTTGGCACGCCCCGCCCGTACAGATTCTAAGTCATTGGCAAATGCCGCAACACTTTTGCTCATCTTCTCGTCAAAACTTTTAATGTCAAACATTTTAATTCCTCCTAGGTTTTTATCTTAAAACGCTTTTATACTTTACCTCTCAACACGCATACGAACAGGAACAGTTGTAATAGATTCCACGCCGGTACGTCCCATAGGCCAATCCCAAATCATGATACTACCATCAACATGAACGGCAATTATGCGTTGACCTATATCGGCAGCAACAACATCACTTGCAATAAAAATGGGTTCTGTTTTAATTAGCGAGAATTCATAGGGATTATCTCCCCATTCTATAGTCCAAAACCAAAGGCTATTGTCGCTTCTGATAGCTAAAACATCTATAGAGCCGCTCACGACATCAATCACGTTATACAAAACCACCTTAGGTTCTTCGCCACTGTTGGAAAAGCTCCACAACCTACCATCTTCACCTAATAAGTAAGTTGCTAAGGGACCATGTACAGCTGCAATCACTCCTTCCGCAATACGAACCGGAGTAAATGCACCAGCATTTCTAAGTAGGGCAAAGAAGCTATCGTTTGCGGTTGCACCCCACATATAAAAGTTACCATCATCAGTAATGGCCCAGCTAGCAAACGTATCAACACCCGCAGTGGAAATATTATTCATAACCTTAACAGGCTCGCTTCTGTCAGTTTGTGTTCCGTCACCAATCTGCCCACTATTATTTCTGCCCCAAGCCCAAAGGTTGCCATTTACGTCAACGGCAAGAGTGTGCCCGCTACCTGCAAAAACACTATTAACATCGGTCATTATCTTAATGGGTGCCTCGTTAAAGTCAGGCAAAACAGGTACTAATCTGGTAAATTGTACCGACTCGATTACTTCGTATACAGTATAGCTTCTGCACCGCCAATTCCACAATACCCCGTCATTAGTCAAAACGTAAAGTTTGCCATGAACAACTTCGTCATTAGTAATGCTGGGTTGGTTGTGTGAAATTGTTGCAACATTTTCCATTAACCTTGTAAGTTGTGTTCTTCGTTGTCCCGTGGAAAGGTCAAAAATAGCATTACCCACTTTCCACAAAACCCCGTTTTCGTCCACGGCAAAGCCTGGTGCTTCCCAGCTGGGTGCAACTATTTGCTGGGAAAGAGGTTGATGACTTGCGGGCGACGCTTGGAATGTTTCATTTTCGGTAATGATTCCTATGGATAGGATTGCGAGTAAAACCGATGGCAAAATTTTCCTTTTTAATTTCATGTTTCCTCCTCCTTCGTTAAGCTTCGACACGTGTGCCAATTTGGTAAATAATATCATTATTTCCGGTGGCGCATTTCACAATAGCCTCAGGTTCATCCAAGCCAAAAATGATGGATAGGATGCCCTGTTGCTCGCAAATGGCACTGGCGGCAGTGTCTATCACCGTCATATTATTTTCGATAACTTGGCGATAGGTTATTTGGTTTAACTTGATAGCATCGCCATTTTTGCGGGGGTCGCTGGTGTACACGCCATCCACATTTTTGGCGAATAGCAGTGCACAAGCATCCAGCTCGGCGGTACGTATGGCAGCAATGGTATCCGTGGAAAAAAAGGGGTGCCCGGTGCCTGCTGCAAAAATAACCACGCCCCCTTGGTTCATATGTTCCAAAGCCCGCCTTTTGGAAAATTGCTCGGTAACAGTGCCAACGATAACGGGGGTCATTATCTTGGCATCCACGCCTACCCGCTCAAAGCTGTCACAAAGGTACAGGGCATTCATAACCGTTGCCATCATACCAATCTGGTCAGTGCGTACCTTATCCACTTGGGCATTGTCCCGCCCCCTCCAAATGTTACCGCCGCCAACCACAAGGGCCACGCCAACGCCTTTTTCTACCAGTTCCTTAATCTGCACAATAATTTTTTTTATTATATTGTCATCAAAAAAATTGTTTATCTTTCTGCCGGCTAAGGCTTCACCGCTTAATTTTATAACCACCCTTTTGAACACGCAACCATCTCCCCTGCATTTTCTTTGGTCAAAATAATTTTAGCATATTTTAGTAAAATGCGCAAGATGGATTTTATTTTTTACGTCTACGCCTTTTTCTGCCGCCCAATATGCCTCCAACTGTGTCTTCTAAGGCTTTTTCGGCCTCATCCAAAGTCTTTGTTATAAAATCTGCATAGGGCCTTTTCTTTTTGGAAGGGCGGTAAAGGATGCGCCTTACACGGTTTTGAAATTTGCTTGGCATAATTATCACCTCTATAAACTATATGAAAAAAATGGTAATTAAATTTATTACAAAAGTGTTGACAAAAGGGTGGGGTAGTAATAGAATTGTAATAACTTGAAATTATTACAGGGGGCTAATTTATGGTTAAGCTGGCTTTCATATCGGCTTTGGCATTGCTTGGCATATGCCTTACACAGGATATTTGCCATAAATATATTACAAAAATAAACGAAGTGGCTGCATATTCAATTAGATATGATGCAGGCTGGGATGAAATTAAGCATATTTTTACCCGTGACACCGATGCAGTGGTACGGGATTTGAAAACTGGGCACACCTTCGCCATTCGCCGCACCTTCGGGCGTTATCATGCGGATATAGAACCGCTAACCAAAGAGGATGCTGCTACAATGTACGAAATTTGGGGTGGATGGTGCTGGTCACGACGGCCGGTAGCAGTTTATGTGGGCGGGTACGTTTTTGCAGGCTCTTTAACCAATTTCCCCCACGCAGGGCGGGATGATGCGCCTGCAAATGTTGTTGTTTATGGTCGCTCTGGTGGGTTTGGGCGTGGTGTTAATTTGGATGCAGTTAAGGGTAATGGGGTGGATGGGCATATGTGCCTGCATTTTGCGGGCAGCCGTATCCATGGTAGCGGACGAATTAACCACGACCACCAACAGGCCGTTGAAAGGGCTCGCCAAATTTTGCAAGGCAAATAACCACAACGACATTAGCGAAGCACTTTATGCAAGGTTTCAATTCCCGAGCCATGCTATAATACCATCAGAGGAAGTGGTAAAATGACTTGGCACGACCGGGTAAATAAGGTGATAGATTATATTGAAGAAAACTTGTGCCAGCAAATTGATTTTGCAGAAATTGCCAAAATCGCCGGGCAGTCACAAGTGGTTTTTCAACGGACATTTTCTATTGTAGCAGATATTTCTATTTACGAATACATACGCAGGCGGCGGCTTAGCTTGGCTGGTTTTGATATCCAAAATACCAACCAAAAGGTTGTTGATATAGCCTTAAAGTATGGATACGAATCTCCCGAATCCTTTACAAGGGCTTTTAAGGAGCTTCACGGCGCATCCCCTGCCGCTGCTCGCAAGAAAGTTTTGTCCTCAAAAATCTATCCCCGCATCACTTTCCTGCTTTCCATTAAAGGAGCAGTGGTTATGGAGTACAGGATTGAGAAAAAAGATGCTTTTAAGATTTATGGCGTAGAGGGAATTTTTACCGTGGAGAACGATGCCCACTTAAAGGACTTGCCGGCTTTTTGGCAAAAATTTTGGCAAGAGGGCGATAGTGACAGGCTTATGAATTCCATGGGCAATCCGGATGCTGGTGTGCATGCTATTGGGGGGTATAAGGAAATGGGTGAAAAAGATTATCCGTACATGATTTTTGCCCATTTGACAAAAGGGTGTGACGCCGATGGCTTTGCAACGGAAGAAATACCCGCAGCAACTTGGGCAGTGTTTCGTTCCGAAAAGCATGATGTAAAGGACAGTGCTTCGGTTATACAAGCCCTTTTCAAGCGGGTTTACACAGAATGGCTGCCCAGCGCACCTTTTGTTGCAGATTGTGGTTGCGAACAAGAAATTTACGTTTGTGCAGGCGACGGAATGCTTTATTCCGAAGTGTGGTTGTGTGTAACCCCAAAATAACATGCAAAAGCTTGTAACCCTTCTTCCCAAGCCCTCATACTATGAAACAAATGGGGCAAATCCCCCGGGAAAGGAGGAAGATATATGCATATGAACGGAATGGAAAGGGCGGAACTTTTTGTTGACATGGCTCGCTACGTGGGCAAAACCGTAACCGTCTTCACTGCATCCGGCGGCCTTTCAGGCTCTGGCTTTACAGGCGTTTTGGCTTGTGTGGATGATAGGGTTGTAAAACTTATTACCCGCATTGGCGCACCGCCCGCTTGCCCGCTGGGCAGCACATGCAGTGGTTTCGATAACTTTGACAGCTTTGGCGGCTGTGGCTACGGAGGGCGTGGCGGCTGTGGCGGTTTCTTTGGTGGTGGATATTCACCAGGATTCGGTGGTGGATTTAGTGACTTCTTAGGTGCAGTTACCGAAATCCCACTAAGCGCAATTGTTTCTTTCACCCATAACGCAATTTAATTAAGGCAAATAAAAACGACTTCGGAATGTTCCAAGGTCGTTTTTATTTGATTATTATTTTAATTCTGCAATGGTTATGCCGCTGTCACCTTCACCAAATTCCCCAAGGCGGTGGCTTTTTATATGGGGGTGGTTTTTAAGGTATTTTTGTACGGCCGCACGCAAAGCACCTGTGCCTTTACCGTGAACTATTTCCACCTTGCCCATGTTTGCAAGAAAAGCATCGTCGAGGTATTTGGACAGCTCTTCAAGGGCTTCTTCTACCAACATTCCACGCAAGTTGATGCCGGGTGAAACATATGCAGCTTTGGAGTGGGTGAGGGGAGTTGGCCTTATATTGGATTTGGGTCTATTATCTACCCTAACTTCGCCACCCTCTTCAAGTGACAAATCGGATATTTTGACCTTCATCTCCATGGAGCCAAATGTAACCCTTGCTTGATTTTTCTCCACATCCACAATCTGACCACGTTGCCCGAGGGAGTTTATGAAAACCGCATCCCCGGCCGCCAACTGTCGGTCTATTGGACGCAATTTGCCCATAGCTTGGGCTGTGCCGTCAAAATCCACCACCATATCATCCATTTTGCTTTTTAGCTTTTTGCGGCTTTCCTCCGCTTGTGCTAAATTAACGGGCATGTGCTGTATTTTGCGCATATCTTTAATAATGCTGTCAGCCTCTTCCTTGGCACGCGCCAACATCTCACGTGCCTCCAATTTGGCTTCGTTTAGAATTTTTTCACGGTTTTGCGTTATGCGGCGTTTTTGAGTTTCCAGCTCATCTGCCAGCTTTTGGGCTTCATGCCGAAGTTGTGCTGCACGCTCTTCTTCTACCTCAACGGCTTTTTTAGAGATTTCCAAGTCAGTTATTACATCTTCAAAACGAATATCTTCATTGGTTAGCAGTTCCTTGGCTTGGCTGATAATATCTGCAGTAAGCCCCAGCCTGCCCGCAATTGCAAAGGCATTGGATTTGCCTGGCACGCCAATTAGCAGGCGATACGTGGGTGCAAGGGTTTGCACATCAAATTCCACAGCCCCATTCTCCACCCCGTCTGTGGACAAAGCAAAAATCTTCAATTCGCTGTAATGGGTGGTTATGGCGCACTTTACACCCCTTGCCATTAAATTGCGGATTATGGAAATTGCCAATGCCGAACCCTCTGTGGGATCCGTACCCGAACCAAGCTCATCAAAAAGCACTAATGACTGGAAGGTGCAAAGCCCCAAAATACGTACAATATTAGTCATGTGCGCCGAAAAGGTGGATAGGCTTTGTTCTATGCTTTGCTCATCCCCTATGTCGGCAAAAACACTGTCAAATATAGACAATTTGGAACCAAAGTCCGCAGGGATAAACAACCCCGCCATGCCCATAAGAGAAAACAATCCCAAAATCTTTAATGCCACGGTTTTTCCGCCTGTGTTTGGTCCTGTAATAAGCAGGGCGGAAAATTCATCACCCAACCTAATATCCATGGGCACAACCTTTTCCACATTTAGCAGCGGATGACGGCCTTTGCTAATATTAACCATGCCGAAGTCGTTCAATTCCGGGTTTGTGGCTTGCATATCAAGCGCCAAAGCTGATTTGGCAAAAATAAAATCTAATATAGTTAAGGTTTCCAGATTAGTTTCAAGCACAGGGGTGTTTTCCGCCACATCTGTCGTAAGTGCCGCTAAAATACGCTCCACTTCTTCCTTTTCCTCGGCTTCCAGCTCCTTAATCTTGTTATTTAGTGCAACTACACTCATGGGCTCCATAAAAACCGTTGCCCCGCTGCCTGACATGTCGTGTATCATGCCGGGAAAGGCACCCTTATATTCCTGTTTGATAGGTACGCAAAAACGACCGCTACGGATGGTTATAACTGCATCCTGCAACATATTTTTGTAGGCATTTGAATGGATTACCGATTGCAAAGCCTCATTAATCCGACCGTGGGACAACTTAATGCCACGTCGTATGCCTGATAGCACAGCAGAAGCTTCGTCAGATACTTCCTTTTCGTTGGCGATGCAACGGGTTATGTCTTTCTCTAAACGGTCAGGTATTTCAACTTGTTCAAACAGGGGGTCCAGCAAATCAAGATACTCCCGCCGCTCCACTGACTTGGCATAATTTTGCACTTTGCGGCAAACATAAATAAATTCACCGATGTGAAAAAGCTCCTCTGTGTTTAGTGTGCCGCCAAAACTTGCTCGTTTAAGGCTTGGTGCAATATCTTTTATGCCGCCAAGGGGCAAATGCCCCGCCTTCATGGAAAAATCCAGTGCTTGCTGGGTTTCCGTTAAAGCTTGCTGTATTTGCTCCAAATCTCCCATAGGGGCAAGTTTACCGCAAAGTGCTTTGCCTGCGGGGGAAATCGCCTTTCCCGCCAGCCGCTCTACAATCTTATCAAATTCCAAAACTTTTAATGATCTTGTATCCATCATGATATAACTTCTCCTTGCAAATTTGTCGAAAATATGGTATAGTAGCATTGAGGTGACTTTATGAGTAATTTTAACTCCGCAGCCATTGTTGATATGGCACGGGCGAGAATAGACCATGCAATTAACCAACGTCTGGCGGGAACACAGCAGGGCAGGGGGGTTGACAGGGCTTCCGATGCCCATCCCCAAGCCGCCGGTTCGGTGGAGGAGTTGGAGGGTGCTGATTTTTATCAAATCCTTAACAGTTACAGCCATGCCGTATCAAACACGCCAAGCGGAAATATAAACCCAATTATTGATGCAGCAATTACCGCCGCATCAACCCACCATGGGGTGGATGCCAATTTAATACGTGCCGTTATCCGTGCCGAATCTAGTTACAACCCTTTGGCAGTGTCCCATGCGGGCGCAATGGGGTTGATGCAACTAATGCCTGCCACTGCCCGCAATTTGGGCGTAACAGACCCCTTTGACATTATGCAGAATGTTAATGCAGGCACAACATATCTTCGTAGCCTATTGGAGCGCTTTGGTGGTGATGAGGAATTGGCATTGGCAGGATACAATGCCGGCTGGCCACGAGTGCAACAACACGGCGGCATTCCGCCATTTGCGGAAACCATGGCATATGTGCCACGTGTACTTGGATTTCGTGAAGAATACGCCCTTGCCCAATATCAACAACACGCAGACATAAGAAGGCGATAGATTCGGATCACTTAGGTCTGTGTTTTAACAATTTCATGCATGGCAAACATACGGTTATCCAGCTGGGAAATTTGATTAGCAATTTCTACTAATTCATCACCAAGATGTTGGGGTATTTTGCCATCATATTTGTAGCGCACTTTGTGCTCCAAAGTTGCCCAAAAATTCATAGCCTCTGTGCGTATCTGGATTTCCACTGCCACATTTTCAACTTTGCCCGAATAAAATACAGGCACTTCGGTGATAATGTGATAGCTGCGGTAGCCGCTGGGCTTCGGATTGCTGACATAATCTTTTTCGCTTTCAATACCAATTTCCGGCATGGAGCGCAAAAGTTTTGCTAAAAAATATATATCATCGGCAAAGGGGCATAAAATCCGTATCCCTGCAATGTCCCGCAGGTGGGTTTTGGCACTTTCCGCCGTTATGGTGTGGCCCAGCCTGTGCAGTTTTTGGGCAATGCTTTCGGGGGTTTTTATGCGGCTTGCTACATAATCAATAGCATCCCGTTTTTGGAAGTTTTTTAAGTCCTCATGTACGATTTTAAGTTTTGTTAATAAGGTTTCCAGCCCCCATTGGTAAATGGGTGTTATTTTTTTTAGCTTTTCAAATTCTTCTTCATTAAAGCGTGGGTGCATTCCATTCCTCCGTGCTACGACATATAACCATTTTACCATTTTTGCACCAAAAAGGCAACCTTTTGTTTTACTTACGGGTAGCATCGGTTTCAAAACTCACTCAAACATTACCCTAAAATCAACCTCATCGTCGCCAGGTATTTCAAAAAAATGATTTATGTCCTCTGGGTCAGTTAAGATATAACCCATCCCACCTTTGCGAATTTCATCATTTCGTTTTTGAATATTTTTATACCGCCGCTCCTCCAAAGTATCTATGTAGTGAAGTTCGCATACAATATTCATGTCACCATAGGTTTTTCGTAACTCATCACGCTCGATACGTGACCAAAATCCATTGGCAAAGATAACGGTTGCACCAGCCTTTGCAACTTCCCCCGCCATGCGTTTGGTGTAACCATCAACCCATGAGTGGTATTTGTAAAATTGTTCTTTATTATTTTTGTACATTTCTCCCCCGAATAAACCGAGCATTATTTCATCGTGGGATATGATTACGGCATTAAGTTTTTCGGCAAGCCTTTTTGCATAAGTGGTTTTGCCGGAACCCATTTTGCCACAAATTAGTATCACTTTTCCCATAGGCAACCCATCCAAACATATTTTGTATAATTATAACACAACTAATGCGGCAAAGTCACGAAAATATTTTTGACTCAGCTTCCCTTTTTGTAAGCAATGTGGTATAATGGTATTACTTTCTTCGAAGGGAGGGGTGTTTGTGCATATAAAGCGAGGTTGCTTAAAGAAATGCAAGTCGTTATTACGTTTTAAGATGAATCAAAAGCATAGTATTCAAAATTCCAAAATTGCTCTGTTTCAAAATTGGTCGCAGCCAAAATTGAACAGGGCATTTTTTATTTTGAATTGCAGATTTAGGTGCTGATACAAGTGGAATAACGCCGACCACAGCAAGAATTTTATTTTAGACCAGCTATCAAAAGTCGAGCCCCAAATTGAAAAAATCTAAATAAATTTTTGACTTGACTTTTGACATGACAAAAAGACCATCGTTAATGGCCTGGGTAATTTTATTGATATGGTTGGTTAATGGTGCGGTGTATAGGGTTTGCTATCCCTTAATACAGCATAAACAATGCAAATGAGCTGGACTATAGTCAATAAAGTAGACACAATTTCGTAAAATAATTTATCATTCACCACCAAATCCCTTCTCCTTCTCATTAGGTGGAAGAAAATCATTGGCAGAATGTGGTCTGTCTTTGTTATA